>NZ_FXUE01000003.1:0-300000 GCF_900182935.1 Fibrobacter sp. UWB10 | reverse complement strand
TCACGCTGGGTTCTCGATTCCACGTCCAAAGTCACGTTCGTGAGCAAAAGCACCATGTGGACATCGGCCCCCTGCTTTTGCATACTTGCACGAATTTCGTACCAGTTGATACCGTCCCCCACGTCTTGCGAAAACACAAACGGAATGTCGGGATAAGCATCCAGGCCTTTGACGTATTCCAAAAAGCGCTTGTACTCCGAAGCCGAAAAAATCTTCTTAAAAGACCTCTGGCGCAAAATGGAATTATAAAGCGGGTCCGAAATATAGGTCGGGGTAGCATCGATCAAACGCCCTTCTTTAGAGACAATCACCAAAAAGTCGCTAAGATAGCTTGCAAAAATGGAATAAATCTTTTGCTTGCTCAGCAAATCCCTAATCAAGAGAACAGATATCACAAATGCTGTTATGACCAACAAACAGAAAAAGGATACAGCAATGAGAATACTTACAGATACCTGCATATTTATAATATAGTCTTTTTTCTTATGGATTTAGAGATAGAAAAGCCAAACCAATCCCATAATGAGCCGGCATTGCCGTACGCCCCCGAAAAGTTCCAGTTCCCAATCGAAAACACAATCGAGACCGACATGGCAAAGTCCGGAAACCGGTATACCGAATAAATTGCGAAATGCTCAAACTTCAGGTAATCACCCACATTGAGCGATTTACCATCGAATTCAACAAACGCCCCAATGCGCGAGCCTTCAAAGCGAAGAGCCAACGCATAATCAAATTCAAAATACGAATCGTGATTCAAAAGAGACAACATCGCCGAAAGCGACAGCGGACTTCTGACCAAAGTAGCCCCCGCCTTGTAACGATTGCTGGTCCACGATTCACCCGCAAAGTCATCCCCTTTTGGCACCCAGTCGATAGAAAGCCCGTAGCCGACTCCCGCGACAAAGCCCACACAATCTTTCGAAAGACTTGCTACCGAGAAATCCCATTCCGAATAAACTTGCCTGTACAAAGAATCCATTTCGAGGTACGAGCCCGAAAAAGCGAGGCGGTAGCGGTCATAGTCGCCGGAGCGCCCCCATCCGAATTCGCCGCCTACCCCCACCACCGAGAGCGAGACCGCTGGCACCTGGGCGTAGGCGACTTCAAAGCCCGGGTCAGCCACCTGTGCCGGATTTTCCATAAGATTTTCCATCAGCAAAAAATCCTTGGCGCAAGCGATACATGCTAGCCAAGCAATCAAAAGAATCAGCCTTCGCATTACGGCCTCACCAAAAATCCGACCAATTGCTCATAGCGGCCCGAAGCGAGTGCGATATAGGCAGCGCCTATACCCACAAGGCGGTCAAGCGGCACATTGACCCAAGCGTTGGAATGCGCTGGCACGGTTGTTTTCCACTGCTCGCGGCCGGCCGAATCTAGCAGCCGAAGTGCGACCGGGAATTCACTTTCGACATAAACCCGAAGCGGAGTCTTGTTTACTCGCACCAAGCGCGTCGATAGCCGGAATGTAAAGGGAGCCTGGTTGCCCGATTGCGTTTTCTCGCCTTTGTCTGCGGACCCACCCCAAAGAATGCTCCGGTCCGAGTCACGAGCGCTTTGGTAGCCCGGCGTGTTTTCGGCCCTGCCGGTGCGCGGGTTAAACCCCGAGGGGCAGGTTACGATCGACTTGTCCCAGGCAACGCTATCGATAATGGAGTCACCCTTGCAAATGGCAAGCGAGCCCGCCGTGTTGTTCAGGTAGCCCATGGCATACTGAATCAGGCGTACATCCTTAAACCCGAGGTATTCGCGCAACAGGAGCGTATCGCGGGTGAGAAGCACGGTTTCGAACGGAGCAATCGAGTCGTGCTTGTTTTTGCCCGTAAGCCAATTCTTGGCCCGGTTGCAAAAGCGGAATTCTTCGAGAGGTTGCGGAGAGTCGGAGGCGTTGTAGACTTCGACCCATTCCGGTTCGGGCTCCGCGGGGCAATGGTGCACCTCGGTAAAGTAGAGTTTTGGAATATCAGAAAACGCCACGCCTACAAAAAGCGCGACAAATAACGCGGTTAGACGCAGACATGCGCCAAATGGATTCATGGGACCCCTAAGGGGTTACTGCTCTTAGCCGACAAGCGGCGCCATATTTTAGGAGCAGGGCGTTACCCAGACACCGTTAGTCAACGGTATATTCGTTGGGCAACATATAGGCAAGCGGGTTAACAGGGCTATTATGAACCCAGACCTCGTAATGGAGGTGCGGACCCACAGAGCGGCCGGTGTTACCCATATAACCAATCACCTGGTAACGATGCACATACTGATCCGGCTGCACAATAGACAGCTGCATGTGACCGTAGCGTGTCTTAATGCCGTTTCCGTGGTCAATCGTGACAAAGTTACCGAAGGTCGAACTCAGCTGGGCAACTTCCACCACGCCATCGGCAGGGGCGTAAATCGGGGTCCAGCGTTCGTTTGCAATATCCACACCCTGGTGCATCTTGCCGACTTCACCCGTCACCGGATGGATACGGGGGCCGAAAGCGGAAGCGTAGCGACCGTTAGTCGGAGAAATGGACGGAATGAAGCGCCACATGTAATGCTTCTGGTCCATGAACTTGTTCAGAGTACGGAAAGACGAGTCGTTGTTCGCAAGCTTGCCCTGGATACGTTCGGCAGTTTCATTCAAAATGGACATGCGTTCGTAAACCGGAGATGTCTTGCGAAGCAAAAGGGAGTTCGGGCTTACAGAACCTCCGGTACCGAGTTCGCGGGAACCCTTGTCCTGGGTCGGCAGTCCAAAGCTTGCGTAAAGGCGGTTTTCGTCGGAGAAGAAAGAAGCCGTGGTGTTCGACAGGTAGTCGAGGGTCCCCTGAATCTGGGACATTTCCTTGTCGAGCTTCTGGCGTTCGTTCAACTGGTGGTTCAGGACGCCATCGTAAATCGTGGTCGAGACCATCTGGACGATAAACAACAATACACCAATCACAACGAAGACACGAAGCACAGGCCATGCCTTGAACAAGAACACCGGCATGTGCACGGTCATCGACTTCGAGGAGTTCTGGAAGTGTATGGTTGTCTTGTATAAATTCACGGGCGAAAAGATAGTAAAAAGGTCTTTCGTGGCAATGTAAAATAGTGTGATGTGGCACACTCAACGGCCTTTTCATGCCAAAAACGCCATTTTTGGGCTAAAATCGCCAAAAATCCGTTAAAAACGGAACAAAAAAGTAATTTTACGAAAGTTGTAAAAACGGCGTTTTTTACACTTCGTTATCGATATCGATGAACTTGGCCGGGATACCCAGTTCGGCCTGAATTTTGGCGGCGAGGGCCCGAACACCGAAAATTTCGGTACGGTGGTGACCGCAACTGAGCAGGTTAAAGCCGAGTTCTTCGCAAGCGATAGGAACGGCTTCCTTGATTTCGCCGGTCACGAAAGCGTCGCAACCGAGGGCGATTGCTTCTTCGATGGCAGGAGCACCTGCCGAACCACTGCAAACGGCCACCTTCTTAATAGAAGACTTTCCGTACATCAGGGCATGCTGCACCCCATGTTCAAACACCGTTTTCGCCTGGTCCACGAAAGATTGGCTAGAAACAGGTTCGGTAAACTCGCCCACGACTCCGATGGTGCGTTCACCTTCCCACAGGAACCCTTCCACATTTTGGAGCCCGAAAGCGTTGGCTATCAAGATGTTATTCCCCACTTCCATGTGGCCGTCAAGCGGCAGGTGGAAGCCGTAAAGCGAGATTCCGTTCTGCATCAGGCGGCGCATGCGCTCGCCAAACTTGCCCACGAGCCTGCAATTTTCGCCCTTCCAAAAGCCATTCGGGTGGTGGACGATAATGCAGTCGGCCTTGTTTTCGATGGCAGCATCGATCAAGCGGTCGCGGAAAGAGACCCCCGTAACGATTCGGCAGACCTTGTCGGAAGCTTCGACGCAAAGTCCGTCGACGCAATAATCCTTGAAGAGCTTGGGTTCAAGCAGGTTGTCTAGCCATGTCGAGAATTCGGAAATTTGCATCGGGGACCTCTTTTTGCTTAAAATATAAATATCGGGCACGGGAGTCGCGGGAACTAGAGTCGTCCGAAGCGGCCCTTGAGTTTCGCGAGGGCATCGACTTCGATTACTTCTTCAGAATCGTCGCCCTTGCGCTTAAACTTGAGCACTTCAAAACTTTCGAGCAAGGCGCTGGCCTGCAGGTAGAGTTCCGGATACTCGGGGTCGTCTTGCGAGAGGCGTTCCATTTTCGAAAGCAGGTCGCGAGCGTTTTTGAGCTCGTGGTCCTTCATGAAGCGAGCCTTGAGGAAGGGCCGGAACTTTTCGCGGAGGGACTTGACCGAAAGGTCTGGGCGGTCCGCAGACTGAGGCGTGACGACGGAAGTACGGCTGTTCTGGCCGTCAGGAGCGCTGATTTGGGAGGCGAGCGCGCCGGCGAGGGCGGAAATTCGCTCGAAAAGCGTGTTTTCTGGGCTATCGGGCGAATAAAGCGCGATGATTTTGGCGATAAACTTGTGGCTCGCGGTCAAAGCGGCGATGGCGTCGCGGGCGTGGTCGCCACCTTGGCGCATGGCGACCGAGAATTCGCGAAGAATGTCCCAATAGGCAACGAAGGATTCGGCGCCGAGCAGGGCCGACTCGTAAGTCGCACGCACTAGGGCGAGGCGCACCTCGTCATCTTCGCTGCGCGAGGTCGCAGCGAGATTCTTGAAATCGTTGATTTTCTTGCCGCGGGAAAATTCCAGGCCGGTAAAGCGCACACAACGGTTAGCATCCAGGTTGTCGGCGGCAAGCGACTTGAGCACCCAGGCCTTCAGGGCCGTCTTGAATCCGTCGGAATAGAGTCCGCCGGTTTCGAGCAGATTCAGGCGGTCGGTAATGAGGGCCTGCGCGGCGGCTTCGGACGCGGTTGCGTCGACCGAGGAATTTGCGCGACCTTCCACCCGCTTGCGGAAGTTCTGCCAGAAGGCGGATTCTGCCGGAGTCATGAGGGCCGATTCGCCGAGACGCCAGCCAAAGCGCATGTCGCCCAGCGCAAAATCGATGCCGAAGGTCACCACAATCGGGCGGACCGCAGCAAACAAATTGAAACTCCCCCATTCCGGATTAATCTCGCAGGCAAATTTCTCCGGGAAGCCAGTCTTGAAAATCTTGGCATGCAAGCGCAGGTGATTTTCCTTTTCGGGCGTCACGGTCGGAATGTCGCAATCGAGTTGCTTGATTCCGGCAAAGACTTCGTACAGCGAGACCATGGGCGACTTGTGCGGAGCCGCCTTCAGGCGGTCACAGAAAGCATCGTCAATGAAAGTCCGGCGATTTTCGAGTTGCTTTTTAGCGGCCTTGGGCATTTCGCGCACGATGGATTCAATCATCCATTCGCGCCATTGGTGAATGGAAAGCGCCAGTTTCGCAGGCGTCAGCTGCGGAATCAAGTCATAAGGCAGGTCCAGCGTAATGCCGTCATATTCCTTGGTCGCATCAAAGACCATCTCGCCCACGACCATGCGACTAGAACCGTCGAGACATTCGATTCGGAACTGTTCAAGGGAACCGCCGAGCTGCGGTTCCTGCGGCTTGGGGCCCTTTTTCTTGTCACCCTTCGCCAAGGCATCGAAGGCGCGATTGCTGAAACCCGAATCTGTGTAGCTGACACCTGTTTCGTTCTGGTCCAGCCAGAATTTGGCGTCGAATTTCAGGAACTGGTCAGTATGTTCGCGAATGTAGTCCTTAAGCGTTTTGATGGAATTGACCCGCGGGGCAATGCGCACGTAGTAATCGACCAGGGCGTCTTCGCTGGGGGCCAACCCGAATTGGCGTTTGCGAGCCTCGAGCCCGTGCAAGTCTTCGACCACGCGCTCGTTGTGGGTCATGAAGGCAAACGGGCGTGCCATTTGCCCGAGCACCACAGCCTCGCGCCAAAAGATTTCGGCACATTCGTCCGGATTCACGCGAGCGTAATCCACTCGGTGCCCGCGACTGATCACAAGGCCCCTGAAGCTTACTTCTTCGACCGCTTCCACAAATCCGCGTTCCTGATTCCAGGTCGGCATGAACCAGCGGCGTGTGCAGAACGGTTCTGCCACCTGCATAATCCATTCGGGCTTGATTTCGGCACCCTTGTTCAAGAAGATGCGGCTCGTTTCGCGAACTTCGGCACTAAAGAGCCATTCCACACTCTTGCCGTAAAGGTCACTGCCCGGGAACACATGGGTTTCGCGCCCGCTCACTAGGCGGTAGCAACCGTTTTCGATATCGCGACGAGCAACGCCCCCAAGGAATCCGGAAAGAAGGGCAATGTGCAAGTTGTCGGCATGGAAACTGTCGAGCGGGCATTCACGCTTGTCGAACTTGACTTCGAGAATGCGGCTGAACTGGTCATACAAATCAATCCATTCGCGACAACGCAAGAAATGCATGCTGAACTTGTCGCAGAATTTGCGAAGCTTGTTCCAAGATTTGCCATCCCATTCGGCGCAGAAGGCATTCCACATGCTTACAAAAGTCAGAAAATCGCTTTTGTGACCCGCAAATTTGCGGTGCAGCTGGCGGATTCGGGTACGTTCCGGCTCTTCGCCGGGGACAACGCGCGGGTCCTGAATGCTAAGGGCCGAGCAGACGATGAGCGCCGGCTGCAAAACGCCGGATTCTCGGGCCCGCAAAAGTACAGCCGAAAGCGAAACGTCCATCGGGAGCCGCGTCATTTCGCGGCCAAGCTTAGTCACATGACCGCTGGAATTGTCCGCAGTCAACGCGCCGAGTTCAAAAAGCGTCTTGTACGCGCCGCGGAATGCCGAATGCGGCGGCGATTGCAGGAACGGGAAATTTTCCAGTTCCAGCCCGAGGCTGCGCAATTGCAAAACGACATTCGCGAGATTACTGCGCCGGATTTCCGGCTCCGTAAACTCGTCTCGCTTCTCGAAATTCTCCGGCGAATAAAGTCGAATACATACGCCAGGCTTTACGCGCCCCGCGCGCCCTGTGCGCTGCCGGGCACTCGCCTTCGAAATTTCTTCGACCGGGAGCCCCTGGATTCTCGACTGCGCATTGTATCGCGAGATGCGGGCCATGCCCGTATCGACCACGTAGGCAATTCCCGGAATCGTGAGTGAAGTTTCAGCAATGTTTGTGGCAAGCACTACACGAGTCTTGCCCGAATTCTTGAAAATGCGGCGCTGTTCTTCGGGACTCATGCGTCCGAAAAGCGGGAGCACGTCGAAAGTTGCGCTATCCAGTTCGTGCGCAAGCTCCCCCGCTAAATCTTGAATGTCGCGTTCGGTCGGCAAGAAGCACAGCAAATGGTCGCGATGGCGAGATTCCAAATCCAAAATCGCGTCGCGGGCTTCTTCAATCAGGCCCGAATCACCCTTGCCCGAAATATCGCGACCGAGCACACCGCCGTCGGCATCAAAATAATACTCGATGTCGACCGGGTACATGCGGCCCTCGGCTTCGAGCACGCAACTGTTGTCGTAAAATTCTTCGAAAAGCTTGGCATCGAGCGTTGCCGAGGCCACAATCAGTTTGAATTCAGGGCGGGCCTGCAAAACCGTCTTGAAAATGCCAAGCAAGATGTCGATATTCAGCGAGCGTTCATGCGCTTCGTCAATCACGACCGCCGAATACTGGTGAAAGAGTCTGTCGCGGCGGAATTCCTGCAGCAAGATACCATCGGTCATGACCTTGATGGGAGCATCGCTCTGGCCTTGTTCCCAGAAACGAATCTTGGTACTCACAAGCGTTTCGTCTTTCAGTTCTTCACGCAAGCGGTCCGCAATCGAGATTGCAGCCAAGCGCCTCGGCTCCGTGACGCCAATTTTGAATGATTGCGTTTTCTCACTCGAGTTTGCGAACCACTCTAACAAAAATTTCGGGAGCTGCGTCGACTTTCCAGAACCGGTGTCTGCCTTAACAATCACCACCTGATGCTTTTCGAGCATCTCAAAAAATTCTTCCCGATGTTCAACGACGGGAAGCTCTGGGTAGTCGATTTTTAGACTCATTCCTTAATATGTCCGCACTTGTCGCAGGTCAGCTTGTAGCTGTTATCGGGGTCAACGACCATCACGCCGTCACATTCCGGCACTTCGCACGGGAGCTCGCCCGGCATGACTTCGCGGTAAGTTTTCTTTTCTTCCATCGTTAGCCTCCGATTTCCTTGAGGTAACGAGCGAGGGCGTCTTGCCAAGTCGGGAGCGGCTTGAAGCCGTTTGCAACGAGTTTGCTCTTGTCGAGGCGGCTGTTGAAGGGGCGCGCGGCCTTGCTCAGACCATATTCAGCTGTGGTTACCGGCAGCACCTTGGTAGAAAGGCCGGCCTGCTTGTAGATTTCGCAGGTAAAGTCGTACCAGCTGATGAATCCGCCTTCGTTGGTGGCGTGATAGTAGCCGTACTTTTCGGTTTCGTTCATGTCGATGAGCAGGCGCGAAAGGTCCAACGTGTAGGTGGGCGTACCGATCTGGTCATTCACCACGCGCACGGTATCGTGAGTCTTGCCCACGTTCAGCATGGTCTTGATAAAATTCTTGCCGTTCAGGCCGAACACCCAGGCGATTCGCACGATGAAATACTTGGAAAGCGTATTGGCGACAGCGAGTTCGCCTTCGAGCTTGGTCTGGCCGTAAACGTTGAGAGGCTTGTAATCCTTGCAATCGGGCTGCCAGGGCTCCGTGCCCTGACCGTTGAACACGTAGTCGGTGCTGATGTAAGTCATCTTGCAACCGAGGCGTTTGCAGGCATCGGCAATGTTCTGCGTACCGCCGGCATTTACCGCGCGGACCTTCGCCACGTTGGCATCGTCTTCGGCCATGTCGACAGCAGTCCATGCGGCACAGTGAATCACGGCATCGGGCTTGATTTCAGAAAGAGCCTTGTCGACGGCGACAGAGTCCGTAATGTCGAGCTGCACGTAAGGCATGGTCGTAACAGCAGAACCGTCGGCGACACCGCTGTAGGCAGGCGCCATATCGGAGCCCACACCCGTGTGCCCACGCTTTGCAAGTTCATTCATTACATCGTGACCCAGCTGGCCACCAACACCTGTCACAAAGAATTTCATGATTTATACCTCTTTGCGCTAATATAGAAAAACACCCCGCATTTGCGGGGCGCCTTTTCATCCACAATATAGGAGCATTTGGATGTTAAGTATTAGCGAGTTACACGCACCAGATTAAGCTTGCTACCCTGCTTCACCATATAGACACCGGTCTGCTGGAACTTAGCAAAGAGAGCGTCAGCGATGGAAGCACCGGCGGCAACATCAACCTTGCCGAGAGCGCGACCCTGCATGTCAAATACCTGATAGGTCTTGCCAGCTGCATTCAGACGGAGGTCAGCTGCGATAGCCAGCGGTTCGCCACCATCCTTGCTGAACTTCACGTAGTCAACGTTGGTGTTGTCGTTGGCAATCGTGATGCGAAGAACATGCTGACCCTTGGTGAGCGTAGCCTTACCGGTAGCGTCTTCATAGGCATCCCAATCGTTGCTTGTACCCGTGAAGGAGAGCGAAGCTATCTGCTTGCCATCGATAGCGAGGTTCAACTTGCCAGCACCGGAACCATTCGAAACAGAAGCCACGATATCGTATTCGCCATCTTCAGCAACATTCACAGTATATTCCATCCACTGGTCAGCAGTCGTGTAACCGAGAACCTTGCCAGTACCGCTAGAAACAATACCGATATTGCTGTAATCAGAGCCACGATAGGATGCATCAATGCCTTCTGCAGTGCTCGGAACACTAGAGCCACCGTAAGTAGAATCCTGGTTACCTTCGTCAAAGTTTTCGGCTTCGATGGTGCCCGGAATAGAAGCCGGGGTACCACCAAACGCCTTGCGTTCGATCGGCTTCGGCGGTTCAGGCGGAACATAGGAACCCACATAAACCCTAGCATGCGGGAAGTCCATGTGACCGCTGCGAACTTCACCATTCACGTTACCAGCTTCACCGAGCACCTTGGCTTCGTAAAGCTTACCCATGGTCAGGCCCATCTTTTCCCACTGTCTCATGTGTTCGGAAATATTGATGGTACCGCAATCGCGCGGAGAAGTACGCACGCTGAAATACTGATAGAACGTGACGTTACCGGAGTTCTTAATAGCCGGACCCGTACGAGTGTTACGATAAACCGTATAGGTACCGCCGTCAACATTAATAGTACCCTTTCTTTCGTTACCAATCCAGCTACCCGGCATATCATTGGCGAGGGTATTGTCAATCACGTAGTATTCCACCAACTGGCTAGCCGTTCCGGGAACGCCTTCCATCCAGCCGTAAATACCGATGTAGGAATAACCCACATTCTGTGCATTGTTCTTGATGAGCTTGAATTCGGCAATCATGTCACCATCAAGCTGATCGTAAGTCTTGTTACTGCCGAGGGAAAGACCCGCGCGGCAGAGATAGTCCTTAGCACCGGAAATGTTACATTCCATGGAACCGTCGCTATAGAAGGTTGCATCACCACCATAGCCGTTTTCGTCCCAAAGTTCGTAACCGATATCACCGATTTGACCGGTCTTGTTCGAAGAGACCTTCACAGACTGACCCGAGTGTGCAGCGGTGCTGCAGAAACTTTCAGTCTGAGCGAAAGCACTGGTTGCAAGCCCAAAGGCAAGCACCAAGCCTGTTTTAACAAAAAGATTGGTTTTCATAATATACTCCTTAAGAAAATCCCGTTCAACCTCTATTCCAAAGTTATATCCATTTGGTCTAATTTGGAATAGTCCCCATATAAATGGCGTTGTTGTAAAAAACAACACCAAATCCACAATTTTTACACAAAAAAGCCAATTTTACGTCAAAATACGGCATTCTTTTCGTGTATATAAAAAACGCCCCACAACAGTGTGTGAGGCGCCTTCTTCCACAAAATTTGGAGTTTTTTTCGGGATTTTCCTGAAGATTGTGGAAAATCTTAGCGGTTGACCCTGACCGTGTTCAGGAAGCTACCCTGCTTGACCATGTACACACCCGGCTTGTGGAACTTGGCGAACAGCACATCCTTCATGTTGCTGCCGGCCTGCACTTCCACATTACCCAAGTAACGGCCCTGCATGTCGAGTACCTGGAACTTGCCGCTGATTTCGTGCACTGCAAATTCCACCGGAGCGATACCGATAGTACCCTTGCTAGAAGAGCTCTTCACCTTTTCGCTAGAGCTAGACTTCTTTTCGTCCTTGCTGGAACTGGACTTCGGAGTTTCAGAAGAGCTGGATTCTTCCACGGCAACTTCAAGAGGATGCTTCTTGTCGGTCATCTTGAAGTAGGAGACGTCGAACGAACCCGAACCGCCACCGGCTTCAACGAGCACCTTGGCTTCGTACATCTTACCCATCTTCATGCCGAGTTCTTCCCACTTCTTGAAGTGAGCGGTAATATCGATATGGCCGCAAGAACGAGCTCCCTTACGCTTGCTGAAGAACTGCGGGAAGGTCTGGTCACCCTTGATAGAGGGGGCGTTGTAGCGCATGTTCTGATAAACTTCATAGGTAGCGCCATCAACCGTGAACTCACCCTTCTTGGAACCCAGAAGATTTGCACCCGGTTCGCTGAACCAGTCGTCCACGATGTAGTATTCTACGAGCGGATCAACCGTCCAACCATAGATACCGATGTAGTTGTAGCCACCGGCATTACCCTGCTTACTCCAATTGAAGTATGCATCGATGGGGCCAACATCACTGTATGTCGATTTTTCGTCATACTTGAAGCCGACACGGGCAAGGAAGTCGTTGGTGCCGTTCCAGCTGGCCTTGTAAGTACCATTGTCGTAGAACGTCATGGAGTTGTTGCCGCCCTGGTACCAGATTTCATAGTGGTACGGAGAGCTGCCGACATTACCCGTCACGCTCGAATTGTTCTGGCCCTGGGTCCTCGTTTCCTTGCCTTCGTGACCCATCTTATCCTTACAGGCGTCAATCTTACCAGAAACAGTGCTGCCACCCTTAGAAGAGCTGGACTTTGCTACAGCAGCAGAAGAGCTAGACTTCGGAGTGTCGCCACCACTGCTGCCATTAGACACATAGACCTTGGCATGGGGGAAGTCCATACGACCGTTGCGGACTTCGCCATTCACGTTACCGGCTTCACCAAGCACCTTGGCTTCGTAAAGCTTACCCATGGTCATGCCCATCTTTTCCCACTGTCTCATGTGTTCGGAAATATTGATGGAACCGCAGTCACGCGGAGAAGTACGCACGCTGAAATACTGATAGAATGTCACGTTGCCGCTATTCTTAATAGCCGGACCCGTACGGGTATTGCGGTAAACCGTGTAGGTACCGCCATCAACCGTAATGGTACCCTTTCTTTCGTTACCAATCCAGCTACCCGGCATGTCATTGGCGAGGGTATTATCAATCACATAGTATTCGACCAGGTTACTAGCAGTTCCGGGAACGCCTTCCATCCAGCCATAAACACCGATGTAGGAGTAACCCACATTTTGAGCCTGAGTCTTCACGAGCTTGAATTCGGCAATCATGTCGCCGCCAAGCTCCTTATAGGTCTTGTTACTGCCGAGGGAAAGACCTGCACGGCAGAGATAGTCCTTGGCGCCCGTAATGGTACAATCCATGGAACCATCGCTATAGAACGTAGCGCTACCGCCATGGCCGTTTTCGTCCCAAAGTTCGTAACCGATATCACCGATTTGACCGACTTTGTTCGAAGAAATCTGCACAGATTGGCCAGAATGTTTAGCGTTGCTGCAGAAGTCCTGAGCATAAGCTCCGGCTACACCCAAGGTCAAAGCCAAACCAACTTTGACGCCAGATTTGAATAGAGTTTTCATTTTAGTCTCCTATCAAAAGATCCTCTAACATCAAAAATATATCCGGCCCCATCTAATTCAACTTTATATATAAGAATTGCCGTTGTTCCTAGAAACAACGGCAAAAGATTTACAAAATGCCGAATCCGGCGTAATTTAGCGGAATTTGAAGCTATTCTTCGTCAGAAGAAGGAACTCCAATCTGCTGTTCCGGCTTGTCTTCGATCTTTTCGACAGAATCGTCGTCGACTTCGACGCCTTCCACCTTGTCGAAGGTTTCCTTCGCCTCGGCGCTATCTTGTTCGATATCCTCGACGCTCGGGAGTGCGGTAGCATCTTGCACCACATCGCCTTCGCGCAGGCTGATGGCCTTGACGCCCTGAGCATTACGGCCCGTGAGGCGGATATCGGCTGCCTTGATACGAATTACCTGGCCTTCGCGGCTGGTAATGATCAAGTCGTAGTCGTCAGCGACACTTTCGACGAATACGGCGGCGCCCACCTTATCGGTCACGTTCAGGTTGCGCACGCCCTTGCTACCGCGACGGGTAATGCGGTAAGTCGAAGGTTCGCTGCGCTTGCCGTAGCCGTTTTCGGTAATGGTCACGATCTTGTTGCCGGCCTTGAGCCACAACAGAGAAATCACTTCGTCGCCTTCGGCCAAGGTAATGCCCTTCACGCCGTGCGTGCCGCGGCCCATGGCGCGGAAGCAGCTGATCGGGAAGGTCACGGCCTGACCGTTCTTGGTCGCAAGCATCAAGAGGTCCTTCGGAATCGGGCGGCCTTCGATATCTTCGGCGTCTTCGGATTCCTCGGCGATGGCGGCCTCGGCAGCCTGTGTTTCGGCTTCAGCATCGGCTTCTTCGCCTTCGGCAGCCTGGCTAGCCTTGAAGTCTTCGGCAGACATGCCCACGAGCTGAACCTTCACCAATTCATCGTCTTCGTCCAAGCTGATGGCGTTCACGCCCGCTTTACGCGGACGGCTGAACAACGTGAGGTCCATCTTGTTGATGACACCCTTCTTAGTCGCAAACACGAGACAGAAGTAACCACCGAACTTGCGCACCGGCACAATCGCCTGTACCTTTTCGCCTTCGGTAAGACCGATAAAGTTGATAATCGGGCGGCCCTTGCCGTTGCGGGTTCCTTCGGGGAGTCGGTAAACCTTGGTCCAGTAAGCGCGACCCTTGTTCGTAAACACCAGCAGGTAGCTGTGGGTGCTTGCGGTAAAGATCTGTTCGACGTTGTCTTCTTCCTTGAGAGTTGCGCCGATAATGCCCTTGCCGCCACGGTTCTGGGCCTTGAAGGTATCGATCGGCAAGCGCTTGATGTAGCCTTCGCGGCTGAGCGTAATCACCTGTTCTTCTTCGGCAATCAGGTCTTCGTAATCGTAGTCATCGACAGCATCTTCGATAGAAGTACGGCGGTCATCGCCACACTTGTCGACGATTGCATCGAGACGGTCGAGCATAATCTTCACGCGGCGTTCGCGCTTTTCCAAAATATCCTTCAAGTCGGCAACGGTAGCAACGAGTTCGTTGTATTCGTTTTCCAACTTTTCCAAGTTCAGGCCCGTGAGCTGAGCAAGACGCATGTCCACGATAGCCTGGGACTGGATTTCGTCGAGGTTGAAGCGGTCCTGCAAGGCAGTCTTCGCAGCTTCGGTCGTCGGACTCGACTTGATAATCTGCACCACTTCATCGATGTTCTGCGTTGCAATACGCAGGCCTTCAATAATGTGGAGTCGTGCTTCGGCCTTGTTCAAGTCAAACTGAGTAGAACGCGTAATCACATCCAAGCGGTGATCCACGTAAACCTGAATGAGTTCCTTAAGCGTCAGGAGCTTCGGCAGGTTGTTGACGAGCGCCAAGTTGTAAATGCTGAACGTCGTCTGCAGCTGCGTATTTTTGAACAAATTGTTCAAAACAACTTCAGCCACCACATCCTTGCGCATTTCAATCACGATGCGCATGCCTTCGCGGCTAGATTCATCGCGGATGTCGGTAATGCCGTCAACGCGCTTGTCCTTCACGAGTTCTGCAATCTTCTTACAGAGTTCGGCCTTATTGACCATGTAAGGAATTTCGCTCACGACAATGCGCGGCTTACCACGGCTATCGACATCGATTTCAGTACGAGCACGCACGCGCACGCGGCCGTGTCCCGTCAAATAAGCATCGCGGATGCCCGCGCGGCCACAAATCACGCCGCCGGTCGGGAAGTCCGGGCCAGACACATACTGCAAAAGATCTTCGCCAGAAATATCCGGATTTTCAGCCACCGCATGAATTGCATTTGCAATTTCGCGCAAGTTATGCGGAGCCATAGAAGTTGCCATACCCACGGCAATACCGGTGGTACCGTTCACCAGCATGTTCGGGAGAGCAGACGGCAAAACCTTCGGTTCTTCCAAAGATTCGTCGAAGTTCGGGCCCATGTCCACGGTATCTTTTTCCAAGTCTTCCAACATGAGCGCACCCATGTTGTTCATCTTGGCTTCGGTGTAACGCATAGCGGCAGCGCCGTCACCGTCGATAGAACCGAAGTTACCTTGACCGAACACCAGCGGGTAGCGCAGCGAGAAGTCCTGCGCCATACGCACCAAGGTTTCGTACACGGCAGAGTCGCCATGCGGGTGGTATTTACCGATCACGTCACCCACGATACGGGCAGACTTCACCGTCGGCTTGTTCGGCACCACGCCGAGCTTATGCATACTGTACATCACACGGCGGTGCACCGGCTTAAAGCCATCACGCGCATCAGGCAAGGCACGTGCAACAATCACGCTCATGGAATAGCGCAAGTAGCAATCCTGCATGTCCTTTTCAATCAAGGACCTGATTTGCGAACCTGGTACCAATTCTTCTGACATTAGTTTTCCTCTATCATTTCACTTATTATTTTCAAACTTTCTTCGTCGGTCTGGTCGATACGGTGGGGCGTAATCGTCGCATAGCCCTGATTCAGCAGATAGTCGTCGCTATCCTTAGGCTGTTCATCCCACAGTTTATCGCCATCCAGTTGCCACAGTCCATTTTCGTGGGAGTAGTGGTCAGTAAACATTCCAAGAGCCATCTTGGTTGCCTTAAACCCTTTAAAGGTTTCGGCGGTAGCCTTTGGAAAATTCACGTTCCAGAAAACGCCTACGGGAATCCGTTCGAACAAGCGGTCCTTGACCACCTTCACGGCAAATTCCTTTGCGGTTTCGAGCATATTTGCAGTCGTGCCACGGAGAGAAAGCGCAATGCCCGGCACACCCCAAAGAGCCGCTTCACGAGCGCCTGCGACCGTACCCGAATAGAGCGACGACACGCCGGAATTTTCGCCGAGATTCACGCCCGAAAAACACACGTCAAAATTACCCGGACCGACCCCCTCGGTGGTTAGCCCATGAGCAGCAAAATGGCCCAACGCAAATTTGACACAATCAGCAGGTGTTCCCGACATGGAATACGCCTCAATTGACGCATTTTCCGGAATTTTCACTTTTTTGACCGAAAGCCCACGCCGAACTGTAAAGGCGTGTCCTACCCCGCTCTGCTCCACTTCGGGCGCAAAAACGCACACATCCGCATAAGGGACAAGCGCACACGCCAAAGCGAGCATATAGCCACTCTGGATTCCGTCATCGTTCGAGATGAGGACACGTGTCTTCGGGTAGTCTTGCATGTAAGATAAAAGATAGAAAATTTACTCAAAAATGGGGGTTAAAAACCGCTCCATTAGCTATCTTTTTGAGCATGTTTTCCGAGAAAAAATTCCTAGCGACAAAAGAGACTTCTAAGGCCAAACGCATGGCCGAATTACTGCGCGTAATCATCCTGCAATTGGGCGATGATGTCCCCCGCGCCAAGCGTGAATTTGATACTTACGCCGAATGGATGAAGCTCCCCGAAAGCGAGCGCCTGACCGGCAAGAATCAGGCCCAAATGATTGACCTGTACAAGACTTTCCGCACTCGTGCCGGGCTCGGGTTTGAACGCGATGTTTACTTGGAACAAGAGCCGGGCGACCGCGAAGTTGCCAACGAAGCCCCGCTCCCGTTTGCCGTACTCGTGCACAATCTGCGCAGCGCCTTCAATGTCGGTTCCATCATTCGCAGCACAGACTGCTTCGGGCTCGAAGGCGTGCACCTGAGCGGTTACAGTTGCGGACCAGACCATGTGACAGTCAAGAGTGCTGCCCGCGGCTGCCAGGAATGGATTCCTATCAAGCGCTGGGAATCGCCCTTCGATTGCGTCAAATGGCACAAGGAAAACGGCTACGAAATCATAGCACTTGAAACCGGCGAAGACATTCCGAGTATAAACAACGTAACATGGCCCGAAAAAGGCCTCATTATCCTCGGAAACGAAGAATTAGGAATCGCTCCGGAACTGATGGCCGAAGCGACAATGAAGGTGACAATCCCGATGGCTGGCCGCAAGGCGAGCATGAATGTCGCCGGCGCCTACGCCATTATGTGCTTTAAGATTCGTTCTGATAACAGTTCGAAGTAAACAGTCTTAAAATTCTTCCTACCGTCTACTGCCTACTACTTAGCCAGCGACTTCACTGCTTCTGTCAAACGATCGATGGCCTGAATCAGTTCGTCCATCTTGGCATCGCTCACGCCACCAGCAATTGCTGTTGCTGCAGCCTTAGAAACGGATTCTACAGCCTTCGCAGATACCGATTCCTTTACCGGAACCTTGCCAAGCCAAATGTCCGGCCAGCGGTCATTACCGGTGTGGTAAGTAATACGCGTTGCCGACTCAACCGGTTCGCCAATCTTCCAGATGTACAGTTCGTAGTCGAACAAGTCGTGATCGTGACCCTTGTCGGTCGCACCCCAAACGAGCCACTTGCCATCCGGAGAGAGACGCGGGAAATATTCGTGACTGCGGCGACCAGGCAGGTCCATCAACTTCACATTCTTCGGAATGCCAAAGAAACCGACCTTTTCAATCTGCTTGCCATCTTTAGCGCTGAACCACAAAATTTCACTCGGAGCAGCCGTGCCACCGTTACCCGTCGGGTTCACGCGGTAAAGCTTGCTGCCGTCAAAGTTCCAGTCAATCTGGCAACCGTCGCCAGACTTAGTCCAAGCATTCTTCGAAAGATCCCACACGCCCGTTTCGCGCATGGAACCGCGAAGCGTAATGGCCAAATGCTTGCCATCGGGGCTCATGTTCGGTTCTTGCAGAATCACGCCGGATTTATTGAAGGCCTTTTCGCCATCAAGCACAAGCGTTTCCTTCTTGCTTGCAAGATCCATCGAGAACACCTTGCCTGCACGGCTAAACACGATAGACTTGCCGTCGGGTCTCCAAGTGCCCCACGTGGCGTTGTCCACAACCTTGCGAGCGTTTTCGCCCGAAATGTCGACCATCCACAAGTCCCACTTTTCCGGATAGTTGGCATCGTTTTCAGGCACCCAACCACCCTTACTGCGGTTAAAGAGCACCGTAGAGCCATCCGGCGAAATGCGCGGGAACCAGTCCACGTTGTCACCCTGCGTAAGGGCACGGGCATTCGTACCGTCGGCATTCATAATCCAAATATCGTGATGGCTATTCGCACGGCTCGTGGCCCATACAATCGCGCCTTCAAGCTTACCCTTGAGGGCCGAAAGAGCCTTTTGTTCGTCAGCGGTAGGATCAACGGCAGCGCCAGTCGGAGCCCCCTGCTGGGCAAATACAGTCGAAAAAGCCAATAAGGCCGGAATAGCAAACTTCATCACATTCTTCATACCTCGCAATCTAGTAATTTCCGCCCCAAAAACCGCGAAAAAATGGCACATTTGGCCTCAAAAAATTGACCACGCTCACATATTACACAGGCGTAAACAAAAAAGAAGTTCTTTTTTCGCCTTTTTCCGCGTTTAAAACCTATTTTCTAAAAAAAGGGATGTTTATATGAAAAAATTACCGCTAATCGCATTTCTGTCGTCGATGGCTCTGTGCACTTCGTTTGCAGCAGCCCAAGACATTACCCCCACCCGCGTGGGCCCTGTTAGCCAATACGGTCAGTTGATGACCGGCAAGAACTCGCAAGGCAAGGGCCGCATTTATGGTAGCTGCGAAGGTGTAAAGGACGGCGCCGAAGTGCAGGTACGCGGTATGAGCCTTTACTGGAGTTTGATGCCGCAGGCCGTCGAATTCTGGAGTGAAGAAGCAATCTCCACCATGGTTCGCGACATGAACATCCAAATTGTGCGTGCCGCCATGGCCACCGGCAACGAAGACTGGAGCAATGGCTATCAGGGCTACGGCAGCGATCCCAACACTCAATTGAGCTTGATGAAAACCGTTGTCGAAGCGGCTATCAAGAACGACATTTATGTGATTATCGACTGGCATTCTCACAATGCAAATGAACAGACCGAAGCGTCCAAGAACTTCTTTAAGCAAATGGCGCAGACCTATGGTAAATATGACCATGTGATTTTCGAGCTGTTCAATGAACCCACCGATATTGCTTGGGGCACCATCAAGACCTACGCAGACCAGGTGGTTTCCGTGATTCGCGAATACTCCGACAACCTGGTTCTTGTGGGCACCCCCAAGTGGGACCAGAACCCGCAAGCAGCCATCGGAAACGAAGTCAACGACCCGAAGAAAAACACAGCCTATACCTTGCACTACTACGCCAATAGCCACTGCTGGAGTGGTCAGTACGACTGGGGTGGAACTTGCGAAGGTACCAACGGCGAAGAAGCCATTAACGCAGGTCTTTCCGTATTCGTTTCGGAATGGGGCACTGCAGATGCTAGCGGCGGCGGAAACCCGGATCAGGGTCGTAACCAGAGCTGGCAGGAATACATTAACAAGCACCAGCTTTCTTGGGCAAACTGGTCTGCATCCAAGATTAGCGAAGGTACTGCCGCATTTGAAGGTTCTTCAACCAAGACTTCGCTTCAGTACACCACTTCCGGTAACCTCGTAAAAGGCTACCTTGCCACCAACCCCACAAGCTACACCAAGTGCGCAGCTAACGGCGGCAACAATGGCAACGAAAACCAGGGTGGCAACAACGGCGAAAACAACGGCAACAATAACGGGAACGGAAATGAAACTCCGATTTTCGTGAAGGCCAATGTGAATTTCAACGTTTCGTTCTCGGACAATGCATTGCACATTGCTGGCGCACCGATGACTGTCGAAATCTACAGTTTGAAGGGTGACAAGCTTATGGCAATCAACAACGTGAGCGGCACGCTTTCGCTCGCCAAGCTCCCTGCAGGCAAGTACTTTGCACGAGTTCATGGAAACGCTACGAACATGGTTCGCGCCTTCCAGATTAAGTAATACCAATCAAACGAGAGAGAAAGGGGTCCGACCTTCGGGTCGGACCTTTTTTATTTATCAAACACAGCGAAGTATTCGTCGCGGTAGGCCAGGTGCCAGCGGGAATCGCTATCAAGGGCAAGCATCAGCTTATCCCAGCGGGCGTAATACTGCAGCGGGAATAGGGCACGGTCAATGCCTAAAGAATCGGCATCATGCATGAACAACGCCGGATCTTGGGCGTAATTCAGATACCGTTCAAATAAATCTGCGGTCTTAAGGATGAACCTGCCATCGATATAAATAGAGTCGGCGGGATTCGTTAGCGCCATGTAACCGCCGGCGCGGTCATCGTTAAAAAGCCTGCCCGAATGAGGATTTTTCGCCATCCATTCTGCGGCTTGCACAGGCACACGCTGGTAAGCAACCATGGAATAGTCGTAAGCCGAAAGCGAACGAGCCCAAAGACCCAAAATAAAAGCAAGAGAAACAAACGCAATCAAATAATGTGGAATGTGAAATGAGTGATGAAAAATGGATTTATTCATTTTTAATTGTTCATTATTCATTGATAACAGCACAGGCAAGAACAGAACAAAGTTGCGTTCGGCAACAAGCGCGAGAATCGCCATGGCAAGCATCCACAAAGATTTTACGGAACGCCAATTCATGCCAGCAAGTATTATCCCAACAAGGCTCAGCACAATCATTGCCGTCGAAACAATCCTATTCTCCCCCGCCATCAAGAGCGTTATAGGAGAACGATTCTCGGCAATTTGACTTGCAAATATCGCAGCAGATTGAGTAAGACCAAGCAAGCGGTCCAACAATCCAAACGGATACAGGAACAACGCCCAGCCTTCGCGATGCAAGAACGGCATTATCCAAAGAAACAACACAAAAGCAACTTGCGGTACTGCAAATTTCGCGCAAAGCCTCCTCTGCTTTTTTGATTCAAGCAAACTGGCGCACAATACTAACGTCGCAAAAATCGGGCCCAAGACATAAAGCCCCTGGCACTTGCACCAAATCCACTGAACAGCAAGAATCAGCGCCGCGCACGCAATCCGCTTTATACCGAACCGAGATTCGCGCCATTCTTTGGCTAGCCACGGAACCGCATTCCAGTAAACGCCAAGGAACAAAAGCGAAAAAAGAACCGGGCGAACCTCGAACTGGTAGCGGAAAATGAACAGTAGGATAATGGTTAAGGCAGAAATTGCCGATGCTGAACCTTGTTCAGCATAACAGTGACGGGGTCGGCGAAGGAAAAGCCAAAAGACGATTCCCCACAAAAGCGCTTTGAAGGCAACCAAAAGCGGTGCGCCTCCCAAACCATAGACAAAGCCTACGACCAGTTGAAAGTACTCATGCACATTCACAACGGGCGTGCGGACAGGCGTCCATGTAGTCACCCACTCGCGAGCACACGCCAAATGCCACCAGATGTCGGTATCAGTCAGCGGGAAAATCGCAAGCAGTATGACAAAAATGGCTATTACCATTTCAACGTTTTCAAAACAGAATCCAGGCGTGCTGTCATTTGAGCGGCACCGAGATAGCTCAAGTGATCACGATTATGCGCCATATCGTCGGTATAATCATGGTCACCCATTTTATTTTCATCCATCAAAACAAAATGCTTGTTTTCTTTGCTATAAGCTTGCAAAGATTCAATCACTTCCTTCGCGACGCTACGCTGCAAGCCATACAAGCCGAGCGCACCCGTCTTTTTGTACTGCGGGGCCTGCGGGAAAATAATACCGATTACATAAATGCCCTTGGCTGACGCCATGTCCACAAAGAACTTCAATTCTTCAATGCGGTCATTGAAGAACTTCATTTGCTTTTTGGTATAGACAGAATCGTAAAAGACTTCAATCGGGTCGGCATCCCAGCCGCGGGAAATGGCCATCGACGTACCTCTATCTGAAATTTGATGTTTCACATCTGTTTCAGCCGGATACGAATTTTCAACAGCAGCAATCAAGTCTTCTGGAACGCCATCCTTCCAGAATTGGTGATTGGCATCGTACATGTAACCGGGTGCAGAATAAAGCATCAGCGAAAGGAAGTCTTCGGTACCGCGCCAGCTATCGATATCAAGCGAGAATACCACGGCCTTCAAATGTTCCGAATGATTCATTCCGTAGTTGGTCGCAAAATACATATCGCGAACAGGGTCGATTCCAGGAATAGCCCAGTTGAACATATTCCATTCCGGGAACATATCGGCATCGATACCCATTTCCATTCTGGAGCTACCCACTAGCAACACATTCGTGGTATTCAAATTTTTCCAATACAATTCCATTTTCACGCGATGCTTGGACTGCGAATTAATATGGTCTTCGGACAAGTACATTCCAGCGCTATCCAAGTCAAGCGACACACCGTCACCCGTAGCAACGCGCTTTTTAAACCAGAATGCAGGGTGCCAAAGTTCATCGCCTTCGGCCAAGTCCACAACACTGCCATCAGACATATCGACAAGTACGATTTTGGTATGAGCGCCATTTGCATTCGTAAGCGTCGCCACCACCAGATTATTGCCGCTAGGAATCCATTCGCTATGGTCAAACGAATAACCCTTCGGGGCAGCTACCGACTGAATCAATTTGCCCGTGCTGTCTGCCACAAGAATGCGTTCATGCGTACCATACTTGGATCCGACAAAATCACGCCCGGTCTTGCCGCCAAAATCAAGGAACAAGGTGCGCTTGCTGCTATCTTGGGCAAGCGAGGCATTACACGCCTGTTCTTCATTATACCAGATAACGCTAGATTTGCCCACTCGTGCGCGAAGGAGTCGAGCGCCAGTGACCGCCAAAGAATTGTCTTCGCTAATGCCACCATGATAAGCACCATCAAACAGCTTCTGCGGTTCGCCAAATTTACCGTTTGCAAAAGTCACCTGCCAAGTCGAAGCTGCTTTGAAATCAGACTCATTCTTGTTGTTTCCGGCGTCAGTCACATATACGATTGCGGTATCACCATTTTCAAGTACACGCCAACGCGGAATTGCCGCACTTTCGACATCAAGCTTTACAAGATTCGAGCCTTCGGCATCCAAGTCGCGGACATAAAGCGCCGACTTGCCAGCAATGCCTTCGAGACCGGTAGAAAAAGCCACCTTTTTGCCATCAGGAGAAATATCCGGATGATAGACACTCAAGGAATCCTGAATTTCTTCAACCGTCAAGGCACCACCCAAATAATCAATATAGGCAAGGTTTCCCGTCAAATCATTTCGGAAAGCAAGCTTCATTGCATAAGTCTTGGTAAACGAGCGCAGTGTAGAAGAATTTGCCAGCGGCACCACGCGACTTACTGCAGCCTTGCCATCAGAACCCATCCACAACGCATTGGGAATGGCGCCATAGGCCAAACGGAAGCCCACATAATTAGCTCTTGTCGAAGACGTTACCGTATATACGTCGCCGCGGCTAAAGAGCGTGATAGAATAGGCCGGATTGCGGTTACTTCCGCCTTTGAGAATTCTCTGACCGAGTGAGCCGCCATCGGGTGCGCCCACATAGTTTGTCACCGTTGTATCGCGGAAATTTCCAAGCCAGTCATTGATCCATTCCATTACGTTTCCCGCCATATCGCAGGTTTCATTTTCAGCCGTATTTTTTCCGCAAACGCGATGCACCTTGTAATCAGAATTTTCGGCTGTCCAAGCCTGCGCCGGATTCCAATTTATGCTAGCCACCAAGACCCATTCCGCTTCGGTCGGCAAGCGATAAGCATTCACTTCGGGATGGAAGGCAAAGCCTTCGAGATTAGAGCAATGTTTGTCAGAATCATAAACGATACTGCTATAGGTGTAAGCGGTATCAAGGCCTTCTTTTTTACTACGTTCATTCGCGAAAAGAACGGCATCATAGTAGCTCACATTCATTATCGGCAAATCATTATGATCACAATCTATAGAATACTCTTGAGATTCCATGAGCGACTTGAATTCACCACAGGTCACTTCGCTTTTGCCAATGGAGAATGGATAATCCAGAATGACCGTCATTTGCGGGCGTTCATTCGACTTGGCCAATTCATTCGTTGTACCGAGAACGACTCGAGCATCGTAAACAGGTATGCGAAGCATTCCCGAAAGAGTGTCAACGGTAATTCCGTTATTGACGGTTTCGGTATAGCCCACAGAATTGGAGCAAGCCGTTACAAGGCAAAGGATACCGCAAATTAAAAGCGAATACATTCGGTACATTTTTTAATCCATTTCCTTTAAAAGTGAATCCAATCTTTCGGTCAATTGACGAGCGCCCAATTCGCTCAGATGATCTGTATTGACAGCCATTTCATCTGAATAATCGTGGTTTCCCATTTTATTTTCATTGAGCAATATAAAATTCGAATGGGATGCTTCCAACTGTTCCAAAGATTTCAAAGTTTTTTTCGCGACGGTTCTTGTCGGGCCGTAACGACCCCATGCGCCTGTATTGCGATATCCCGGATTCTGCGGGAAGATAATGCCAACAACAGCAACATTTTTCTCTTTTGCCTTTTCGACAAACGACTTCAAGCGTTCCAAGTTCCATTCTATCGCTGTCGGCAAAACATACTGCCAAGTCGAATCCTTTTCAACATCGGGATTGCCCCAAGAACCAGACAGATTCGCCGCAAAGCCCATCGTTTTATAATAGGTTGCATAAGCATCGCCACCGACCATAGCGTTATTCACTGCATCGACAAAAGCATACGGGATTTCGTCTTTCCAGAATTGATGATTTGCGTCGTACACAAAACCTGGAGTCACATCAAACATTTCGTGCGTGTATTCCGTTGTCACCTGCCACAAATCAATATCCAGCGAGACAACGACCGCTTTCAATTTGGGCAAATGGAGCAAGCCATAGTTTTCAGCGACATAGAGAGCCGCATTCAAATCATTTCCGGGATGTCCCATATTGAGAGTCTTTCCCGCCGTAACATTCAAGGGAATCAAACCGTCTTCTATTCGGGAACTACCTACGCCCAAGATTTCGATACTATTTATGTTTTTCCAGAAGAGACTCATCTTGATACTCATGACCTGATGGTCCCAACTTTGCCCTTCTACATAGTACACGCCGGCACTATCCAAATCTAACAGCACATCGTCTTCGGGAACAAAACTTTCTTTAAACCAAAAACAAGGGTGCCAGAGTTCGTCGCCTTCGGCAAGTTCTACAAAGCTATAGTCTTCCAGATTGACAAGAGCAATCTTTGTATGCGCACCGCTCGCATTCGTAAACGTTACTATCGCCAGTTTGCCGGAATGCTTGACCCATTCGCTATGATCAAATGCATAACCTGCCGGAGCTGCAACAGACTGAATCAATTTGCCCGTACTGTCAGCCACAAGAATCCGTTCATGCGTGCCGTATTTTTCGCCCACAAAATCACGCCCGGTCTTGCTACCAAAATCAAGGAACAAGGTTCGCTTGGAGCTATCCGACGCAAGCGAGGCATTGCATGCCTGTTCTTCGTTGTACCAGATTGTGCTAGATTTACCCACTCGTGCGCGAAGGAGCCGAGCACCTGTTACCGCCAAAGAGCCGTCTACGCTCAGGCCGCCATGATACGCGCCATCAAACAATTTCTGCGGTTTTCCAAATTTTCCATTCGCGAAAGTCACCTGCCATGTCGAGGTCGCCTTGAAATCAGACTCATTCTTGTTGTTTCCGGCATCACTCACATATACGATTGCGGTGTCGCCATTTTCAAGCACTCGCCAACGCGGTATCGCCGCACTCTTGACATCAAGCTTTACAAGGTTCGAGCCCTCAGCATTCAAGTCGCGAACGTAAAGCGACGATTTGCCAGCAACCCCTTCAAGCCCAGTACAGAACGCCACCTTCTGTCCATCCGGCGAAATTTCAGGATGGTAAGCATCCAAGGTATCCGCAATTTCAATCACTGAAAGAGAGCCACCCGCATAATCGATGTAGGCAAGATTTTTCGTGAGGTCATTCCGGAACACCAACTTGCTGCGATTCGTACCGACCACAGACCGAACCGTCGAAGTTCCAGCCAAAGGAACCACCCTATTTTCAGCAACCTTACCGTCGGAGCCCATCCATAGCGCATCAGGAATCACACCAAAAGCAAGTCTAAAGCCGACATAATTGGCGCGAGTCGAAGACGTCACCATATAGACATCGCCACGGGAATAAAGCGCAACGGAACGAGCCTCATTGCGGAAACTTCCGCCTTTCACCACACGCTGGCCAAGCGAGCCGCCATCGGGTGCGCCCACGTAATTCACCACCATCGTATCACGGAAATTGCCCAACCAGTCGTTGGCCCATTCCATCGCATTTCCTAAAAGGTCACAGGCTTCATTGTCTGCCGAAGCAAACGAGCAAACATCGTGCAACTTGTAATCGGAATTATCAGAAGTCCAGCCCGAAGCCTGATTCCAATTCAGGCCAGCGACATAAACCCATTCCGCTTCGGTCGGCAAGCGATACCCTTGCTTTTCGGGGTGATAAGCAAAACCTTCCAAATTGGTGCAATGCTTTTCCGCATCAAAAGAGGCTGCCGTATACGTGTACACCGAATCAAAGCCTTCCGCCTTGCTGCGCGCATTCGCAAACAAGACAGCATCATAATACGTCACATTAGTTGCCGGAATATTGTCGCCTTCACAATCCAGCAAAGCTCCGACCGACTTCATCAAGGAATTGTATTCGCCGCAAGTTACCTCATGTTTGCCAATCGAAAAATCGTACTGCAGCGACACGCTCATTTGCGGGCGTTCGTTAGTTTTTGTCGCATTATCGTTCGAACCCAGCACAAGATTCTTCTGTTCCATGCGAACAGCAAGCATGCCTTCAAGGGAATCCACTTCAAGAGCTGACCCTGAATTTTGTTGTGAATATACACTTTCAGAATTGGAGCAGGCCGCAAAAAGCGCGCCGAGCAGCAACAACAAAAGCATCCTATTCATCATTTACCTCAAGGTCTTTATGAACTCATAAAGTCGTGTAGATATCTGAGAGGCCCCTTTAATGCACAGATGGTCTGTATCCCCAGCCTTTTCGTCTGCATAATCGTGGTCACCCATTTTATTCTGGTCAAAGACTCTAAAATGCGGATACGTTTTTTGCATATTCTTCAATTCTGCAATCACTTCTTTGGCAAGGCTTCTACGCATACCATAGCGACCAAAGGCACCTGTTTCCTTGTATTTGGGGTTCTGCGGGAAAATAACGCCCACCACAAAAATTTCCCTATCTTCGGCCTTTTGAAGAATATCCTTCAGCACGTTCATGGAATTTTCAAGAGCTTCCGGATGTTCGTCGAAAAACATGGAATCCAATTCGATTTTAACATCTCCCCATGCCTTGCACTTCGAGCCCGTATAAAGGCCTCGTTCATCCAAATAGTACGCTTCCCCTTCGACCGAAAGATAATTGGCAGTACATTCCATCAAACCCTGCGGATATCCGTCTTTCCAATAATCATGATTCTTATCATAGACATAGCCGGCGTACTGCTTGTATTCGCTTTCAAAGAAATTTTCGTCTTTGTCCTTGTACCACAAATCGATATCTAAAGACAGAATAATGTACTTCAAGTTTTTCACATGGGGGAAGATATAGTTGTCCAAATAATCCCTCGACATGTATATGGAATTAGGCGTTTGAGCCAAATTGATGGTGAAGTACTTTCTGCCAAAGAATTTGGGCGAAATAGAAAGCAACGGACGCGAAGAACCTAACACAACCACACTTGCCGAATCACGATACCGCCACAGCAATTCCATGTTGTAGCGCATGTAAATGCCTTCAAGGTTGTCGCCTTCATGCATATACACACCGGCACTATCTTCGTCCACCTCAATCTTAGACCTATCAAAAGCTTCAGGAACCCACAAGCTGGGTTGCCACAAGTCATCACCTTCCACCAAATCCACAATGCTACTGTCAGTCAAGTTCACCAAGGCAATTTTCTTATGCATGCCATTGGCATCGGCCAAAGATACCACCGCAAGGTCAGAACGACCATGAACCCATTCGCTATGATCAAACGAATAACCATCCGGAGACTTCACAGACTGAATGAGTTTACCCGTGCTATCCATCACTAACAGACGTTCATGGACTCCATACGATTCGCCCACAAACTTCCGGCCCGTTTTTCCGCCAAAATCCAAGAACAGCATTTTCTTGGAACCGTCTTGTGCCAGCGACACATTGCAAGCCTGTTCGCCGTTATACAAGAGCGTATCTTTAGCATTCTTCACAGTAGAATTGGAATCTGCAATCTTTGCACGAAGCAAACGCGCCCCTGATACCGCCAAGCGATTGTCAACACTGATTCCGTCATGATAGGCACCATCCATGATTTTTTGCGGTTTTCCAAAGCGGCCCTTCATGAACGTAACCTGCCAAGTAGAAGCCTTCTTGAACGAAGTTTCATCTTTATTATTTCCGGCATCGGTCACATAAACAATCACGGTATCGCCATTGGGCAAAACACGCCAACGCGGAATCGCGGCATTCTTGACATCTAACTTGTTAAGATAATTCTCTGACAACGAAAGCATTCTGACATAAATCGCCGAGCTGCCGGACACGCCTTCCAAGCCTGTACTGTAGGCGACATAACGTCCATTGGGAGAAATTTCCGGATGATACACATCAACACCATCTGCAATTTCTGCGGTATAAATCGTCCCAGAAGAATAATTCAAGTAATCGAGAGCGCTGTTTAGATTGTTTCTAAACGCGAGAATAATTTTGTATGACCCCAAAATCGATTTTAACGTACG
This sequence comes from Fibrobacter sp. UWB10, assembly GCF_900182935.1. Classification (NCBI taxonomy): domain Bacteria; kingdom Pseudomonadati; phylum Fibrobacterota; class Fibrobacteria; order Fibrobacterales; family Fibrobacteraceae; genus Fibrobacter; species Fibrobacter sp. UWB10. Next base: position 271,230 of record NZ_FXUE01000003.1, on the reverse strand, counting down.
CTGATTCACTAACGAAATCACGCGTTTGGAATTCACCAGGCCATTATAGCCCATCCAGACCGCATCAGGAATCGAGCCATATGCCAAACGGAAACCGACATATTCGGCACGAGTCGAAGAAGTCACGGTATAGACATCGGTACGGCTATACAAGTTCATGGCCGACGGCATGTGGCGATAGCTACCGCCTTTCACTATTCTCTTGCCTAGGTTTCCGCCATCGGGAGATCCGGCATAATTGTAAATGGTTGTATCCCTAAAGAATCCGAGCCAGTCATTGACCCATTCCATGGCATTGCCGGCTAAGTCGCAAAAACTGCTAGAATCGTCATTCTTGGTGCAAACTTCATGCAACTTGTATTGAGAATTTTCAGCATTCCAGCTATTTTGCGGATTCCAATCACGGCCAGCCACCAAAACCCATTCTGCTTCGGTCGGCAAGCGGTAAGCATCTACATCGGCATGGAAATTAAAGCCTTCCAAGAAAGTGCAGTGACCGTTACCATCGACCTGTTTGCTCGTATAGGTATACACCGTATCCATGTGCGCTTTCTTGCTTTTTTCATTGGCGTACAAAACGGCATCGTAGTACGTCAAGTCCGTCGCCGGCATTTTTTTGTTTTCACAAGAAAGAGTCAAGCCCTGCGATTTCATCAAGGAATTAAATTCACCGCAAGTGACTTCATGCTTACCCATCGAAAACGAGTAGTCGATTTTCACCCTCATCCGCGGGCGTTCTTCTACATTGGCATTCGTGTCATTGGTTCCCAGCAAAGAATTCGCATTTGATGCGGATACGCGAACCATTCCCTCTAAATCATCGTCAGAAAAATCGAGAAAAGCACTCCCCGAAGTCGAATTGCCATCAAGAGAGCATGCGAAAAAAAGCAAAGATGTCAATAATAAAAAAATGACCCGCATTTGCTAAAAATAGCAATTTCGAGTCCAAAATTCGCTTACAAATGGTCTGGTAAGCGGCTTTTAGCAATCTCTTGGTTGGCCTTGATGCCCGGATATTCCGAAAAGAACTCCTCGGCCATGCGATACCAAGTGAGCGCACGTCGCAAATCGCTGTCTAAGTACAGGTTTCCCATGTTGAAAGCGGCAAGTCCCACAAACTGCGAGGGCGTAAGCGGTTTGAATTCAAGCCCAGTCCAGGGGCCAGCCTTGTACTTTTCTCGGTACTCGGCGTCAGTATAGCTATAGCCTTCGCGGTTGGGTTCCAGATTGATTGCCGTCGAGGAATCCGCGCCGTAGCGCAGGAACACATGCCCCGGGAGCATGATGACAGAAAGTGGCAAGTTCCGCGCTTCGGCAAGCATCATCGCAAGCCAAGAAAGGCCCATGCAGCCGGACTTTTTCATTTGCAGCACATGCAGCGGGAGAATCGCTTCGGCGGAAACGGCAGCATCACCTGCGCCCGCAAATTCAAGTCCCCAGTATGTCCAAAGCAGGCTTTTCAAGCTCCATAAGGTATCGCCGGTAGTCGCAAGCGAACTGTCGAAATACGCAAGTCCCCCATTCCAGAGTTCAAGCGAGTCAAGGCAACCCGGCATGCGGTCCTCAAAAGAACACGCCGCATCGCGAAAGCCCATGGTCTCGGCGCGCCCACTCCAGAGCACTAGCGCTAACGACGCCGCAAAAACGACGATTAGCACAGGCCAGAACAGGCGCTTTGCAAGACGCGATAATTTAGAGAGCATCCCACTCCATGGGAGACTGCCAGAAGTCGCGAGCCGTCATCATGTAAATCACGAGGCGCTTGCTCTGCATATCCTTCTTCATTTTCATCATGCGGTGATACACGCCCGGGCCGCCGCCCCAACTAGTAAGCACCTGCACATCGAGCCCCGTTGCGTAAGCCAAGAGCGAGCCCGGGCCGCCCGATTTTTGGTCGACCGATTCAAACACGCCCGTAAAGGAATCTCCCATCAAGAGAATCGGGGAATTCTTGCCGCCCTTGTAGGCTTCGGTGCCCTTGAAGATTTTCATTGCAGGCAAAGTATCTGCCGGATATTTAGACTTTTCGGCATCGGGCAAATGCGCCACAAGATCGCCTTCACGTACCGTTTTCGTTTCTTGCAGGTTAAGCGAACCAGGTTGTGCTCCCGATTCGGCGTACCAAGAATACTGCGTCACGCGGCTAGCCAAGAGTTCCATGGCAGCAAGCATACCAGGCAAGGACCAGTGCGTATCGTAACGCTGGTAGCTGTAATGCGGCGGTTCATCGCCCGATTTCGCGGCCATCAAGGCCGGGTAAAGGTCAAGCACATCGAGCCCAGCAGCAAGCATTTCGCGAGTGAATTCGCGACCAGCCGGATTCACGCAAAGGTCAGCGGCAGTGCCTTCGACCAAGCGGTCGCCATAAATTTCTTCTTTCACCGGAACCGGCACCACCAAGAGCTGCACATTCAAGGAATCCAGATACTTCTTGAGTTCCAACAGACGCGGGAGCGGATTGTGCAAACTGTCCTGACCGGTTATTTTATCTGCGAGCAGGTAGTTGGCGTTACGTCTGAACCAAAGCATATCGCCACCGGCCCAAGCGTTCTGTTCCTTCGGGAGTTTCTTGAGCTTTTTCGAGAGCGCATCGCGGAACTTTTTCGTGTCCGCATTCACAGGGCACGTTCCTTCGAGCGAAGCAAGCGTTTCGAGCCTGAAAGCAGAACTTGTATCGAGCGTGCGGTTCACCGGCACCACCTCGCCCGCTTCGGCCAAAGAATCTGCCGTACGCTTGGCGCGCAAGGCTTCGTCATTCATGCGGAAAGCAGGCACTTCAAAAGCAATCCACATCGGCGTACCCATCGGGTTTCCGCGCATCACAGCGAAAGGCCTATTCTTGTCACCTTCCCAGGTCGCACCTGCCGTATGGGGTTCCAAGTCCGTATTCAAAGTCGGATACCAGTAAGAAGACAATGTACGAGCCCAGTTCATGGCGTCGTCAATGTTCATTTCGCCAGTCAGATAATAATTCAGGATTTCAGCAGTTTCACCTGTAGAGCTTAACTTCAGTTTGCCGTAGAACACAGAACGTTCTGTCCACATAGCGGGCATCACTTCGACCCACCAATCTACCGAGCCATCGCTCAGAGGAACGCCCCACATGCGGGTTACCGTCTGGAAGGCTCTGAATACATCGGGTTCGTTCCACTTGACCGCTTCAATAGAATTCAACATCTGCGAGAGCGAATCATTTCCGGTCTGTGCGTATAGAATTTTCGCAAGCGGTTCCCAAGCCAAAGGCTGACGGCCCGCAACAGCGGCAGGTTCATATTCCGAAAGGGAATCCAGCATCGGGAAAGGATATTCTGCAAGCTTTGCCGAAGCCATTTTGCCCGTATAGTTTTCAGGCTTTTCTTCTTTGCCCGCCAAGCGAATCGGATTATTGAAATACGCTGCAAAATCAAGCGCCGCAAGAGTGGGCTTGTTAACCACACGCACCTGCTTGTCTACACTCAGAAACTTCATTTCAAACACGGTCACCGGAGTCGAAGGCTGAGGCGGAAGTGCTGCCGGGCGCTCCGCAGACACGCTCTCGGTCGCGGGTGCATTAGCATCAGGCTTGTTCGAAGCGCACGAAGAAAGTGCTGCCACCAAGAGCGACGACGAAAGCATCGCCAAAGAAATCTGAGTCAATGAAAATTTTTTAGAGCGGGATTCCAATTTCATATTTCAAATATACTAAATCTGCTTTTCGGACTAAATTTCTAAATTTACCGCGCAATCAAGGATTATCCATGAATTTTAGAGATTTTGGCAAATACAACCAGTTCAAGGAACAATTCGCCAGCATGTCCTCCGAAATGAAGGAGCAAATGATGCAAATGGCAAAGGAACAAATGAAGGCAAGAATCCGCGCATTTGTTCAAAAATGGCTATCGCTCCCGATTTTAACGGTTGTTGCAGCTGTCATAGGTGCAATTGTTGGAGCTCTTACAGCTTTCTTTGGGCAGGTGCTCTTGGCAGTGAGCGCAGTACGCGATGCCAACCCGCTTTACTGGATTCCGGGACTCGCCTTGATTGGTGTTGTGATTGTACTGGGTTACAAAAAATTTGGCAAAGGCACCGAACGCGGCATGGACATGGTTTTCGGGGTCGCCCACGGTAAAGAAAGGGAAATTCCGCTGCGCATGATCCCGATGGTCGCGGTGAGTACTTGGCTTACTCATTTGTTCGGCGGTAGCGCCGGCCGCGAAGGCGTCGCGATTCAAATTGGCGCAACTCTCGGGCACAACATCAGCAAAAAGATTCATATTGAAAACGCAAGCAAGATTCTGCTGATTGCAAGCATGGCCGCAGGCTTTGCCGGGCTTTTCCAGACACCGCTTGCCGCCATTGCGCTCGCGCTCGAAGTTCTGCTTGTGGGCTACTTGAATCTGTCGGCATTACTCCCCGCAACGGTCGCGGCATTTACAGCCTACAAGGTTTCCGAAATGCTCGGGCTTGAAAAGTTCTCCGTTGATTTGAGCACGCTTTTCCCGGATTGGAATGTCGCCGGACTCCTGTGGAATGAAAACGGATTGAATATTCAATTTGTACTGAAACTTACTTTGCTCGGTGTTCTTTTCGGCATTGTCGGTGGCGGTTTTGCCAAGTTGCTTTCGCTCGCCAAGAATCTCGCCGCAAACAAGTTGCCAAATGCATTCAAGCGCATCGCCTTTGTCGGCATCGCTATTAGCCTTCTTTTGCTGTTGTTCTGGCAGGGCCGCTATGCGGGCCTGGGCACGAACCTGATTGATTTCTGCTTTACAAACGGAGCCGCCGTTGGCACGACGGTTTTTGCCTGCGACTGGATTCTGAAATTTGCACTCACGATTGCAACAATTGCCGTCGGGTTCAAGGGCGGCGAAGTCACGCCGTTGTTCGCCATCGGCGCAACCTTTGGCGCTTGGGTAGCCGCCATGGTAGGCGTGCCCCTGCCGCTCGCAGCTGCCCTTGGTTACGCAGCCGTCTTTGGCGGAGCGACCAACACGCTCTTGGCACCCATCTTCATTGGCGCCGAGATTTTTGGATTTGACACACTGCCCGCATTCTTTATCGTATGCGTATTCGCCTTCGTTTGCAACGGCGGACAAAGCATTTACGCCCAGAAAAAGCTGAGACTCAAGTAAAGCATGAACGCGGTCTATATTGAAATCACAAATGTTTGCAATTTGAATTGCAGCTTTTGCCCCTGCGGAAAGGATTCTTCTGAGAATTCGCAAGGCAAACGTGATTTCATGAGTTCGGAACTATTCGAACGTTGTATTGCAGAATCGGCGACCATAGCTGAAAATGTCTACTTTCATGTGCTTGGCGAACCCACGCTGCATCCGGGATTCGGCCATTTCCTGAAAAAACTAGAGACAACTCCTCTCAAGCTGAACTTGACCACAAACGGCACCACCATTGCACGCACCGGCAAGCTGATTCTTGCCTCCCCCACCGTGCGACAAGTGAATTTTTCAACGCATGCCTATGCGGAACTTACGCCAGAGATAGCCTCGCGCCACCTTCAAGATGTCCTCGACTTTTGTAAGCTCGCAAACGCCGAACGTCCGGACCTGTATATCAATTTAAGACTCTGGAACGTAGGCGACGACGCCAGCGACACATGGAATCGAATCATGATTTCCAAGGTCAACGAAGCTTTCGGAAATGCATCAAGCGGCGCAGAACCTCGCCAACAAATTTCGCTGGAGCATTTCTGCAGTCGGCACAAGAGTTTCCCCGTCGTCGGAAGAATTTACCTGCATCAAGATTCCCGATTTGAATGGCCCGAGTTAGACGAGAGACGCGCCAAATCTACCGCCGGTTCATGCCGCGCCCTCGATACCCACATTGCGATTCTGCACGATGGCCGCGTTGTCGCTTGCTGTCTCGACCATAGCGGGCAAATCACGCTCGGGCACATTGCCGACCAAAGCCTCGCCGAAATTCTCGAATCGCCTGCCGCCAAGAGCCTCCGCGAAGGATTCGAAAAACACGAATTGCGCCACCCGCTTTGTCAAAGTTGCACCTTCTGCAAGCGCTTTGGAAAATAAGTTTATATTTGAGTCAACATGCCAATCGTTACCGTTCAAGATTTCACAGGCGTTTACGCCGAGCAGCCTTTTATACAAGGGTTGCGGGAGTCTGCGGCTACCGACAAGAATATTCATTGGTTTGATTGCACTCAAGTTGACGGCACCGACTGCTACTGCGATGACGAAGCGCAAGCCATTCTCCTTCAACAAATCGAAAGCGTTGGCAACGATTCCTTCGGCATTCACTTTTTCGATAACGGCAATTACCACTACATGAGCAAACTCTGGACAGACCAAGTTCAGGAACCTTTTGACCTAGTGGTATTCGACCACCACCCCGATATGCAACCGCCTAGATTCGAAGGAATCTTGAGTTGCGGTGGTTGGATTAAAGAAGTTCTGGACCACAACAAGTTCGTGCAGAATGTAATCGTTATCGGAGTCGCCGACCACCTAGTCGAAGAAATTCGCGAAGACCTTTCACAAGCAAACTCCGCCGAAATACTGAACCGCGTCACCTTCATCCGCGAAAGCGAACTAAATTCATTCGGGAAAGATCCTTCGGCTTCGCCCTTATGGGCTTCGCTCAGGATGACACTTCCGTGTCACATCAGCATCGACAAAGACGCCCTCTCTACGGCAGAGGCCGCTACCAACTGGGATCAAGGTTCTCTCACCTACGACCAACTGGCCGAAACGCTCCAGATTCTCGCCCAAAATCGAAAAATTCTAGGCATCGACATTTGCGGAGAACGCGCCCGCGACATAGGATTCGAAGACACCGCCACAGCAGACGCTCTCAACAACGCGCTAAACGAGAAACTTTTCCGCTTACTCACGGGACTCCATGGCATTCAATAACCGCAAACCCACAAAGCAAGGCGCCCACGGCGTTGCCCGCGTCATTTCCAAACGCGGCTATTGCAGCCGCAGCCAAGCCGAAAAGTTGGTGCGCGAAGGCCACGTGTTTCTCCGTGGCAAGCCTGTGCGCGACCCCGAATCACCTGCCTACGAAAACGACGAAATTCTCGTTGACGGCGTCCCCGTTACCGCAAGCGAGTTCGTCTACTTCGCCATGAACAAGCCTCGCGGAATCGTCACCACCGCAAGCGACGAAAAGGGCCGCAAGACCGTGATGGATTTATTCCGCGAACAGTTCGCCAAGATGTACCCCGGCAAGCCTATGCCGCACATCGCTCCCGTAGGCCGCCTCGACGCCGCAAGCGAAGGCTTGCTGCTGTTTACTAACGACACAGCCTGGGCGGACCGCGTCCTCACCGACCCCACACACCTCAAAATCTACCGCGTGCAAGTCAAGGGCAAGCCTTCCGCCGCCGAACTTTCACAAATGGAAAAAGGCTTCAACGTTCCGCCCCGCGTCTTCGGCGAAAGCGAAGAATTCATGCACGCCGAACGCGTCACACTCGCAAACGAAGGCGAAAAGAACTGTTGGCTTGAAATTACTTTGTCCGAAGGCAAGAACCGCGAAATCCGTCGCATGCTGGCCCACCTCGGCTATGAAGTCATGCGCCTCATGCGCATTCAATTCGATAAGTACACGCTAGGTGATTTAAAGCCCGGCGAAATCCGCGCCATTCAAGTTTAAATCAAATCTCTATTCAAAAGTTCGCCGTGGTCAAGCACCAAGCGGCGGAACGGGCTATTCAGATAAAAGTCCGGGTTATGGGTTGCCATCACCACAGTTGTACCGCGGGCATTGATTTCCTTGAAAATCTTAAAGACTTCTTCAGCGTTTTTCGGGTCCAAGTTACCCGTCGGTTCGTCAGCCAAAAGCAGGTACGGGTTATGCACCATTGCACGTGCAATCGCCACGCGCTGCTGCTCACCGCCCGAAAGCGTATACGGCATGGCAAAGCGTTTCTGACTAATGCCCACCAAGGCCAAAGCATCGAACACCGCCGCATTGATCAACTTGCTGGGGGTTCCCACAATGCGGAGCGCAAGCGCCACATTTTCAAACACATTGCGGTCCGGCAACAGCTTAAAGTCCTGGAAGATAATTCCCATCTTGCGACGAAGCGCTTGAATCTTGTTATCAGGTGTATTCTTGCTGTCATACAGGCAGTCGCCCGTAAACTTCACCATCACCTGGCCACCGCGTTCTTCGTCCGGACGTTCGTCCATGTAAATCAACTTCAAGAGCGTCGACTTACCAGCACCAGAATGTCCGGTCAAGAAAACAAATTCACCTTTATGAATACGCAACGTCACATTGGAAAGCGCCTTCCAATTATCCTCGTAAGATTTAGTGACGTGGTTAAAGTGAATCATGCGCTACTCAGTCATGCGGATTTCAATATGGACTTCTTCGCGCCACTTTTTCACCAGAGCTTCGAGCTTCTGGTTTTCAAGGTGCGTTGCAGCCATCTGCTCAATCTTGCCGTAATCTTCATCCAAAGTCAAGTCGCGCGTCTGGCGAGAATCATCCAAACGGAACAAATGGTAAGCGCCATCAATCAGCACCGGTTCCGAAATTTCACCCACACTCAAGTTAGCAACCGGTTCCACATAAGCCGGTTCCATTTCATTACGCTGGAACCAACCGAGGCGGCCGCCGGCAAAATTGCTGGACTTGTCTTCACTAAACTTTCTAGCAGCTGCGGCAAAAGCTTCCGTCGTCTTGATTGCATTTTTCAAAGAATCTGCACGAGCAAGAACCTCGGCAGAATCCTTGGCAGTCGGAATCGTGCGAAGCAAAATCTGGGCAGAACGCACACCGTCTTCTTTACGGCCAAGCACGCGGGCAATGTGCCAACCAAGCTTGGTCTTGATCGGGTTCGAAGAATACTGGCCATTCTTCAGCATTTCAAGCGTACGTTCAAACACCGGGTCCAGCTGGCCGCGCTTAAAGTAACCGAGGTCGCCCCCCTTTGCGGCAGACGAATCCTGCGAATGCGCCTTCGCCAAAAGCTCAAAGCTCATACCCAGGTTCAACGTATCAATCAAGGCTTCAGCAACTTTCTTTACCGAATCAACGATCATGGAATCCGGTTCAATCGGGAGCTGAATGTGGCTCAAGAGCACACAGTTAAACTGCTGCGGAATAGAATCCTTGTATTCTGCAAAAAAGGCATCCACTTCTTTCTTGGTCGGAGAAATCGCACCCACATGGCGCTGACGCACGCGAGCCATTTCAATATGGTTACGAATCTGTTTCGAAAGCTGGTCTCGGTACTGCGACATGCTAATACCAAGCTGAGCACGAATCGCCTTTTCAAGCGTAGCAAGGTCCGTATTCTGGCTTGCTGCAAGCTGCGACAAGTGCGCATTCACGCGCTGGTCCACTTCGTTATCGGTAATCACAATGGAATCGCGATCAATACGGCTCAACAAGACCTTTTCTTCTATCATCTGGTCAAGCACATACTTACGCTGGTCAGCTTCGGACATTGCCGAGCCTTCGGGCGTTTCTTGAAAGCGGTACAAATGGTTCAAAAATTCAGAACGCATGATCGGCTTACCGTCGACCACGGCCGCCACCCCTTCCATCAACACGGGTTCAGCCATGGCAAATGCGGCACAAGCACTCAGTACAGAAACAAAAAGTTTCATTCCAGCAGGAAACTTCATTACTTTTCCTTTTCACTAAAAACATTCATCTGCGAGAAAATCGGACGGACCTTTTTCCATTCCTTTTTCAAGCGAGAAAGCACCGTCTTCTGGTGTTCAACCCAGGCGCGGGCAGCCACATCTTCGGCCACTTCGGCGTAGGGCAGCACATCAGCAGAATCGAGTCGAGACAGAATGACAGCGGCCTTGAGCTGACCACCGCAAAGCTTCACCTGAGAAAGCTTGCCGAATTCCACATCGGTAAACGACGGGATAAGGCAGCTATCGGGGCTAACGGCCACTGTATCGAAGTTTTCAATACGCTTGACCATCCAGCTGTTAGCGGCATAGGTTTCATAAGTCAGCTTTCTGTGGCCCTTGTAATACATTTCAGCCATCTGCCAATCCTTAAAGTAAAGGATAGAGCCAGTAAGCAAGTTACGACCGCGGACAAAGAATTCCGGATGGGCGTGATAGTAATCCAACTTTTCGGTATCGCCGAGCATCATGGTGTCGGCAAACGTCTGCAGGTAGTAATCCACCGTCAACTTGCGTTCGGTACGCCTAATCTGTTCCTGCAGGGCAGAATCCTTCCAAAAGCCCTTGGCCATTGCTTCCTGGTAAATGGTTTCTTCGTCGATCCAATGTTCCAGGAAAGTCAACTTTTCGCGGTCAGTCATGTAATCCCATTCAGGGACAAGACGGTAAACGGCAGACTGACGGAGCTTGGACTCCCCTACCGATACGACAACCGGATCATCTTCGGAAAACGGACTGTTACAGCCTGCAAAAACAGAGAGAAATGCAAGGCCGGCTACACTCAAAAAACGGGTTAAATATTTCATGGGCTTAAAAATAGAAAATTAAGTATTCGCTAGACTAGGACATTTGACTAGAATTGGAAATACAAAAACGGATTGTAACTCTGAGTAAACAAAGCAAGGATCGCCACCACAAAAATCACCATGGCCACCGCTACGCGCTGCGGCGACACCTTGTCGCACCAGTCATAGCTGCGGAACTTCCAGAACGAAAGCATAAAGGCTAGCGCCATAAAGAACTGGCAACTCGGCGTAAAGATTTCTGCCGAAAGAATCGCATCGGTCGTGCTCACCGCATTCAAGCCAAGCATGCACTTCCACATGCGCCAAGCTTCGCCAATGCTATCAGCACGGAACAGCACCCAGCCAAACAACACGATAATCTGCGTAAACGTCAGCTGCACTACCTTAGGCAGTTTGTAATAAAGGGCCTGCTTGTTATTCGCGCGTTCCACAATCATAAAGAATGCATGGTAAAGGCCCCAGCAGACAAACGTCCAGTTTGCCCCATGCCATACACCGCTCACGAACATCACTAAGAACAGGTTAAAATAAAGTCGGAACTTGCCCACGCGGTTTCCGCCCAGCGGAATGTACAGGTAATCGCGGAACCAGCTCGTCAAAGAGATATGCCAGCGTTTCCAGAACTCCGTAATGCTTCTGGAGCGATACGGACCATCGAAGTTACGCGGGAAATGGAACCCCAGCATGAGCCCCAGGCCAATCGCCATGTTCGAATAGGCCGAGAAGTCAAAATAAATCTGGAACATGTACGCAAGCGAACCCCACCAGCTGTTGAGTACGCCCGGAGCATCAGCCGCAAAAACGCGGTCAGCAATAATGCCTACTTGGTTTGCAAGGAAAATCTTTTCAGAAAAACCAAAGCAGAAAAACACCATGCCGCGCACAAAGTTTTCAAGCGTATGCGTGCGCGTTTCAAGTTCTTCGGCCACCGTATTGTAACGCACAATCGGGCCTGCCACCAACTGCGGGAACAAGGCCACATAGCAAGCGAAAGTCGCAAAATTCTTGACCGGAGGCGCGGTTCCACGCCACACGTCAATCGCATAACTCATGGACTGGAACGAATAGAACGAAATACCCACCGGCAAAAGGACTGTCATGACCGAGAACGGTTCACAACCAAGCTTGGTCACCACATCATTAATGACCCCCATGCCAAACATGTAGTACTTAAAGTAAGCAAGAGCACCAAGGTTTACCGCAACTGCAACCCCTAGCGCCAAGTTCCGCTGCAACTTACCTGCACCCGGAGCCGAAATAAAACGCCCGGCAATGTACACCACCAAGGTGCAGCTGAACATCAAGAACACAAGCCACGGTTCAAGCCAGCCGTAAAAAATGTAGCTGAAAATCGTGATGAAAAAATTCAGCGTCGAATGCTTTGCATGCAGCTTGTGCAACACAAAGTAGCCGACCAAAAACGTCGGCAAGAAATAGAACAGGAAAATCTGGGAAGAAAAGACCACGAACTACTCGTTTACTTCGATAGCAAGGTAACGCGGAGATTCGTCGTCAAAGTATTCGTCTTCGACAGCGCCGTCCCAATTGCCTTCGAGCGGCACGAGTTTGAGCTTATGCTTGGCCTTGGCCTTGAATTCGCCCACATTGCCCTTAGACTTGTCAGCCATTTTGTCCTTGACCTTACCGCGAGCAATCAGCGGGTTGTAAACGCCAACCAACACATCTTTGGCATCGAGTTTGCCCGATTCCACCTTCAGCACCTTGTACTTGAACACGTACACATAGCTGTACAAGTCGTTACTCGGCATCTTGCCCGGAATTTCGGTCAAGCGGCCTTCAATAGCAATAGGGTCAGCCACGGCAAAAACCGCAGCGGCAAACAGAATGGCAATCAGTTTTTTCAGCATAAAGCCTCCAAAAAACAATATAGAAAATCTTGGAACTAAGAACCCGAATCCTCGCCCGCAACATCGGCGTCTAGAATACAACGGACAGACATTCCCCAATCGACGCTATAAGCCTCCCAATAAGAATACAAATCGCTCCTATCATTCAACAGGCAACGATATTCGCAGTCTTTAGAAGTCCAATACACGCCATGAGCGCCACCACAAATGTAAACCTCACCAAAATAACGGCTTGCAAGGCCCGAAAAGCCAAACAAGTCCGACCCCATTTCATTTGTCCAACTTTTAATGGATTTTAAGCTATTACCCACCTCGGTGCTATCCCCAAGTTCATTAGCCACATAGTCTTCAAGTTCATCCCATTCTTCGGGACTCGGCAAATGCCAGCCTTTCGGGCATACGGTCAAAGCTTCACTCTGGTAATAAAGTCGCCCAAATCGCGAACAATAATAATCGTAATCATAGTAGCATGCGCTTTTTTCAGTGGCGTAGTTCAAGTTCTGCGCCATCCAAGTCTGCGAACCAATTTTCACCGTACGGTACACCTGGCTATCACGCGTATCGAGATACCAGCCATACATACCGCTGCCAAGCATTTTGGAATTCAAGTAATCCGTTGTCACACAATCGTATTCAGCGCAATCGTATATCACAGTCAAATCAATTCCCGCAGAGCCATTCGACGAAGAACTTGATGCCGAAGAGCTTGAATCAGAAGATTCTGAAACCGATGAACTGGAAACCGAAGAACTAGAATCAGACGTGCTAGAATCAGACGGATTAAAACTAGAAGAACTCAGAGTCAACACGCTAGAAGAAGACGAATTCTTTTTCTTATTCGTTTTGCACAAAAAATTCGATTCCCGTTTTTCCACAAGAGTCAGCTTATCATAATACACATCGACACACGAATCCAGACGATAGTAGTCAGGAATAGAATCTAAAGCCAAAGAATCTTGATTATCGCGGTCGCCAACAGGATTACTCGACACAGAAGAACTATCGGAATCGCCACAAGCCACCAAGGCAAGTGCGACCAACAGCATTCCATACCGCAAAAAACGATGCATCCTGTACTCCTTCTTTAAAACGGACATCCCTTCCACAAGCAATATAACAAAAAAGGTTCCGACTTGCATCGGAACCTTTTTCACTGCTTCACTTGGACTCGAACCAAGGACAACGCGATTAACAGTCGCGGGCTCTACCAACTGAGCTATGAAGCAATTTGGTTTTGCCTTTGAGATTGCTCTCATCGACGGCACCAAATATAGATATTCAGAATATTTCGTCAAGGGGTAAGGGCGAATTTTTTGCGTTTTTTTTGAAAAAAATCATTTTCGTGAGATTTTTTTCGACTTAAGCATTCTTTTTTGCGTTTTGGACAAGCTCAGCCATGTCTGCCGGGTAGTCTTCGCAGTCGAAAACGCGAGATTCTTTCCAGTAAGGCAACTGGATTTCGACCTTGTACGCATAAAGCATCTGCGACTTGCCGCCGAGGGCCGCCAGGTCTTCGGCGCTAAGACCTTCTTCGGAATTGTCGACAGAAGGATCGCGTGACCAAGAGCGAGACATTTTCTCGTAGTAAACGCCATCAAAGCTGTATAAGCGGTCGCCCAGAATCGGGAACCCGAGCTCGGCGAGGTGGGCACGAATCTGGTGCTTGCGGCCCGTCAAGAGTTCCGCCTCCACCACCGAGTACTTCGACTCGCCTGCCACCGGCTGCGAAAGCAGTCCCTCGCCCACCTTTCTAAAGCGCGTATGGCAGGGTTTGCCATCGGCAAAGTGGTGCATGCGGAGCCGCAAGCGGTCCGCGGGGTCTTCGCGCAAAGGCATCGTGCAGTCTACAAGTTCAGACGAGAAGTCCCCGCGCACAACCGCCATATAAAACTTTTTTAGCAAAATGCGGTCCAGATTCTTCTGGAATCTTGCCGCCGACTCCGCATACTTCGCAAACAGCATAAGTCCGCCCGTATCGCGGTCCAAGCGATGCATGGGGGTCGCGGTCTCGTAGTCAGTCCCGCGACGCACAATCGCCGTAAAGGTATTGTAGAATATATGGCCCGTATGGTGCACAGGCACGCCCGCAGGCTTTGCCACCAGCATGAATTCGTCGTCTTCGAACACGACTTTAAAATCCGTCGGAACTTCAGGCTCAGTGTAGTTCGTTACGTGGTAAACCACCTTGTCGCCGCGATGCGCAATAGTTTCCAGATTCGCAGTTTCGCCGTTTACCGCCACAAAGCCGTTCGCAATCTTTTCGCCCCACAGTTCACGACTGTGGTAAGTAAAGCGCTTGCAAAGCGAATCGAGCAACAGCCAGCCTTCATGCTCCGGCTGCACAACGCTCTCAAAGTACATATCTGAAGGTACTGGCATAAGAAAAATCAGGCTACAGGGTTCAAATGTGGGATGTGGAACATCACACATCTACTCTCTATACAAATTGTGTTGCTTTATATACTCATACACCTTCGGGTGCAAGCCCTTCGGTTCTTCGCCACACAACAAAGCCTTGCGAATCGCGGTACTCGAATACACGCCTTCAAAGCCCTGCTCGGGGCCAAGCCACAGCAAGTCCGCATAGCCTTTCGCCTTGTGCGCCACCATGTCCGGCTTCGGGTAACCGTTACGCGCAAACACAATCAGTTCAATATCGCGCAAAAGCAAGTGGCCGTTGTAATTCGTGCCGAAAAAGTTCATCGGGTCGCGCCAATGCGGAATGCCATCATACGTATCGGCACCGGTCAGCAAGCGAAAGTTAATGTCCGGGAATTTTTCCTTAAGTCCGCACAAGAACACGTACGAACCACGAAAGTCACCCTGTTCAATTTCCAAGTCCGAAAGAATCAGCCGCGGGTCGCCTTCCATGGCGAGTTCCAACATAGCAAAGCGGTCTTCGGGGCTAGCATTCAGTTTCTTGTCCCAACGGTCAGGGCTTGGCATAAACCAAACCTCGTCACAAAACCCTTTTTGCAGACAAGTCTTTGCAACCCTAATATGGTCCAAATGAACCGGATCGAACGCTCCCCCTAAAACAGCAACATTCTTCTTATAATCAGACAAAACAAATTCCTAAGATAAATTCACTAATACACGTACGCCGAAAAGCCCAAGTTCAACTGAATACGGCCACCATGAACCTTCTTGTCCAAGAACGGATCGTAATGCGTCAGCACCCAGCGGTAAGCGACTTCGGCAAACAACATCGTCTTCGAGAAAATGGAAAACATCGAACCAAAGCCCGCGCCCCATTCATTCCAAGCCACATCGCCCATGTCACTCAGTTCCTTCACGCGCGAATAAGAGCCCATCAAGTAGACTTCACCCAGCAGGTGCATACCCAATTCGAAATCGATTTCCGAATGGTCCACCTGATAATCGTCGTCATCCGATTCCTCTTCGTAGCCGTACATGCCGTAGCCCACGCGCAAGAATGCCAGCCCCGGATACCAGAAACCAATAAACGGTTCAATCTGGCGCAGTCCGATACCGCGGTCAGAGCCAACACCCGTGCCCGAGCCAAAGCCAAGCGCACCGCCCACAACCAACGGCGTACGGATTCCGTTCAGCAATGGTCCTGCCGAAGCTCCCGTGGCAGCACCCGCTGTCGGGGCAACACCGGCATTCGTCTGCGACCAGGCCGGCACACAGGCAAATAGCGCAAATACGAGCAGGGCGATTATCTTTTTCATAGGCACCTCACGATACGGCAATTACCGCCACTCCAAGCCCCATCAAGACATTCACCGCGGCATCTACCTTGGTAATCTTGAAGAACTTCGGACGAATCGAATTTTCCTTGAAAATCTGCGAAATTTCCAAATGCGACAAATACATCGAAACCGCAAGTTTCACAAATACGGCTCCCACGACCCAGTAAGCAAAATCCGAAAGGTAAGTCAGCACGATAAACAAGACCGAAAGGGTTCCCGTCAACACGAAGTTCGAACGCCGTACAGCGCCTTCGTCCGAATCGTTTTCCAGCGCCATCGCCTTGAATTCCTTGACCTTTTCGCAAATTGCCTCGTAACTCGTCACCAACTGGTGAAGGTTATAGCCCACCAGCACAATCGACGCGACCAAGGTAATCTTAATAGCAATATCCATTACAACACCCAAACCTAATTCCTAGAATTCAAAATTCTCAAATAACTCGCATAGCGGGCTCGCGAAAGCTTACCCGATTCCACCGCCGCGCGCACCGAGCAGCCCGGTTCTTTCAGATGCTTGCAATTGCTGTACTTACAAGTAAACAAGTCACCCTCGAAAAATCCCGGGAATATCTTCGCCAAGGTCTCGCCGTCCATGTCATCGTCACCGTCGGCAAGACCAATGCTCCTAATCCCCGGCGTATCGATCACGTAACCGCCACCCGGAAAATCGAACAAGCTCGAAGAAGTCGTCGTATGCCTACCCTTTCCGTCGCGTTCACGCACGGCACCCGTTTCAAGTTCCGCACCCGGCACCAAGGCATTCACCAGCGTCGACTTGCCCACGCCGCTCTGTCCGCTGAACACAGACGACTTGCCCAGGAGTTCCTCGCGCAGGCGTTCCAGGCCCACTCCCGTCTTCACGCTCACGGGAATCACCTTGTCCACAATGCTCATGAAGTCGCGGATATCATCGTTCAGGTCGGCTTCGCCATTCGGTAGCAGGTCCATCTTGGTCAGCACCAGCACGAACGGCAAGTTATTCAGGTTCGCCGCCAGTAAAAAGCGGTCCATAAATCCGTAGTTGAATTCCGGCTGCGTCACGCTCGCGACAATCACCACCTGGTCAATGTTTGCCGCCAGGGTGAGTTTACGCCTAAAGCTATCGCGGGGGCCGGGGCGCTTGAGTTCGCTCTTTCGCGGGAGCACTCGCACCACACAATACTTCTGCGAGCCAACGCCTTCGCCAGAATCTTCATCTTCGTTCACCTGCCCCAAAAGCACGCGGTCACCCACCGCCGGGAATTCCCCCAGCGCCTTCGAAGTCGTCGCACGGTACATGGCCGTGACAGTCCCTTCTTCCGGCAAGCGCACTTCGCATGTGCGGCGGTGCACTTCGACCACCAAGCCCTCGACGCAATCCTTCTCGTCGATCTTTTCGAGCGGGTCCTTGATTTTCTTGATACGGGGATTCTTGAATTCGCGACTGAAACGCTCCTTGACCGGGCGCTCGTCTACCACGCCCGATTCCAATTCACGCATCACGTCAATACGCCTGCTGCGGTGATCGCGGCGGGTCGGCTTTACGCGACGGAGCGGTTCCGGTTCGTCATCGAATTCGTTATTTAGCATCTTTCTTGCAATTTAAAAAATCCGGAAGCGTTTCCTGGAGTTCTTCTTCTGAAACAGGCCTATCCTGACGAATGGACTCCATCAAAAAATGAATCGCCTTGAGTCTTCCATTACATTTTTCGATACAGTTGTCGTAAAAGCCCTTCGTTTTGTAGTCGCCCTCGACCACGCGCTCGGACGCATACAAGAAATGCTCC
The DNA here is from genome assembly GCF_900182935.1 of Fibrobacter sp. UWB10. NCBI lineage: Bacteria > Pseudomonadati > Fibrobacterota > Fibrobacteria > Fibrobacterales > Fibrobacteraceae > Fibrobacter > Fibrobacter sp. UWB10. Next base: position 253,460 of record NZ_FXUE01000003.1, on the reverse strand, counting down.
ACGCAAATCGAAAGTTGCTCGGCTTCCGCCCGCAAGTCCACAAGATTGCTTTTGGTAAAAAACGGCATACCGCAAATATAGCAACAAAAGGGGGACGCCTCCTGCCCGATTGTCATGCCGGGCATGGACCCGGCACCTCCTTTGATGAATGAAAAGGGAGAAGTCTCTCCCTGGTTCGCACTTCGTTGCTCTCCACCCTCTCTAGCGGGGGCACCCCGCAACGCCCCGTCCCAATTGTCATGCCGGACCCGATCCGGCACCTCCTTTGATGCTAGCTAAAAAGGCCACACGGATTGGAAATGCCTAACGGCAATTTTTACAATATAATTGTCACACTGATTCGAAATCACTAACGTGATTTCTTGTTAAGACTTTATTGAATGAAAGTGTCGCCTTCATCCATTACGCAACGGACGTAAAGGGACCCATATTTTGAGCTCGCTGAAGAAGTACTGAAACCATTGATCATAAACGCACCGCCCATTTTAGGTTTTTCTTTAAATTCATGGGCCATCCAAAACATGCTGTTTTGAGAATCATACGTTCCATCCCCATAAGGCAACACAGACAATCCACTAGAGTTCGTATTTCTATCGTTCTCCCATACAGCACGGGACAACAATGCATAGCTCACGTCTATGTCTCGTGGGAACGCAAAATGTTTCCATTCAGCTTCATTCATCACATGCCAACCTTCCGGACACACTCCCTGCACCTTGGCATCGTCGCCAAGTTTAACATTGCATTTTGAGTTATCAGCAACACCGACACTATCACACACTTTAGGAAGCCCCAAAGCCTCACTCCAAGTATAAAGTCCACCAAAATAATTGTCACAATACCAAGGATCATCGTTGTAACAACGTTTTTCCACTTTTGAATCGTCAAAAACAGTCGTTGTACTATCGATTATCGTATCAGCGTAATTCAGATTCTGAGTCATCACCGTAAAAGAATCAATGACAGTAGTGTTGCCACTTTGGACCTCCATATAGTATTGAACCGTCTTGTAAACCTTTCCATCACGAGGATCCCTAAACGAGCCATAAGTCACAGCCGGATTAAACACGCTATCCATGTTCGGATAGACCTTGGGTTTCACCACATTCACCGTAGAATCAAGAACCCACTCATTATCTTGACAACGATAATAAAACACTTTAAAAGCCGTTTCACTTATAACAGTATCACCTTCTTCACATTGTTTAAACAAAATCGCAGAACTGCTGCTAGAATTTCGCCCGCTACTACTCGATTCAACCACACTCGAGCTACTATTCTTACCACTTACGGAACTAGAAGATTTCTTTTCTGTTGCCGAGGAACTGGAACCAAGGGCCTCATTGCTACTTGACGAGATTTCACCGATTGGATCGGGAGCGGAGCTACTAGATTCACCACTACAAGCGACAAACAAAACTGCCGAAAGCAACAGCGCAGCAAAATATTTCACAGAAGACCTCCGGTAACCTCATGAATTCGGACTAAGCAAATTTAGTTTAATGTCACACGAATTCGATTTTGTTAACACAAAATCTATTTATTTTCTGAAATGCCGTTAGGCATTTCGAATCAGTGTGATTGTATAGTCATTTCATTTCATCAAATATTTCTATATTCACACCATGCTTCTAGCCCTCGTTAAAATGTCTCGGCCGGTGAACATCGTGATTGCAATGGTCACGCTTGTGATCGGCTACTACCTGCTTTCGGCGTTGCCCACAACGACGGGCGGTATCGAATGGTTTCCGCTTGTTTTGCAGGCTCTCGGTTTTGCATTTGCGATTGCATTTGCGAACATCCAGAACGACATTTGGGACTTGGATAGCGACCGTCTGAATCGCCCGGAGCGTCCGCTGGTGAGTGGAAAGGTTTCGGTGGCGGCGGCGCAGAGGGCGTGGATTATTCTTCTTGTGCTCACGGTTACGGCGGGCCTTGCCGACAGCCTGATGACCAAGACGAACTTCACGGCTTGCATTTTCTTTGTGCTGCTCAGCGCGCTTCTGGTCGCCTACAACAAGTGGCTTAAGCACATCCCGCTTTTAAAGAACATGACGGTCGCCTTTCTTTGCGCGACTCCCCTGATTCTCTGCCTGTTCTACCCCACGGGCCTCAAGGAATCCATCGAATCGACGCTTGGAATTTCGAACAAAATCGGACTTCTCTACCCTGCGATGCTGTTCGCAATACTCCTCACGACCGCCCGCGAAATCTACAAGGACCTGGAAGACGAAACCGGCGACCTCAAGGCAGGCATCATGACGTTCCCGCTGATTGCAGGCGCCCCCACCGCAAGGCGCCTCGCCGGCCTCATTTGCCTTTTCACCTGGGCCATTTTACCGCTGCCTGTCGCGCAGGGTTACTACCCCATGCTCTTCTTGATTATCACCGGAATCGCCTTTACTCCCGCCGTCATCGCGATTCTCGTTTTTGCAAACAAGCGTAACTACCGAAACGCTCAAAAACTGGTGAAAATCGCCATGTTCGCAGGCCTTATCGCCCTCGTCGTGAGCTGTTAAAAGCCTCCTTACTCTAAAAATCAAAAAAAGTACTTTATCCAAAGCCAAAACGGTAAGTTTTTTGTAACTTTTACCCGTATTTCATTATTTTAAGGAGGAAATATGAAAATCACAAAGTTAATCCTGACATTACTGTTTTTACCCCTTGGAGCATTCGCCCTAGACCCCCCGATAGAACCGATCGAAACGGTGAAAGTTTCCAGCGAAGACGATTTTGAACATCGTTCTACCTTTGACGGCTGTTGGTCACTACAAAAAAACACAGACTACATATTAACCCAAGACGTAAAATTGACAAGATGCCTTCACATCGGAGCAACCATTCGCCTAGATCTCAACGGCTACAGGCTATCACGTAATTTAGATAATCTTTTTGTTACAGAAAAAGCATTGATTTTCCGTGTCGATAGGACACTTATCATCGAAGACAGCAACAAGAGCGAGAACAATAGAGGCATAATAGCAGGAGATTTCAACATTAATACCGGCATCCCTGCGATTCTCGTTAATGATAACGGCAGTGCCTTCCTGCTATCAGGAATAATCAATGTTACGGAGGAAAATCTGGCCATCGACTTACACGGGTCCCTTCAAATAGATGGGGGGAGTGTTTATTCCTATGGTACAGGTATAACCGCTCATTCCGGCTCAAAAGTTGAAGTATTCAGCGGATCTGTCAACGGAAACAACAGAGGTATAGTCGCAAAAGAAGGATCCAAAGTGACTCTTGCAGGAGGATCATTCAATACTAACTCAAACTATGCTGTAGAAGCTTTTGAAGACATCAATATTTCTGGCACTCCATATTTTCCCGATTACAACGCGCTGGTTCTCTCTAACGGAAAGAAAATCAATATTGTAGGCGAATTAAAAGATAAAGCCCTCATCAACGTAGATATCGCAGAGTCCTTGACAGACAAAAATCCCAAAATTGCTCTTTCCGGACAATCGGAATACATCACCAATGATGCTATCAACAATGGAATATTCAACCATCTCGTGGCAAAAACAAGCGACTACAAACTTTACGCCTACAACAACACGCTCATGATGAAAAAAGATTATCCCGCCATCCGATACATCACCGAAGACGGAAAAACAATCGCATTCATCGACGGCGACTACTACGGATCCGTCGGCGACGTCGAAGAGAAACACGTAGACTCCGTCGTTTTCGAAAGAAAGTTCCCTCTTTCGGCAAATGGATACTCCACAATCATGCTCCCCTTCGCAGTCAACCTGAATCAACTGAGCGGAGTCAAGAACATCTACGATTTCCAGGGAGTCGAAGAAGTCAACGGAAAATTGGAAGTTCAAGTTAAAAACTTAAAAGATGGATCCGAAGACATCAGCCAAGTAAAAACCGAAGCTTATAGACCGTACCTCATACAGATGGAATCTGAAACCCTCGTAATTAAAGGCGCCGTAGATATAGCTGAAACACCTAAAACACTCACCCCTGCAATCGGTAGAGGAATCTGGTTTATTCTTGCCAGCGATGAATTCATGGAATTTACACCAGAGCATCTTATTAGTGACAATATTTACGGGTTCAACGATCAAGTCACTGAAGATTTTAAAACTGCCGGCCAGTTTGTCAAAGTCGGTGCCGGAGCCACACTCGCCCCCTTCCGTGCATTCATATTCACAAGAGATATTTTCACTCCAGAACTCAAGGAAAAGAATCGCCCTGCCACCATGGACGTGGTCATTGTCGAAAGTACCAACGGCAACGAACATACGACAGCTATCGGGAGCATCAATACTCGTTCCAGCGAATTCAAGATGAACCGCGACTACGATCTTAAGGGCCGCAAGCTGAATGGCACGCACCAGGCCCGCGGCGCTTACTACGGCAAGAAAGTCTTAAAGAAATAAGGAGAACTCCATGAACAAAGAACTAAAGAAAAATTATAGCGCCCCCGAAATGAAAGAAATCAAGCTCAACAACCAGGCCAACTTGTTGCAAGCAAGTTATGCAGGTCCACTTTCTGGACTAGATTCCTCATCGGACAAGACGGACATGGCATAGCCCAGTTTTACATAAAACGTAAATTCTACAGAAAGGTTTTACATCCGTTGTAAAACCTTTCTTCTTTTTATTTAGGAATTTGGCGTTTTTGAGCCAAAATCGCCAAAATGGCACATTTTTTGCTTAACAAGGGCGGCCGTTCCCTTGCTTGCACCCGTCCGGGTGGGCTGTGACCTTCGAGGTAGAGGGGACATACATTTCAAAGAGGCGTTATGCTCGACGAATTGCACGAAGAATGCGGCGTGATCGGCATTTACAATGGCGACACTGTCGTAAGGAATATTACCATGGGGCTTTACGCCCTGCAACACCGCGGGCAGGAAAGTGCCGGATTCGCGGTCACCGACGGAGACAAGATTCGCGTCCGCAAGTCAATGGGACTTGTATCGACCCTTCTCCGAGAACACGACATCAATGAATTTGACGGCTTTGCAGGCATTGGCCACGTGCGTTACAGCACCACAGGCGCCTCAACGCTTGCCAACGCGCAGCCGATTTTGGTGAGTTGCAAATGGGGCCAGATTGCAGTCGCCCACAACGGAAACATCACTAACGCCGCCGAGCTCCGTGCCGAAATGGAAGCCGACGGTCATATTTTTCAGACGACATCCGATTCCGAAATTCTTCTGCATGAAATCGCACGCACCCAGGCCGATGACCTGGGCGATGCCATCAAGAAGGCCGTCGCAAAATTTACCGGCAGTTTCTGCCTCGTTTTCATTAGCAAAGACACCATGTACGTCGCCCGCGACGGATTCGGATTCCGCCCGCTGTCGCTTGCCCGCATGGGTAAAGCCTGGTGCGTCGCCAGCGAAACTTGCGCCTTCGACTTGCTGGGCGCCCACTACATTCGCGACATTCAGGCAGGCGAATTCCTGACCATTACCAAAAACGGGCTGCATTCCGAACGCTTCGTGCAAAAGGATCGCCTCGCCCACTGCATTTTCGAATACATCTACTTTAGCCGCCCCGATTCCAAGATTTTTGAACAGAGCTGCGATAAGGTCCGCCGCAAAATGGGCAAGCAGCTCGCCAAGGAATGCCCGGTGGATGCCGACATCGTCATCTCGGTGCCCGACAGCGCCACTACCGCTGCTCTCGGCTACGCCCAGGCGAGCGGCATCCGCTTTGAAATCGGCTTGCTCCGTAACCACTACGTGGGCCGAACCTTCATTGACCCCACGCAGAACGTGCGCGAACAGAAGGTCAAGCTCAAGTTCAACCCCATCGAGGGCGTGCTCAAGAACAAGCGCGTCTGCGTCGTGGAAGATTCCATTGTGCGCGGCACCACGCTCAAGATCCTTTCCAAGATGCTGCGCGATGCCGGCGCCTTAGAAGTGCATATCCGCATCGCATCGCCTCCGGTGGCACACCCGTGCTTCTTCGGCATGGATTTCCCAAGCCAAGGCGAACTTGCCGCAAGTTCCATGACGCCCCCCGAAATCGCCAAGATGCTCGGTGTCGAAAGCCTCGGCTACCTGAGCGTCGAAGGCATGAAGGAATGTACCGGTGAAGGCGAAAACTACTGCGCCGCCTGCTTTGACAACGACTACCCCGATTACATCGGAATAGACACGACAAAGACCCGCTGCGGTTAAAAAGGAAAAGCGAGAGCATTTGCTCTCGCCTTTTTTATTTCCGTCTAATTCTAAATTAAATCTGGTTATAAGTCCACTTGACGTGATCGAGCATGAACTCGTGAGCATCAAAGACGAGCCCGAACTGTTCCTGAATCTTGCTCACGTCAAAGAGCATGGGTTCGTCACCCCAGCCAAGGTCGCTTTCAATGATTTTGGACTTGCAACCAGGTTTCATCGAAACCATCATTTCGGCGATTTCCTTCCAGCTCATCCAAACTTCACCAAGACCGAGGAAGATTTCTTCGTTCTTGTCGGATTCAAGAAGGCTCAGGTAAAGCTTTGCCTGCTGGCTTGCATGAATGAACTGCGTTCCATCATTCTTGATGATATTGATGTCGCGGTTTTCTTTGACAGCCTGTGCCATCGAGAAGAATCTGCGGTCCGGCTGAGAACAGCCATCGGGCCAAGCAGGGTTTCCAAACGTGTAACCCGGGCGAATAATGTTGCGGGTCATCTTGACTTCAGGGAACTGGGTTCCGTAGCCATGAGTAAAGCCAAGCACAAAGGCTTCGCCAGCGGCCTTGGTGGCACCGTAAAGGTCCATCGGCAAGTTACTCGTCACTTCGCGCATCGAGGGGCGCATACGGCCCATTGCCGCGGTACTGCTAGTATAAATAAACTTTTTGCAACCGGCCTTTGCCGCATTTTCAAGCAGCATCACCGTTGCGCGGGTATCGTTAGCAAGCATCGTGCTCGGGGTATCGCCCCAGCCGAGTGCAATGTGAATGCAGGCGTCGCAGCCCTGCAGGCCTTCTGCCATGATATCGAAATCGGTCAAGGCGCATTCCACGAACGAAACATGGGGATTTGCCTTGAGGGTCGGGACCTTGTTGGGGTGTCTTGTCGCAATGACGACTTCGTGGCCATTTTCCAAAAGGGCCTTGACCACATAATGTCCAATGAACCCTGTTCCACCTGTAACGAATACTCGCATACATATACCTCTCTAATACCTACAAAATACAAACCTTTTGCAATACAGGCAACCTGGTTTATTAAAAAATGTGGAATGAGTGATGTGGAATGAGAAATGAGCTATTCATTGTTCATTATTAATTACTCATCTCACATTTCACATTAACCACCGTCTACCGCCTACTGTCTACTATTTTACTACATTATTCACAAAGATTTTTACTAAAGAGGTTTACGATGGCTCGTATGCGCGTATTGGTTTTAATGGGTGGCCCGTCCACCGAACATGATGTTTCCGTTGTCAGTGGCACCGGCGTTGTTCGTGCCATGAACCCGGACCGTTACAACATCCACCCAGTGCTCATCGACAAAGACGGCACCTGGCACTGGTCTTCCCGCGAACTTTCCCCGTACCAGAAGGACAATTTCTCGGTCAATTACTTCCGCGGACTCGAAGGCTCTGCCGCAAACTGCAAAAAGAACCCCGCCCTTTCTGAACTCCCCGATGCAGACATCGCATTCCTCGCTCTGCACGGCAAGTGGGGCGAAGACGGCCACATTCAGGCTTTGCTCGAAAACTGGGGCATTCCCTACACCGGTTGCGGTCTCCTCGCATCAGCCCTCGCCATGGACAAGGTGAAGTCCAAGGAAATCTATAAGGCCAACGGCATTCCGACCCCGCCGTACCGCGTGATTTGGAAGCACGACTTTACCGGCGACACGCTCGTATCTGTTTCTGACGAACTCGGATTCCCGCTGGTAATCAAGGACCCGCTGGGTGGTTCCTCTATCGGTATCGGCATTGCAAAGGACTTGGACGAAGCCGGCAAGATCGCCCAGGATTTGTTCAAGGATTCCAACCGCCTGCTCTGCGAAAAGTTCATTGCCGGCGAAGAAGCTAGCTGTGGCTACATCGAAGGCGAAAAGCCGCTTCCGCCGACCGAAATGCGCATGACCACCCGCGAATACTTTGACTTTGAAGCCAAGTACAACGGCGAATGCAAGGAAGTCACTCCGGCCGAATTCGATCCCGATTTGACAGCCCGTATTCAGGAACTCGTGAAGAACGCCCACTATGCCTTGGGCGGTGCCGGCTACAGCCGTACCGACGTCCGCATTACCAAGGACAAGCAGCTGTTCGCCATCGAAACAAACACGCTCCCGGGCATGACTCCCACGTCGCTCTTGCCGCAGCAGGCTGCCTGCAACGGCATTACCTACAGCCAGCTGATTGACTTGATTATCGACAAGAGCCTCTACATCAAGCGTTAATCATGACCTTCGACTTATTTGTAGATACTTCGCGCAAGGGAATCTCGATGGCGCTCCTTGAATCGGGCGCCGCCGACCCCCGTTACTTTGAATCCGTCGACGAATCGGCCCGCGGAGAAACGGCATCGGCCATGCTCGACGCACTGCTAGACAAGGCTGGTGCCGCGCTCGACCAAGTCACGCGAGTCATGGTCACGCTCGGCCCGGGCTCTTTCAGCGGACTGCGCACGGGAGTCGCCTTTTGCGAAGGCTTAAGTTTTAGCGGCAAGCGCAAGCTCTACGGCGTTTCTACGCTGCAAGCCCTCGCCTGCTTTGCCGACGCATCCGAAAATGCTGCCGTCGAAAATGCGGCAGTTGTTATCCGCGCCCGCAAGGACTACTGGTACCTGCGCCTTGCCAATAACGAAAGCTTTATCGAAACAAAGCAAGTGGTCGACGCCCTCAAAGCAAGCGCTGTAAAAACAGTCGTGGTCGACGAAGCAGCCCTTGCCGACGAAACGCTCACAGCCGTATTCAAAGAAATCGGAGCTACAACGGTTCTCGACAAAGGCCGCCCGCTAAGCGCCTGGGCCAAACTCTTTGATTCGGTCACCCCTAGCTTGATGCTCGAAGCAAACTACATTCAGCCCTCGTACTTCGAAAAGTTGCACTGAACCGCCTAGGACACGCAATGTCTATTCGCAAAATGAATTCCGCCGACATTCCTGCCGTACTGAGGATTCAGGGCGAACTTGCGTTCCAAGATTGGAACGAACGGCAATACGAGCAAGAAATCAAAGCGCCCTACACCTACGCGGTCGTATACGAAAACGAAGGCGCCATTGAAGGCTACGCCGTATTTCATTTGCTGGGTGCAGATTCCGAGCTCTTATCGATTGCCGTAAGCGAAACGGCACAGCGCAAGGGTATCGGCACGCAGCTTTTGCACGCAGGGCTTTCGCAGCTTGATTTAGACAAGTCCGACTGTTGTTTTCTAGAAGTTCGCGAAAACAATATCAAGGCCCGCAACTTCTACGAAAAACACGGATTTAATTTATTCGGAATCCGAAAGAAATATTACGCCGATGGCGAAAATGCGGCGCTCTACCGCACCGAAGGAGCTCAAATTGGCTAAACTACCCACTAAAAAACAGATTCAAAAAAAGAGAATCATTTACAGCGCCATCGCTGCAGCATTTGTACTCATGGTCATCGTATTCTACATGATTATGACGCATAGCGGCCACTGGCTTGTCGATGACGACGAATTCGAACATGTAAAGTGGGCTGTCGTTCTCGATGGTCAAAGTGCCGACATGGAACGCATCGATTTGGCCGCAGACCTTGTTGCTAGCGGCAAGGTGGACTCCGTGCTGATTCTTGGCCGTCGCATTCTCCGCACACGCAGCAATGCCGAATTCTATCTGGAAGACTTTTTACGCCTCGGACAATTCGATAGCAACGCCGTTTTTATCGCACGACATGATGACCCGTCGACCATTGGCGAAGCATTCACCATTGTTCCCTGGCTCAAAAAGCACAATGCCGACACCGTGTTGCTCATTACGGGCGCCGCCGCCACCCACCGCGTCAAGCGCATTTTCCAAACACTTTCGGGTGACACTCCGATATACTTGACAACCGACGTTCACCATTACCAATACAACGCAGACTCTTGGTATTCAAGCCGCGAATCTCGTAAGGAATGGTTGCGCAACTGGTTGTCCCTTGCAGCCTCTTACTTCGATCTGCTCCCGACAGGGATTCTTACCGCAGCCGATTCGTTCTATTACAGGCCGATTGTGTCTGCCAAGGAATACGAAAACGAAAAAGATCCTATCGTAGACCTGCAATCGCTATTGCCCAAGGTTAAAGAAAAAGCAGAACCGGTTGCAGATACAACCGCAAAAGATACAACTGCAGTCAAGAACGATTCTACTGCAAGTAAGAAAGATTCTAGCAAATAACCCTAAAAGGGAATTAGCAGGAAAGTAACGCAAGAACCGCTGTGAGCGGAGCGTTCCAGTTAATGGCGGTTTCGTTACTTGCAAACGAACAACGTTCATCTGTATACGAAAGGCCAGACTGTTCGCCCGGATAATGCGGCACAATAAGCGGCGAGCGATGCATGTCTTGGCGGTCGCTGTTAATGCCACCCACCAAAAGTCCCGGAATCGGTTCTTCAACGCCATCGGAATGACTCAAGCGGTGATGCGGATCCTTGGGCGAACTCCAAGCAGAACCAGTTACAAAGCTCACGTCTACCGGATTACGGCCATAAATGTAGTTCACCAGTTCGCGGCACCAGAAATCAAGCGATGTTCCGCCCAAACTCGGGGCCCAGCGTTTTACAATCGCAAGCGTCAAGGCATGGTTTGCAATATCGCCATTACTGCCCCAAATGAATTTGCGCATCGGAACGCCATAGGCATCGCTCCGTTGCAAATCAATGATTTCACGGGCTGTCATGTTCAGCGTCGTGCGAGCAAAAAGCCGGAATTCCTTGTCAGTATCCTGCAAGGCAAGCGCTATCCAGCCCAAGTTCTGTGTATCACGCCAGTCCAGAGCAGACTTAGGCGGAATCACTTTCATGTCTTCTAAAAGAATCGGTCGCAAGCTTTCGGCCGAGACGCCTTCAATGGCTTCGCCGCGGGCCAGCAATTCGCGGTAAAGCATAGCGCGGGCCCAGAAAAATTCGTCTTCGGCGTGTTCGTCACCGTAACCGCCACTGCCTTCGGTATTGTGCGGCCAATCCACAAACGGGCGCGACACAGCCCAATTGTAGGCCTTTACCGCGGCTTGCAGGCAGCGTTCTGCGAACGCCGTATCGCATTGGCGATACACGCGCGAAGCCGCCGCCAAAGCTCCTGCAAAATTCAAAGTCGAAGTCGTAGACTTTCCAAGAATCATGCGCTTTTGCGACATGTCAGAATCACTCGGCGAAACAAAGCCATCCCAATGTTCGGGCGTCACCTTGAAGAATACACCGCCATCGGTATCCTGCATGCGCAAGAAGAATTCAAGTTCGAAACGCACTTCGTCCATCAGGCTGTACATTTTTAGACCATCGGGTCCGACAATCGGTTGCGCCGAATGCACAGCCTTATAAGCACGGCTATCGCTTGAAGAAATTTCCATCAATTCGCAAGCAAGCAGCAATGTCGCAACAGACACGCCGCCATTCACAATGTACTTGCCATAATCGCCGGCATCATACCAGCCACCATGAGCATTCCAAGTTCCTTCGCGGTTCATGCTCGGGTGGAACCCAATGCAATCGTCCATGTGTGCAGCAGGTCTCGCCCACTTGCCTGCAAAATCAGCAGTCAAATCGAAACCACTGCGCTGGTAGTAAAAAGACTTGATATTGGCCAACAGCTGGCGATAAATCCATTCCGTCGAAATTTCAAACGGCTCGGTTTCAAAAAGCAGTTTTTCGCCTTCGGCTCCACCCTTACGCAAAATCTGGATCGTAAAGCGTCCCGGTTCGATAACTTTTGAAAAATCACCCGACCAGAGGTTTTCGCCCGTATACTCGCAAGTTCCGATATGGTCAAAGGAATCCTTGGTAAAAGAGCCTTCCCATACGGCGGAAGATTCAGAACAGAGCACATGCCTTATGACACGAAACTTATATGCTTCCAGGCTCCCACAATTAGGTTCAAGCTCCTGGGGGTTCACAAAGAAAATCTTTGCGGAATCAGGAGCGTAACCGACATGGTTATAGCGAACTGGAATCTTCATACCATAAGAATAGATATTCATACGAACAATCCCTAGTTCACGTGTACACAAATCTGTTTACCGCCGAAACCGCACATAAAACACCTCTAGCCTGAGCTCTTTCGAACTATAGCAATTTCCTTGGCATATCCAGGTAATTCATTCGGTGTTTCTAGGTAAAAAGGCAAATTTTTAAGTTTCGGATGATTTACAATCCGTAATAGAGCGTCCAAACCAATAAAACCACCCCCAAGAACCTCATGACGATCCTTATGGCTTCCCATCGGGTTCTTGGAATCGTTCAAATGGATGGCCCGCAAACGATTTAAACCAATCGCCTTATCAAAATCGGCCAAAACATCGTCCAAGTGGTCCACGATATCGTAACCGCCATCAAAAACATGGCAAGTATCCAAACAAACGCCCAGCTTGTCCGAAAGTTCCACGCGGTCAATAATCGCCCGCAGTTCTTCAAAGGTGCGCCCCACCTCGGAGCCCTTCCCGGCCATCGTTTCCAAAAGTACCGTCGTCTTTTGCGTCGGCGTCAAAATCTGATTCAGGGCTTTCGAAATCAGGTCTATTCCCACCTCGACCCCCTGCTTGACGTGGCTTCCCGGATGAAAATTGTACATCGCTCCCGGGAAATGGTCCATACGGAAAAGGTCGTCTTTCATGACGTCAATCGCATACTGCCTAAGGCCTTCGTCTGCAGCGCAGGCATTCAGCGTATACGGCGCATGAGCCAAAATCGGACCAAACTGTTTTGCCTCCAGCAATTTCACCAAGGCCGCAGCATCCGCCTTGTCAAACGGCTTTGCTGCACCACCACGCGGATTACGCGTAAAGAACTGGAATGTATTTGCACCAATAGAAACTGCGGTCTCGCCCATGGCAAGAAAGCCCGCAGACGAAGAAAGATGACAACCGATGTACATAAGTAATTAGAAATCGTAATTCAAGGCCGCTATGATATAGAAATCCTTGTACTGGTCAGCCTTGTTATCCGGACGATAATTGAATAGAACGCCCACAGTCCAATCAGAATACAAGGACTGGGAATGATGCACACGCAGTTTTGTAGAGGCATCTATATCCAATTCCATTTCATCATAATCCGTATCATCGATTTCGTAACTCAAGAAATTCTGACGAATACCGCCACCCATTGAAAGTTCAAGGAGTTTCGGGCAAATCGTAATATCCATGTTGTCCATGAAGTTCCATTCAAATTCACTCATGTCGTTACGATTATAAAGCTTGTACCTAGGTGTCAAGGCCATCGTATTCTTGAAACCTTCGAACGATGTTGTCAACGACATCGGGAAACGCTGTTCCAAGTAATCGCTGCCATGGAAATAATACCCTAAAATACCATAGGTTTCATTCGTGAAGCTAAATCGAGAAATTTTATCCTTCTGCACAAAGTCAGACATATCCTTAAACACGATCAAAGCCGTTCCCAACTTCAGCATATTCTTGCTCATTTTGTAGGACCACCCCAATTCGAGGGTATGCTTCATCAACTTTTCTTCGAACTGAGTCGCCAAATATTCTTCGTTCGAAAGCGCATAATAGTTCGCCCATCGAATCGAATCGATAACAACCGTATCCAAACTATCGGCAACCTCGAAAGTCGAGCGACCAGGAATTTCCTTGAACCACGGATCATTATAAATGCCAGACGAAGCAGAATAGTTGGCATACAGACGCTGCGGAGTATTACGAGTCCTATAGTTGAACGAATACTTGAACGAAAGACCCATTTTTTCATTCAACTTAAAATCATTCTTCAAGTAACCATCATGAATGTAGAGCGTTCTCACCGGGTCTTGTTCATGTTCTTTAAGCCAACCGCTTTCAGCACCCGTAAGTCCTAACTGGGTTCCTTCACCCAAGCCAAATACGTTGTAGTCATCACCTTGACCAGCAGCATTTTCAACATTCATGGTATAACCAAAACCCAAGTCCCAGAATTCATAAACCTTGTGTTTCAAGTTACCGCCAATCATACGCGTATTCTGCAGCAAGCCATCAGAACCGGCGCTGTAATACTCGCTTCCCACATATCTAAAGAAACCTTCAACAAAGGTTTTCGAATTCGACCACTGGTAAGCGCCCGAGAACGCCAAGTGTTCATGTCCCCAGAAATCACCACTTGCAGGGCTAACATCATCGGTATGAATCCCTTTTGCCACATCCGAGGCCTTCGCCAGCAATCTTTTCAATTCAGCACGCATTTCAGTTGGCGTCATCATGGAATTTTCGCCAAAGATTGATTCCAACTGGCTCCTACTCAGCGAATTCACTTCGTTCACATTGTTCATGAGCTTGTTGAGCAATGCAAAATTAGACGCATCCAGTCCGGCTTCTGAAAACACCTGGTTGATCGCACGAATCTTGGCGGCATTCGCCGTATCGGCAGCCCCCATCGCAATTTGACCATTCAACTTGATATCACCTGGGTAAAACAACCAGTTTCCATCAGCAAAGATGTTTCTCGAAGAAATCACCGGGTTCATGGTATTCGTATTCGCATCCATGCCGTCTCTCAGGAACGGGTCTTCCACGTAATCTTTGCTTCCAATAAAGCCCAAGGTTCCATTAAAGCGTCGGTGCATATTCCAACGGACCTTGCCGCCAGCAACCATTCTCTGCGCTTCGGCTTCACCATCGTCAATGTAGTCCTTGTACACATCATAATTGCGTTTACCTGGTAACTTAGGTGCTCTCACTTCACCGGCAAAGACTGACCCAACAAACATCGGATCGTATGCAGTTCTCTTCATCAGGTTTATATCGTAACTAGCACCAAAAGCGCTAACTCCTGCCAAATAAAGGTCACCGCCGTTTGCATAAAAATCACCCAGTACCAATCGTTGCATATCGTCGGTATAGCTGGCCTGCAACTGGTAAATTTTGAAATTGTCCCATGCATCGCTCGATACATCGGCTACAAATTCAAAAGTTGCCCCCGTAGGCGATTTCATCAACAAGTTCGCATTGATGTTGGTAAAGAAACCCGGCACCTGGAAATAGTTGATATAACGTTCGCCCGGCAACACCGAATCCCCTTGCGACTCGTACGTTTTACCCGAAGAATTATGGCGAGTCATCACCTTATGATAGCCAATTTCGATACCCACATTACCCGAAACATTCCAAGAAGAATCCACGGTTTCCTTTTGCAAGGCTGAAAACTTCATGGTATTTGCATAAGGATTATTGGGATGTTCGCGCAATTGGTCAAAATAGTCTTCCACGTTGCTCGAGAATAGCTTCTGGTTGTTCTCTAACGCAGGTCGTACATTTTGAGGAGGAATGTCGGCAGAAACATAACCAATTTCGTTACCTTCAATAGTCGAATTTCTTTGTTTGAAATCGTTGTCACCGAAATCAAGTACAGCCACTTCGTTTACGTTCAGCTGCGAACGTTTTAAATTGACCGAAGAGCCTTCACCCGCAACAATCGCTATGTTGTTACCCGACAGCGTAGACGCATCGATATCGACGGCTGCATCTTGTACCGCCCACACGCCCACATTCGGGCACTTTTCAATTTTGGACCACTGCATATCGAAAGAACCGTTGCGCACATAAACTGCAGCACGTTCTACATTCGAAATGATACCGTCACGAACTTCTAGAGATCCGCTTTCCACAGAATAGCCGTACACCGCATTTTTAAGATGCGTCCCCTGGATTTCAGAAGGTTTAACGCCCGTAATCGAGACACCATTCCACAGAGCACCATCTTCGGCAGAAGTCATCAAAACGGGATTGGCATTTTCACCCATCACGGCAAGCGAGCCCCCGCGAACGTCGATACCCGTTCCTGCAGAAAAATAAAGTACCGTACCGGCTTCTACAATCAAGGCCTTTCCTTCTGGAACCACCAAAGTTTCCTTCACCAAGTACGGAGAACGATCCTTTTTCAAGAATCCGCTGACATCTCCCCCGATAACGCTCCCTTGCCCGGGTTCCCTATCAACGGCAAAAGCACTCACTTGGAGTGCTGCCATAAATATTATCGTTAAGGTCCAATCCCTTAATTTCATTAACGAACCTCGTATTCCTTCTTAGCTCTCGATATGTAGCCACTCTTATGGACGACTTCGATATCGATAATATTTCTCGTGCTACGTGAAAGCGTTACAGGAATCTGGTAATCCAAGGTATGGATTTGCGAGAGCGATTCCTGCAAGATAACCTTCCCGGCTTGTCGGACCGTTACCTTGTATAAATATTCAGGATCGTTTTCGGGAATCCGGATTCTAAACTGCAACGTTTGCGTAATACGGTCAACAAAATCTTGCGGCGGAGGCGGGACCTTCAAGATTTCTTTCGGGCCTCCTAAGACATCAATTGGGAATCGTTTGTTCGGATAGCAACCCATTTTCTTTGAAACTTCGGTTTTGTTTCCAGCCTGGTCTTCAACACGAACCACATATTCATGACGGCCCTTCTGCAATTTCAAACGCTTTTGGGCGTTCTTGGTAACCGTTTCTTCGGACACCTGGCTGCCATCGGATTCAAAAGCCAACAAGGCGGCATCGTTTTTCATTTCACCCACCGACACATTGGCCACGCAACGCAAGGAATCGTACGAAGCAATTACAACCGAAGGAGCCTTGGTGTTCACTTCTGCGCAAGCCTTGTTGACATGCAGGTCTACCGTTTTGGAGCTGGTAATGCCGGCGCCCTTGAATTCAAGCGTAGCCTTGTCTGCAGTCCAAAGTCCGTTTTCATCGCTAATGACAATCTTTTCAGAGAACGAATGGGCTTGGCCATCGGTTGCATGAATCAAGTTGTTCGACGTATAACCCTTTCCGACCTTCAAAACCAACGAAGCGTTTTCATCGGCCGTGCGATACGAACCGTCAATCGAAAGGCCTTCTTCGCAAACATCAGCCGGAGAACCGGTCGTTACAATAAAGCCATTTTCCGGAAGCGTCGTTGCAGCCTTCTTGGCTTCTTCTTTCAGTTCTTCCTGGAACGTGGAGTCAGCCTTCTGCAATTCAGTCTGCAAATCCTTTACAGACTTGGACTTGTCTGCCAAAATCTTGCTCAAGCGCTTGGCAAAGCGAGCTTCACCCGAAGACGCAAGCTTTACGACCACCAGGGAATCCCTGCCGAAAGTCGTTTCACCAGCACCAATCATAACGGACTGGTCAGAGCCGTTGGGCGTAATTTCGAGTTTACCCGTCTTCAAACCGGCAAAGAAAACATCTTCGCCACCAATGTAACCTTCGGTACCGCGGATCGATGCAGTTGCTGTCCCGGTCTTAAAGATAAACTTCGATTTTTTGCTTTTAAGTTTATGAACAGCAAAGTTCAAGAAGCCTTTTTCAACGTCAATCTTGGTTTCAAATCCGCCTTCATCGTTAGGCTCAAAAAGGGTTTCCATTTCAACAACGGATTTTTCGCCGATTCTAATGGCGCTGCCGTCTTGGAGGCCGATAGTAACTTCGGATTCCTCGCCGGTGCGCACCTTATCAGTCTGATAAACCTTAGCGCCGTTTCCGATCGGTTTCCACAGGTCTTGTTTCGCCTTCCAACGTTCAACAGTACCCACCTTCATACGGGCAGTACCCACTGCCGGAGCCGAGAAAACCATTGCCGGAATCACGGCAAGAACCATCATTGTACGTAGAAACATTTTGCCTGAAACAGAAATACTGAACATTATTTTGCCCCTTTCTCTATCAAGACAAAAGATATTCTTTTTTTTTACAAAAAGCACCGACTTTTTTTATTTGGTGATATAAATCATGCCCAAAATAGGCAATTTTAGCCACCGGCGAGTTTTACCGTATACCCGCGCTTTTCAAGCTCCGTTTTAAGCAGATTTCGCTTGTCCCCCTGGATTTCAATCACAAAATCCTTGACCGAGCCGCCTACCCCGCACTTTTGCTTGAGTTCGCGGCCAAGTTCCTTGAGTTCAGGTTCATCAAGCGGTACTCCGGTCACTACACTGGCCATTTTACCGCCGCCTAGGCGCTTTAACTGGATTCGCACCACGCCATCGCCCTGCGGGCGTTCAGCCTTGGGCTTTTCCTGCTTAACGCGGCCACCCAAAGCGGTAGAATAAACCAATGTAGAACGTTCCTCTATACCCATTACCAACCTCTATTCGTTTTTAAGTCCAAGTCTTTCCATAGCAATCTTCTTGCCGGTCTGGAAGTCACACTTTCCGGAGCCCAACTTGGGCAAATCATCGAGTTTGAGCACATAAGACGGCTGCATGAGCGGCGGGAGTCCCACCTGCTTGAGCCTATCCTTGGCCTCGTCTTCAGAAATATCGCCTGCAAACAACAGGGCAATCTTTTCGCCCTTGGAGCCATCGGGCACGGCCACCGTAAAGTGGTCCACGCCCTCAAAGAACGTGGTTTCCGAAATCTTGAAGTCGACCGAGCCCAAGCTCACCATTTCACCGCCGAGCTTTGCAAAGCGGCTGTAGCGGTCCACAATCGTCAGATAGCCGTCTTCGTCCACATGGCCCTTGTCGCCCGTCTTGTACCAACGGCGACCGTTAATGATTGCAATCGCCTGCGCCGTCTTTTCGGGGTTCTTGAGGTAGCCCTTCATAATCTGGGCACCGCCAATCAAAATCAAGCCATCTTCACCAACGGGCAGTTCTTCCATGGTATCGGGGTCCACAATGCGGAACTGCGTACCCGGCAGCGGTGCGCCCACGGTACCCGGCTTGTTGCCCACAAGAACGGTCTTGTAGTCATCCATCAAGGTGTCCTTGGTATTCACGGCAGCCACAGGAGTCGTCTCGGTACAGCCGAAGCCTTCAAAGATTTCAAGTTTGAATTTGGTGCGGTAAAGCTGGCGCACGTCTTCGCGAATCTTTTCGGCACCGGCGTAAATGCGGCGCACGCTTGCAAACATCAGCGGGTGTACCGCGCGGTTCACACCCCACATGCGCAGGAACGTGCCCGTCGCCACCATGAATGACACCTTGAACTGAGCACAAATACGCGACACAAGCTTTGCATCGGTCGGATCAGGGCAGGTGGCCACCGGCACACCTTCAACAAGACAAAGCATCGTCGTAATCGAAAAACCGAACGCATGGAACAGCGGGAGCGAACCCAAGAACACGTCGTCTTGGCAAGGGTTCAGCACGCTTTCGCACTGTTTAATGTTACCCATCAAGTTGTAATGCGTGAGTTCCACGCCCTTCGGCCTACCTTCGGAGCCCGAACTAAAGATAACCGTAGCCACATCATCAAGCGTCACTTTCTTGAAGAATCTTAGTTCCAAGTACCAAGCCGGCAACACGAGCACTCTCAAGAAGTTGAGAATCAAGGCACTCTTCGGAATCATTTCCTTCAGGTCTTCCATGTAGTACACTTTGTACTTCGAAAGCAGAATGTCCATGTTAATGCCCTTCTGCTTCAACTTTTCGACAAAGACCTTCGCGGTAATAATGCTCTTGACTTCGGCAACACCACAGCAATAGTCCATGGTTTCGGGCGTATTGGTGTAGTTCAAGTTGTAAACCGTCTTACCGCGCACCAGACATGCCATGTTTGCAATAATACCCGGGCCCGAAGGCGGAATCAACACACCCACCTGCTTTTCGCCGGTAGTTAATTTATCAATAACCTTGGCAAAAGAAAGAACCGCAGTCGTAAGCGTATGGGCAGACAAGTGCTTGCCGTCGGGGCTATACACCGACGGGCCACTCCCCACCTTCTTTGCCGTACGAATCCAAGCAGAAGCCACCGGACGAAGCTTGCGGATGTAAGTTTCCCAAGCGGTAATAGAAAGTTCCTGCACGGCGCGCTTAATCGTTACGGGGTCCGCTTCAAGCGGGAGTTCGTTACCAAAAGCAACCGTCACAATACGTCCACCCGAATGTACCAAGTCCTTAAAGCCTGCATCGGCCATAGAATACGAACTACCCCACAGGCCCTGCACATAGAACGGCAACAACTTAACCTTAGGCACATCGCGAATAGCCGCCGAATAATCAAGTCTAAAGCGGTTCATGTTACCGGTCGAAGTCATTGCGTTTTCGGGGAACATCACAACAGCTTCACCACGCAACAGCGCACGGCGCGCACTTTCCATCGCAGGAGCCGGGTTCGAAATATCCAAGTTGATCGTCTTCATCTGCGAAAGCAGCAGGCGCACATACCACTTTTCATACGGTCTGCGCGTAATCACAAAGCGCATGGGCCTCGGGCTTGCCATCTGGATCAGAGCCCAGTCGATGTACGAAATATGGTTACCCACCAACAGTACCGGGCCTTCCCACGGAATATTCTGTACGCCCGACACCAAGAACTTGTAGTGAATCGAAAGCGCCGAACGCAGTAACTGACGGAGCAATGTATGCGGCATGGCCCAAAGAGCCCACACCGTGCCAGCCAAGCAGAAAATACCCAAAATAAAGAACAAGTCCATGCGCCCAAAGTTCAGGTACTTGAGCGCCACCATCAAAAGCACGTCAAAAGCGATAATGCAAATGTTCTGCACCGCATTGCTAATCGAAAGCACATGACCAGCCGAGCGCGGCTTGGTATTATACAGGAGCATCGCAAACATCGGGAGCGCATAAAGCCCGCCACAGAAACCGAGCAAGGCAAACGCAACCGCATTGTAGGGTCGCGGAATAAACGGAATAATCAGAATCAGGGCTGCAGCGCCAGCCGTACCCAGCGGAATAAGGCCCATTTCAATAAAAGCCTTGGACATGCGCATAGCGTAGTAAGAACCAACCACCAAGCCCACAATCGTGCCCACAATCGCATAGTTCGCCTTCAAATCCTTATCGAACAGCGAACCCGAGCCGAACATTTCCTGCACAATGAACAACAGCAAGAAGATCATGACCCAGAACATGGAAAGGCCAATAATCGACTGGCGGAGCGCACGGTTCTTCCAAGCCTTCCTGAACTTGCGGCGGGTAAAGGCAAAATTGTAGTAGCGGCTCCAGGGGAATTTCATTTCGGCATCGTAGGCGCCAATCGAGGGCAGCATAAACGCAAACACCACGCCCAAGAGTTCAACACCCGCAATGCCAGCAATAATCGGGAGCACGCCCTGCATCAAATGGGCAAAATCCAACGTCTGCGGAGCAATCTGTTCAAACGCAACCGCGGTCGCCGCTGCCGACAACAGCAAGCTTACAAAGGTAACGATACTGAACCAGCCAGCCCCATTTGCCAGCATACGCACGCCCACCAATTCTTTAAGGTAACCGCTCTTTGCCGGCGAAGCAATCGCTTGCAGCACAAAGAAAAGGGCCGCAGCCGCAAACACAAAAGTCATACTCCCAACATACGACGCAACACCAAACACACCCACAGCAGGCAAAAGCAACAGTGAAATAATGCGCAAAACGCGTTCTTTAGGATATTTATCCGAAAAATAGCCGGCAGGTGTTACAAGCAGCACGCAAGGCAAAAGAATCAAAAGGTGCAAAACTATAAACGAGCTATCGCTTGATTCAAATAAATGTAAACGGTTAAGCACCAATTCCATGAGGGCAACGAGGGCCGTGGTCGAAGCAACCTGTGAAAAAACGACCCCGTAAAAAGCAAAAGAACCTTGATGTTTTTCCATTTCTAATTCCTTGGATTTATGGGGTAAAAGATACACTTTTTGCATGTAAAAAACAGAAAACCCCGGCCTAGCCGGGGTTAAATTCAAGGTCTTTATTTTAGCGATTAATTTCTCGGACGGCGGTAACCGAAGGACTTCAGGAGATCATCGCTATTCTTCACGACATCGCCCTTACGCTTTGCAGAGGAGCTAAAGCCATCACCAGTCTTCTGTTCCTGTTCATAGCTGTAGTCCGAAGCCGGGAGCGTACAACGGAGCTTAGAACGCAGGGATGCTTCAACCTTATAGACGTAGGCACCCGTTGCATACAGCTTACCGTTATCAGCCTTCACATAGCCATCCTTATCCGGTTTCTGTTCAAAGTACATCTGGAGTAAGCCAGCGTCATCAGTGAACGTCGGGTCATTCAGATCCTGCTTGAAGCTGAAGTAATCCACGAAGTTACCGAGCGAGGTGTACACCCAGATCTTGACGCTCAGCTTGGAATCGTACAAGTTGAACTGGCTGAAATCGGTCGGAACCTTGGTACCGTCTTCGCAGTACTTTTCAACGTATTCTTCAGCAGAAATCTTGTGGCTATTCTTGGCATCAACGCCTTCAAGCGGAATCATACCGTCAGAAGTCATCAAGTCATCCATCGTTGCAAGGCCACGAACACCGTACACGACCGGGAGCTTGATATCCATGGCGAGAGTCGGGCCCAAATGCTGGGTATCCTTGCCTGGATACGGTTCCTTGCCGCTACCCTTCTTCGTCTTGAACGAGCCACCGATCAAAGTTTCCACTTCTTCTTCGGTAGTCGGGTTCTTGATGCTCACAGCAAAGGTCTGACCCTTCTTCGGAGCATGATCGGCATAGTATTCTTCAACCTTTTCCTTGTCCATTTCGGTCACCGGATTCACAACAGAGATATCAACACTCTTGCTATCCTTCATGATCACAGCCACCGTATCAGAAGCTTCGTTACCAGCCTTGTCGCGGAAGAAGCGGACAATGGGGTTCAAGCCCTTTTCAAGGCCCTGCATCGTCAAGGTATCCTGCTTGACACCGTTAACAGTCCAAACCACTTCCACGTAGTTGGAACGGATCACCTGGCCCTTACCCGGAGACAAGATTTCGACAACCGGGAAGGTCTGGTCAAGCACGATGAACACAGATTCGATAGCGAAGTTGCCATAGATGTTCTTATAGGTGTAGGTCACGGAGTAACCGATATCGCCTTCGGCGTTCTTGACCATGTTACCCTTTTCGTCGATAGCGTAGGACACCACCGTCGGGCTGCCCAGCTTATCGATGCTTGTGGTAGTCACCGTAAAGATACCTTCGCCCACATTCGGGTTCTTAACGCAGGTCGAATCCTTCTTACACTTCTTCGTAGAGTACTTGGCAGTAGAAGCGCCCTGTACCATGAGTTCGCCGGACGGACCCTTTGCAAGGATTTCACCCGTCATAGCGTCGGCCTGGTAAGAAAGTTCAACTTCACGCTTGCCAATCTTGGTCTTATAGGTAACGGTGATAATTTCGCGAGACTGAGTCTTGCCCTTTTCATTCGTTACCGGAACCAGAATCGGTTCGCCATTCTTGTCGAGCATGTAAGACACCGTCACCGTATCGTTACCGACAACCTGGTTGTAAGAAACCTTCACGGCAGAATCGTTGACCAATGCGCGGGTCACAGGGCCGGTCGGGGTTTCATCAAGCATCAGCTTGCTGTCGGCAATAGAGCTCATCTTATTCAGGAGAGCGTTAGACACGTTAACCGGTTCCAAATCCACTTCGAGAGCGAACGAAGTATCACGCTTGTTGGCAGCATCCTTCACGTGCACGAACACGGAATCACGCGGCTGGTTGACGTAGATTGTAGAATCCTTTTCACCGGTATTTTCAACAATCGTGAACACGTTTTCGGCGTCGATATGCTTGATCTTTGCAGAAACTTCGACAGACGGAACATCGTTGTTGTACATAATGACAACCGTATCCTTGCCCGGGAAGTCCTTCTTCGGATCCTTGTAGGTAATGATAATGACGTTCTTGCCCTTCTTGAGCGTGGTATCCACAGATACGATTTCGTCATCCTGGCGCCAGGTAAGCACACCCTTCTGGACGTTCGTATAGACCGTATCCGGGTAAGTCCAGGTAGAATCAACGTTATCGTACTGAGTGATAATCACCTTAGAGTATTCAGGCACGTTCGTCACGTTAATCTTGACCTTGGCGGTATCGGCAAATTCGCCGTCATCCACCTGGACATAGATTACGTAATCCTTCTTGCTTTCGTAATCCAAGGTATCCTTCAGAACCAGCACACCCGTCTTCGGGTCAATCTGGAATACAGCAGAGTCACCGTCCACAATCGTGTAGGTCAGCTGGCTGAATTCCTTCTTCTTATCCGGATCGGTAGCCTTCACCGTATCAATCACAGACCATACCGTGGTAGATTCCGGCACAGCAATCGTCTTATCCGAAATAGAAGGCGGTTCGTTAATGTCGTGGATGTTGACCACGATAGTCTTCGTGGTGGTAATCGGACCATTCTTGGCAGAAATCAACTGGCACTTGCAGTTATCATCGTACAAGCTGTCCGGAACATTCACCATGTCAGTGATAGCGACATCGATCTTAACAGTCGGATTCTTTTCGTAGTCAAGACCGGCACACTTGTTCTTTTTAACCGTAATTTCACCCGTAATGTTGTCGATTTCGAAGCAACCGGTCGGATCCTTCGCAATCTTGAAGGTCATTACGGTATCGAAACGGTCAACGTCAGACCACTTGATGGTATCGACAACGGTACCCTTCGGCGAATTTTCGTCGACACCGATAGTATCGGTCAGAACCACAGGCGCTTCATCCAAGTCAATCAACTTGACAGGAATCTTCAGGTCAGTGTATACAGTCCTGAGGGTTGTATCGCCATACGTCATGTACACCCAATACATGGAGTCCTGACCGCAGGTATACTGACCGTTTTCGCAGTCAAGCACAACATTCGCGCGAATCATGACACGCATCAAGTCCGTAGAGTCCTTGTCGAGCCAGAACAAAGAGGTATCACCACCCGTCATCTTGAAACCGTTATCGTACAGATCCGGGTTCCTAGACATGGAGTCGATATCGCTCGGGTGTTCCACGTGACCAAGGGAATCATTGATCTTATTGTTTTCGGTAATAACGAGCGGCCATACATCGAACAGCGGCTTTTCATTTTCGTCCGTCACGCGAATCTTACGATAAAGCGTATCGGCCAGGCCCTTCGGGTCAGTCACGACAATACCCATCGTGTATTCCGGATCCGGATCATTACGAGAAGTTGCATTTCTAAGAGCCTCATAGTCAAGCAGCTTTTCGTCCTTGACGCGAACCGTAATCACATGTTTTACAGAGTCGTAAGCAATCGTAAATAGGTCGGAACCCTTCTTGCTCACACTCGAGATAGAAGAACCTGCGTCGAACCAAGTTACCTTAGCACCAGTAGCATGGTTGGTATCTTCGTCGGCAACATGATACTGGAACAAGATCATACCCGTCGGAGTAATAATCTTCTTTGTTCCATTCGGATTGTCGGGGTTTTCCCTGACACCAATGGTAAGAATAGAATCCTTACTCTTGACGCCACGGTCTGTAGTATCGCAGACGGCAACGCAGAGAGTATCGGAATCGTCATCGCCATCCGGGACAGGACCGTCAATGATAATCTTCGGCTTTTCATTGACATCCTGAATGTCAACCGTCACCTTGGCGGTATCGTACAAGCAGGCGCCATCATACTTGCCAGAGGTCGAATCAAATTCGCAGTTTGAAATCAAGACATTGAACACGTACTTATGAACGGCCAATTCGTAGTCCATCTTGGACGGATCATTTACCTTAACCTTGTTGGAATCCATCACGAATGCGAAGGTGGAATCCTTACCGATAATGGAGTATTCCAAGTGGCCAAATTCCCTGACATGCTTGGTATCCGGTTCAGAGACATCCAACTTGCCAATGACCGTACCCTTCGGCAGGTTTTCTTCGGGCTTCAGGTCAGCATCTTTAGCCTTCGGAGCTTCGTTCACGTCGACAACCTCGATAATACGACGGATGGAGTCTCCCATACCGGCCGGATCGTCAGGGTCGCTAACGTAAATCGTAATCGCATGTTTGTCCTTGACCTTTTCGTAGTCGAGCTTGCTGCCATCCTTTACGGATACCACGACTCTCCACTGGCCTCCAACCTTTACCATTGCAATCTTGAACAGGCTGTCAGCACCAGACTTATTTGTATTCTTGAAGGAGGCTACCAGCGTATCCTTGTGGCCAGTTCCAACGTCTTCGTCAGAAACCAAGTAGTCGATAATCTTGTAACCAGTCGGAACATTTTCCTTTACGGCCAGAGTCAAGACAGAATCGTGAGTATGAACACCGGTGCAATTCGGACCCTTGCAGAGCGAATCCACAATGTCGTGGCAATCTGGGCCAGTGCATACGGTGCAGCTGTCACCCTTACAGTCAGGAATAATTTCCGTCTTTTCAGGTTCGTCGGTCACAGAGAGCGTCACCTTGGCGGTGTCATAGAGGCAGGCGCCAGTATACTTGTTCGTCGAAGTATTCAGTTCGCAGTTTGCCACCTGGACATAGAAGGAGAACTTAGCCGTAGGCTGCAGAGCTTCATAATCCAAACGGCTAACATCGGTCACGACAATTTTATTGGATTCCATGTCGAACGGGATATTCTTTGCAACACGGTCAATAATGGAGTATTCGAGGTGACCGAATTCCCTGACATGCTTAATATCCGGGTCAGTAGCCGGCAACGAACCAACAACAGTCTTGTTAGGCGTATTTTCCTTAACAGAAATCGTCGTATCCTTGCTTGCAAAAGCCGGTTTTTCGTTCACATCAACAATATTAATCGTACGGTCAATGTAAGCAGTCTTGCCATCTTTATCCTTAATAGTCACTCTTACATTGTAAATCGTGTCTTTAATTGTTTCATAGTTGATATTGCTCTTCACCACAATCTTCAACGAATCACCACTAGTGACAGCCTTGAAGTAGTCACCAGCCTTGCCACCGCTCTTCCTGTCTGCAAGCCAAACGGAGTCCATGTTTTTAGCCTGGTCCTTATCTGGGTCAACAATCTGGAATGCATGAACGAGAGTGTTCAAAGCCGTATTTTCCTTCACATCATACGGACCGTTACAATTCGTATCGCCCGTATAGCACTGGATTTTCGGATCTTCCGGAACATTCTGAATTTTCACGGTAACCAAAGCAGTGTCATACAAGCAAGACTGCGTATACTTACCCGTCGAAGCGTTCTTCAAGCAGTTGGCAGTTTCCACTTTAAACGAGTACACAATACCATCTTCGTGATTCATCTTTGTAGAATCGCTTACATAGATGGTCGAGTCTGTACTATAGCCTGTACCGCCCTTCATTGTGAACGGAACCGGATTAGAGGCATCAGGAATAATTCTATACTCAAGATGGCCGTACTTCGTAACATTCTTGGTATCAGGATCTTTAGCCTGGACAACGCCAACCGAGGCATTCTTGCCCAAGTTTTCCTTCGGATACAAGGTGAAATCTTCTCTTGTAGTACCGGTAAAGCCATCATTCAATCCACGAACACCCGTGATTTCCGGAGCTTCGTTAACGTCGTTAACGACAAGCTTCTTTGTAACAGAATCCTTTGCACCATCATGATCCGTCACAATAAGTTTTACAGTATAATAAGACTTTACGGTTTCATAATCCAGCAAGCTAGCATCATTAACCGCAACAACTAACACCATTTTTCCGGTCGCAGGATCTTCCGTCGGATGAATCGGTGTTTTGAACAATTCTTCTGCAGTCGGCTTGCCAGTCACATTGTCGATTCCCACCAGGGTAACAGACAATTTCGATGCATCGTCAATCCCGTCAACATCAACGACTTCAATTTTAGCGGAACCACCCGTAGTAACATCGAAAACAAGAGTACCACTCGGCGTATTTTCATCCACTTCGAGATCATGACCATCATCAATGATATGCGGAGGTTCATTGACATCAAGCACCTTAACAATGACATGAGAGATTGTATCCAAGCAATTCAGCGTCCAAGCACCATTACTTGCCTGTTCGCAGTTTTTAACTTTCACATCAAAAGTAAACTTGTAGTCCTGATCTTTCAACGCTTCGTAATCCAACTTTGTAGAATCACGAACAGTAATTACACCCGTCGAGGAACCCACATTAAACGGAACAGAGGTATCAACCAAGACATATTCCAAATGACCGAACTTCGTAGGATTCTTGGTATCAGGATCCGTAGCCTTCACAGTACCAACAGTAGCATTTTTCTTCGGGTTTTCTTTAATGCTAAACGTAGTATCAGAAACAGCCGGCTTTTCGTTCACGTCAATCACGTTAATGGTACGAGTCGTAGAATCACTAATAGTTCCGTTATCATCCAAACGGAATGTAAGCTTGAAAGAAGTTTTCGTCAACTCTTCGTAGTTAAGATCAGCAGTCTTAACAGACATCACAATATAAGCGGTATCATAGACATCAGAATTTTTGATGGCTTTCTTCACCAATTCAAAGTTGAATAAGGATTTTGCCGCAGTCGCGTCACTACCATCAACAATAAGTTTGAAATTATCAATATCAGCAGCGGCGACATCAACATTCTTGATAGGAATCGTTGCAAATACAGTCGTTGCAGCCGTATTTTCATTAACATTATATGAGGACACCTTATCATTAAATTCAGGGCCATTCATGTCTACAATAGTCAATTCAAACGCACCTTCACGCAGTGTGTCACCTGGCATAACAGCGCCAGTCAAATCATAAATTCTTAGGACAAGCTTTTCATCGCCTTCCTTATCGGTATCCTTGGCCACGTTTATATAGACCTTCGTATCCGCAGACGGGACAAGCGAATTCATCGGAATCATAACAGATCCCCTTTCTCCCTTAGAACAAATCGGGAATTTCGCTTTCTGCGTTATATTAAAGTCATTCTTATTAGCATATCCACTTTGATTCATATCTACATCAAAGCAATACTTGAAATGCACATCAACCTGAGCATTAGAATCAAGTTGTATAGGAACTTCGACATCTTCTCCATTTTCAGGGAAACGGCCTTTAGCAAGAGCAGTCGGATCCAATGTATCCGGATCAAACGGAACAAAGCGGAAACCAGTGCCATCAAATTGAGCATCGATCTTAACAGTATTTGCAAGCAATTGACCAGCTAAAGTCATATGCTGTTTGATATAGATTTCCTGAGACGATATAAAGGTTCCTTCCATGGAGTCCTGAGCAACCAAAGCTCCCCATGACAAATTACCGCCTGTATAAATCAGCAAATTACCTGAATAATCCTCATTCTGCACAACGGTTGCATTAGTAGCAGACCACTCTTTTGAATTCGCATTATATGTTGGCAGAGCACCCCACGAACCGTTCCATGTAGCATTCTCATTCATATATACAATACGAATCTTGGGATGCGCAGATCCCATATCTAGGCCATATTCACCCACAAAGATTCGGGTTAAACGGCCACCATGCGGCATTCTTACAACAAGGACACTGTTATTTTCAAACTTAATACCCTTTATGTAGTAATCATACGATGCCGGATCAGAAGCACTTGCTTTAGGAACATCAATAACCCTCAGGTTATTATTCAGAACCATCGAATCATGTTCGGCTATAGGACCAGGAATAGTAGGGATTGTCAGTTTTTCGTTAATATAATACTTGTCTTTTATCGGACAAGAGCTATATGTATTGTAGCCGCCAACAAGCGCAGTGTAATCAGCAAAAACACTGCCATCTAGGCACTGCGTTCCTTTGACAACGTTCGGTGCATCCCAGCTTGCTACAGGCGATTTTTCAATACCTCCGGTAACCAAAACAGGTCCCGTAGAAAGCGTATCTTGACCATTACTTAAAATAATCTTTCCACCAATCAAGACTGGTCCACCAATAGTATGTTTTTTGTTGGCACCACCCATATCAAAGTTGCCGTCAGCGGTACCAAACCAGCCCGAACTATCCGTAACAAAGATTTCACCGCCCAAGAAGGTAATGCCATGGGCGCCGAACACCTTATATTTCATTAAATTGTTCCAAAATGCTTGTTGGGCATCATGAGAAGATCCAGCATTTGCAAAATGGAACGGTTCAAGATCCGCTGCAAGAGCGGGGACCGACATAGCCAGTGCAATGGCTAAATTTATTAGCTTTTTCTTTCCAAACCACATATTTTTACTCCAATAAGGAATGAGTATAATACACCCCTTAAATATTTCCTACATAAAAGATACAAAACTTTTATAATTATTACAATACCATATTTAAATAAATCGTATACAAATCATACATTTTATCAACAGGAAACTCACTTTTTATCAAAAACGCAATATTTTGTGACACGAGGCACGCTTTTTTGCACGTAAAAAGCCTTGCTTTGTAAAAATTTAAAAACAAAATAAACGGGAACCATATAAAAAACCCGGCTGAACCGGGTTCTTTCATTTATTCAGAAAAAGATTTACTTGTTTGCAGGGCGCTTGTAACCGAAGGGTTTCAGGAGTTCGTCATTCGACTTAATGACATCGCCCTTACGCTTGGTCGAAGTACCGAAACCGTCGCCCGAGTTCTTCACCGGATTGTATGACTGGTCCGGAATAGTACAACGTAACTGGTTACGCAGGTTAGCCTCTACTTTATATACATAGGCGCCCGTAGCAAGCAGTTTCTTGTTCTTGGCATGTACGTAACCATCCTTGTCCGGTTTCATTTCAAAGAACATCTGCAGAACGCCAGCTTCGTTCGTATAGTCCGGATCGTTCAATTCCTGAGTGAAATCGAAGAAGTTCACAAAGTTACCCAGCGAGGTATAGACCCAAATCTTCATGCGCAATTTAGACTTGTACAAGTTAAACTGGCTCAAATCGCTCGGAATTTTGGTTCCATCTTCGCAGAAACGGCTCACGTATTCTTCCACAGTGAATTCCTCGTAGAATTCCTTGGCGTTTTGGTCGAGTTTAGACGTATCGATTCCGATACCCTTGCTCGAAATCTTGCCATTCGGGAGGATCAAATCATCCAGTGTTGCAAGACCGCTAACACCATTCACCGTCGGGAGCTTGACATCCATGACAAGGGTCGGTCCCAAATGCTTGGTACCCTTGACACCCGGATACGGTTCCTTACCGCTACCTTCCTTGGTCTTGAAGCTGCCACCAATCAAGGTTTCCACTTCTTCTTCGGTCGTGGGGTTCCTGATGCTCACAGCAAAGGTTTCACCCTTCTTGGGCGGGTTCTTGGCATAGTATTCGTCTACTTTATCCTTGGAAACAGTCGTTACGGGCTGTTCCACCGCAATTTCGATATCCCTACTATCCTTCATAATCACGACTACAGAATCGTAGACTTCGTTACCGGCCTTATCCTTGTAGAAGCGCACAATGGTGTTCACACCCTTTTCAAGCCCCTGCAGAACAAGCGTATCCTGCTCCACGCCATCAACCGTCCACTTGACATTCACGAAGTTGGAACGGATAACCTGCATTCTGGTCGGCGAAAGGATTTCAACCACAGGAACTGTCTGGTCGAGCACCACAAACACAGCCTGCTTGGCCGCATTGCCATACTTATCTACATAGGTGTAAGACACCTGATAGCCGCGGTCGCCATCCGGGTTCTTGACCATGTTGCCCGACTTGTCGACAATGTAAGTCAATTCAACAGAATTTCCCGTTTTGGCGTCAACATATTCATAAGACACCTTGAAGATTCCGCTAGACTTGTCAACGTTCTTAGTCGGAATAAAGCCACCGTTGCCATCGACATACAGAGCTTCACCCGTAACGGCATCGGCCTGGTAAGAAACGGTCACCGTCTTGCCGTCAATCACAGTCTCGTAAGAAACGGTAATGACTTCAATAGAATCAATCTTACCCTTTTCGTTTACAATAGCCTGCTTTACAACGTTACCCTTCTTGTCAGTCACGTAGCTGACCTTAACCTCGGTACCAGCCACCTTGGCAGAATAAGTCTTCTGGATATAGGAGCCGTTAATAGGCGTACTGGTGGTATTCGGGTTGTCGATATCAAGCGAAACAGTCTGTTTTGCCACATTCGAAAGGGCATCGTAAGTCTTTTGCGGAACATCGATTTTCTTGCTCAAGTCAACGGGAATCGTGAAACGAGTCGTATCGCTCTTGCTCTTTTGCGGATCGTTATCCACAATCGTCACAGTAATTTCATTCACGGTGTCCTTGACATACACGTTCGTGTCAGAAGAAGCAGTCTGTTCCACAATCGTATAGATGTTGCCGCCCAAGTTCGCATCGGTTGCAGCAGAGATAGTCACCACCGGCGAAATATCGCTGTAGTACACGATTAGGCAATCTTCAGCACAGCCTTCGAAGCCATCGACATCGCAGACTTCCTTGCAGATTTCGTTTCGGCCCGGCACAAGCGTCGTATCGCCGCAAGTCATGTTTTTACGGTTTACTTCCCAGCAGACATTCAAGCTGTCTTCGTTCGTATAAATCGGGTCTTCCGGTTTAATCCAAGTCGAATCTTCGTTGCTGGCTTCAACAATTTCGACCAGCGGCGACGGGATATCGCGGACATTCACCGTGATAATCTTGGTATCATATCCACCATGCTGGTCTTCGACCTTGACACGAATCGAAATGACCGGAGTCTTTTCGTAATCAATGTCAGAACACTTGAGCGTAACAACGCCGTCTGTAGACAAATCAAAGCATTTGCTCGGATCGTTAATAAGCGTCCATGTCAAGACAGTATCGTCCAAATCATAATCGATAGCCTTCAAAGTATCAACCACGGTACCCTTCGGGCTATTTTCGGTAACGCTGATGGTATCCGTCGTAATCTTCGGATTTTCATTTACGTTACGGATATTGATTACCACAGGCTTGATAACAAAGAGCGTCGGGTCGTTCTTGTCAGCCAGCTTAACTTCGATTGTGTAAGAATCCGGTTCCGTTTCGTAGTCGAATTCCTTCTTGGTCGTAATCACGCCAGTCGGAGAAACAGCGAAGAAAGCGGTATCGCCACCCACTGCAGTGAACACGTCTTGCCTGAATACGGGCACAGAGTCGTTTTCACCCCATTCAAGAGTACCAACAACCGTTCCCGGGGCTCTGTGTTCATCGACTTCAAATTCCTGGTCTTCCAAAATCGGATCTTCGTTGACGTTGCCAATCGGAATAATAATCGTCGTATCGGCCTTCATCTTATTGTCAACATCTTCTACGTGAACTTGAATATCGATATACTGAATCTTTTCGAAATCAAAGATGGTAGAATCCTTGACCAAAACATAACCGGAATCCGTTACCGTTACATAATCGCTATAATGGCTAGTATCGCTTATGCTATACACGCAAGCGGGGCAACCAACAATACCGTGAACACCGCGCAGGGTATCAATCACAGTACCATTCAGCGGATTTTCGTTAACCGCATGCAACGTGTCTTTTTTGAACTTGAGCGGATCAAGGTCAGGATCGCTGATTTCCAGAGTGATGTAACCATCATGAGAACCGTCCTTCAGCGTTGCTGCATTCAGGTTCTGAATGATAATTCTAAAGGTTTCTTTTCCCGGCTTGCTGTCAGTACCTTCATCAATTTTGTCATCGTTGGCGACCAAAATGATGGGGGTTCTCAAATTCTTGCTACCGACATCAAAATAGGCCTTGCCAGGATTGACGCATTCCGTCCCATTGAACAACGGAATATTTTCAGTAGTGATATCAGCGCGAGCGGCAAGACCATTGGGGTCTTTGCCATCTACAGTTCCCTGGAAGTCAAAGCAATATTCGAAATCAATAAGCGTCGTCGCTTCTTTGTCCAGAGCAATCTTAACCGTATCTTGCTTGTGCCCTTCGACCAAGTAAGTCTTTACGCCTTCCGCCGTCTGCAAGACAGGAGGATCGAACGGAACATAGCGGAAGGACTTACCGTCAAATTCATGACCTGTTTCAAGCCAATTTCCCAAAAGCTGACCAGCAAGAGTCAAATTAGAATTGACATTGATGGTGCCTTTCGACAAGAAGGATCCTTGATAGAAAGCAGCATTGCCATTCATTGATGGCCATGTAAGATCATCCTTGCAATGGAATAAAACGTTGCCTGCATAATCTTTGTTTTCAACCATCACAGAGTCGGTTATATTGGACCACGAGCCAATACCTGTTGTATCATACAAGGCTCCTCCGTCTACATAAACAACCTGTATTTGCGAGCCAGAACTTACTTTTACGGTACCATTCATGAAAATGCGTGCAAGACTTTTCGAAGACTGCATACGAATATGCAACTTTGCATTATCCTGCAATACAATGCTTCCATTAATGTACAAGTCAAACATATTCTTAGCATTAGCTTCTGCCGGCACATCAATTGCATAGGTTTTTCCTGCAGGAACAACAAAATCTTCTACATACAACTTTGGTTTAGCGGGAAGCGCAGGAACATCAGGAATCGTAAGATATGTAGGAACTTCAGGAATGCTATCGTATGAACAATAACCGATCTTTGCAGAGCCTCCCTGAGAAAGGCGACCAATTGTAACAACTTCGTCCTTTACAAAAGTCGCTCTACTTTCAACACAATACGTGCCAACGAAGTTACCTCCATTCTGCCCCACAGCGAAATCTCCAGTCGTACGTACGGGGCCACTCAAGAATCTATCCGGACCATCACCAAAATTGATACTACCACCAATGTAAATTGGGCCACCAAGATGATGATCTCCATTTATCAGGTTCATATCTCCATGAGCGGTACCAATGGCGCCATTGACATCAGGTGCTTCAGCATGTCCCATCTTAATGCCAAAAGAACCCCACATCTTGAAGGTCATCAGTTTATCCCAATACTTTTGATGACGAGCCTTCAATGCGGTATCCATCGTAGCTGGATCGCTCACATTTGTGAGATCCGTATAATACGTGGTAAGGCTATCAAAAACCAACGGTTCAACATTTGCAGCAGAGGCAACCCCCGCTACAATCAGAACGAGCCATAACTTGTTTAAAAAGTTTTTCACGTTGTTTACTCTAACCATCTTTTACCCCCTGTTGTATTACAGGATTTCAACTCCCGATTCAAAAAATACATAAAAAAACTTTACACAGGTTACTTTTTTTTCACAAAGCTAGCCTTTTTCATGGACAAATCGTCCACTTTTGTTCCGAAAATTTGTTTTTGCCGCTTTCCCTTGACAAAAATCACGACATATTGCTAAATTGCGGGTTCCTAGGCCCTGCGCAATGACTATTTGCGGGCAACTCGCCAGGGCGAAAGCAGCAACGGACTTGTGAATTTTTATGTGCTCAGGTCGCCTAGGATTTCTTTTTAAGCCCTGCAAAGGGCCTTTTTCTTTTGTAAAGGTTTTATGATTCTTTGGACTATCCGCCACACCAAGCCCTACAATCCGAATGATGTCTGCTATGGCAGGCTCGATTTTGACGTATCCCCCACTTTCGAAGAAGAAAGCGACGGAGCATTGAAGGCTTTGCTGGATGCCGGCGCAAAGCCCACGCGCATGTTCACAAGCCCCCTCAAACGTTGCCTGAGACTCGCCGAAAAGGCCGAAAAAGCGACAGGGCTTACTATGGAAAAGCGCGAAGAAATCATCGAAATGAATTTTGGCACCTGGGAAGGTCAAAAACTGACAGCAGTGCCCCGCAAAGAAATGGAAGCATGGGCACGCGACCTGCGCGGCTACCGCTTTGAAGGCGGAGAATGCTTTTACGACATCGACCGCCGCGTGCAGTCCTTACTGGACACTCTCGACGACGACGGCGAATTCCTGTGGATTTCGCATGCGGGCGTTATCGCCGCCTTGCAGCATTTTGCCTGCGGGCTCCCCGACGACAAGTTCGTGGAAGGCGCATTCAGCTACGCTATGGTGACCCGTTTTGAATTCAAGCGTAACGCCGACGGACATTACCGCGGCACGTTCACGAAGATTCATGACGGCATCCAGATGCAGCCGCTGAAAATTGGATAGAGGAAATGTGGGATGTGAGATGAGAAATGACTAATTACTCATTACACACTTCACATTACACATTGATTAAAAGTCAAAGGACATAAGGGCCTGGACGCCGCCTTCAAGGCGCGGCAATACGGCCAAGTGCATGGGGTTGTCAAAGTCGCTCAACAAGGCGTCGACTGCCGCATCACCCATGGAATACAGATAAAGTAGTGCAAGCGCCCAAATGTACTGGTTACGATTCTTGCGGTAATAGGTCACACGCTCACAGACACGTTCATATTCGTCGGAAGACGTACTTTCGAGTTCTACCACATGCTTGCGGTCTAGGTAGTATTCCACCATGTTCTGCGAGGTCCAAATGCTTGTCGCAGAACCGATGAACGCCATATACAAAAGCCCCTGTTTGCCGAATTCGCGGTTATACATTTGTCCAAAACCGGGAATAATGGACCATAGCAGAGCCGTTTTCATGCTCCTGAGTTCTACGCTGCGATAATTGTTATTGTACCAGATTCCAAAAGCATCAAAGAAACTATACAGGTAAAGGCCGTACATCCAGGCGGTTTCTGCCTTGCGCAGGTCTTCTTGTTCCATTTTCTTGTCGCTTTTTTCATGTACGCGTCCAATAAACTCGCTACGTTTGGAATGGAAATGCGCCAAACTATCGCGATTCTTTTCGTGAAGCATCTTTTCGGTGTAATAGGCCACGGAATCTTTGAAGGGTTCAGCCTGTTCAAGGACTCGCTTATGCTGATAGCTCTTGTTTGCTGTTACTTCGTAAAGCAACAAAAGTTCGATACCCGTGATAAAGCCACCACGTACATAATGTTCCGTATAATACTGGCCACCACCCGGGAATAGCGCAAACAACATGGTAAGCGGCAAAGAATTGCGCTTGGTCGGAATATCCCATTCGTTTACGGTAAGCGTATCGATAGCGACAATGCCCGTTTTACCCTTTTGCAAAGGATCGCTCGCCAAGGTATCGGCAGATTCTTCTGTCTGCGAAGAATCCGCCGGAACCGTCTGCGCACTAGCCCCCGCAGCAAACGCGAGGCATACAAACAAGATTATAGCAAGCAGACGATTTGACATCGGCTTGACAATATAGAAAAAGATGACCTAATCCTTGACGCAGCGAACAGACTTGAAGCTGGCCTTTTCTTCAGGTAACACATAAACGTAATATCCTAAAATAAGCAAATCCGCATAATAGGCTTCATCGACACTGTCGCCAAGCAGATTTACCAAGTATTCCGTAGCTAGCCAAAAATCACTTATGCCACCGACCCCCATAAATTCGCCACCTTTATGCTTTACTCCTGCCGGAAGAGCTGAAAAACCATACGGGTCCGATCCACCCCAACCCTTGGGAATTTTGACAGTCAAGTCAGAATCCATTTGGGATACGATAGAATCTAGAGAAGCAGCGGAGCTTTCGCTTCTAGGCCAACCATTCTTCGAAATAAGGTTTACGGTTGCCGAATCCATTCCACCTGTTTCAGCCAACAACATATTCCACTCCGTTGTATCGGGCAAGTGCCAACCAGACGGGCAAACATCCTTAGCGTCTTTCCACGCATAGAGCCTTCCGTACTTGGAGCAACTGTCGGCGACATTGTTAAAGCAGGCAGAATTCGCCGTTTCGTAGTTCATATTCTGCGCAAGCCAGGTCTGCGAACCAATTGTAGTCGTCTTGTAGACCTGACCGTCACGAGCATCCGTCACCTCCCCATACGGATAGTCGGGATTAAGGTAGTTCGCCGCAACATCAGAAGTTTTAGCCGGATTATCAGGTGTATCAGACGCAGAGGTAGAAGAATCATCTCCGCAAGCAGCAAGAAGTGCCGCGCAGGTCAAGAGCGCGTATTTTAAGCAATTCATCATTGTTCTCCTTTATATTTGTTTGTTCAAATATATGTTTTTTTCAATCTTTGGCAATAATTTTTCATTTTTTAGCAAAGGAACGGCATACCGAGGTTCCAAAAGGTATATTTTCAAAAAAATTTCAGGTTTTTACCTAATTGTCATTTTATGACACAAAATAATTCTAAATTACGGAGTATGAAAATGAGCGATACAAAAGATTTTGATCTTCAAAGCGAAGGCTTCGAAAACAAGATTTCCCTGCTGGTCAAGGCCATCAAGGATGCGCTCATCGCACGGGGCGAAATGATGGCTACCGCCGAATCGCTCACGGGCGGCCTTGTGGCAAGCAGCATCGTGAACGAGGCCGGATCCTCGGCTGTACTTGCCGGCGGCATTGTCGCTTACCAGAACGAGGTTAAGGAAGCCTTGCTTGGGGTACCCCACCAGGTGCTCGAAGAAAAGGGAGCCGTTTCTGCTGAAACCGTAAAGGCTATGGCCGAGGGCGCCCGCAAGAAATTCGGTTGCGAATGGGCAATTGCAACCTCTGGTATTGCAGGGCCCACCGGAGCAGAACCCGGCAAACCTGTTGGTACAGTGTGGATGGCTGTCGCCAATAGTTTGCAAAATGAGGCTTTTTGTAAAATTTTCGAAGGAAACCGCACAGAAGTGCGCCAAAAAAGCGTGTATAGTGTGCTGGGCAAGCTACTTTTTTTATTGAATAACCAAAAAAGCACTTGCACAAGTGAACACTAAATGTTATATTTAAAAACGAAAAAACAAAATGGAGTCAAACATGGCTAAGAAAACAACAAACACCCCGACTAGCAACCTTTCCGCAGACAAGGCCAAGGCAGTAGAAGCCGCCATCGCCCAAATTGAAAAGAATTATGGTAAAGGTTCCATCATGGCACTCGGCCAGCAGCCCGTCGAAGACATTCCCGTTATTCCTACGGGTTGTATCCAGCTCGACATGGCCCTTGGCGTAGGCGGTTTCCCGCGCGGCCGTATTATCGAAATTTACGGACCCGAATCTTCCGGTAAGACAACCCTTACCCTGCACGCCATTGCCGAAGCCCAGAAACTTGGCGGTGTGGCAGCCTTTATTGATGCAGAACACGCTTTTGACGCTGTCTACGCCCGCAAGCTCGGTGTGGATATCGAATCGCTCCTGGTTTCCCAGCCGGATACCGGTGAACAGGCCCTCGACATTGCCGAAACCCTCGTGCGTTCCGGCGCCATCGACATCATCGTGATTGACTCTGTGGCAGCCCTCGTTCCGCAAGCCGAAATCAACGGCGAAATGGGCGACAACCATGTGGGTCTGCAGGCCCGCCTCATGAGCCAGGCCCTCCGTAAGCTCACCGGTATTCTTTCCAAGTCCAACACTTGCATGCTGTTCATTAACCAGCTGCGTATGAAGATTGGCGTGATGTTCGGCAACCCCGAAACCACCACCGGCGGTAACGCCCTGAAGTTCTACGCCACCCAGCGTATCGATATCCGCCGCATTGCAGCCATCAAGGACGGCGAAGAAGTCATCGGTAACCGCACCCGCGTTAAGGTTGTCAAGAACAAGGTGGCCGCTCCGTTTACCCAGTGCGAATTCGACATTCTGTACGGTTGCGGTATTTCTCGCGAAGCTTCTATCCTCGACCTTGCAACCGAGCTCGACATTATCCAGAAGAGCGGATCATGGTTCAGCTACAACAACGAACGCATTGGCCAGGGTCGTGAAAACACCCGCCTGTTCTTGAAGGACAACGTGGACCTCTGCAACGAAATTGAGCAGAAGATCCGCGAAAGCATGAAGGACGTCGAACTGTTCAAGCTGAACGAAGGCGATGCCATCGAAGCTGATGACGACAGCGAAGTCAGCGTAAGCGACGACGCATAGTCCCCTACCCAAACATTTTCTTCCTGAAGAGCAACAAACCCTGGCCTATCCTTTAGCCATTGGGATGGGTCGGGGTTTTCCTTTGTGCAAATAATTTGCTATTTTGTACGCCATGTTCAACAAAATAAGAAGTGCGATGATTGCGGTTGCCGGAGCGGCAGTTTTATGCCAGGCCCAAACCTCTTGCCCGCACTTTTTGTTGGAAAACCCGATGGTCGTGAACATAGAAGGCTTTTTCATTAACGAAAAGCTGTCCCGAGTGTCGCTCGATGTCGAATGGAGACACCATCCCGAAGCGCTCGACACCTTCTTTGTGAACCAGCCTGACCGCCCGCCGTTCAACTTTATTACCGCCGGCGAATACCGTTACATGGAATTCCCGAATATAAAGGTCAAAAGGCAGCTGGGCACGCACCATTTGAAAGAACATATCGGCGAAACACCCCTGAAACTTGACGACATGGAACTTTTGGCCAACGGGCAGTTCCTGTGCCGAGATTCGACAATCCAGAAGCCGAACATCCTTTCGACAGCATTCTCAATGGCCTGGTGGAGCCTTGTCGCAGACAGCCTTCCGCACCCGACAAAGGTGGCCATGAACGGAGTGCATCACGAAAAGCGAATCTTCACGATTCGCCAGTGGCGCAATTATTCTGGAGAAATGCTCCCGACTTTGGTGAAAGTCGAAAATGAAAGATATAGCGGCGAACTATGGATTCGTTCAGCCTACACCGTACAGGCATTGCAGGCCGACCCGCTCAAGAACAGCGTAGAAGGCAAGCCGAAACCGCCACTGCCGGATTTATTTAGAAAAATTCCTGTGAAAGGGGAAAGAAAAATACCCCTGATACTCAAGCTGAACCAAGAACTGCTGCGCGAGTGATCCATCGTAGAAGCGCTTTTCGGTGCGATTCCAACCGCCCACTTCCAAGATTAAATTCTGTAAGCAGTTGTCCCAGAAGAAATGGACACCGAGCATAGCCTTGCCATAACCAAGGGATTCTTTCTGAACCGTATTCTTTTCGCGCAAGAAACCGGTCTTGTAATAATTCGATTCAAACAACGCCGCAAAATGATCGTTTATGGGAATACGTCCGTAAGTATCGAGAACTAGCACAAAATCGCGGCTGAACACGGGAATGTTGCGGCGATAGTCGTAGCTTTTACCCTCGAAATCGGTACTGATATCCGAAAAGATGTAGTGGAACTTAGCACCAATAATGGAGCCTCTCGGGAAAGAATAACTAACGCTCAACGCCATATCAAGCGACTGGGTATAGTCATAGGCGGCATCATCTTCGTAAATATTGTCTACAACATAGTCGGCGTTCCAGGTTTCTGCAATGCGACCCTCGCCTACCACTTCGGCGGTGACCATTTCCAAATTCGAGCGCAGATAGATGTAGCTTTCATAGACGACATTCAATTCAAATTGCGGATTGGTCTTGAACGGGCGAAGGCCAATTCCAGCAAGATAGCCCGCGTAAAACGGGGATATTTCAATAGCGCCATCCATGCGCAGGTATGTCGGCAAGCGCCCTAGGCGTTCACCGTAAGCAAGTTCACTGAGCGGTTCCAACCAGGAATAATGGAGCATGGACGTTGCCTGCGGAAGCCACTGTCCCCACACAAACGGCGTATTGCCCATGATACTCCAAGAAAGGTTTGGCCCATAGCGGAAACCAAAATTCGCATTTTCATTGAAACCATCAGCAAAAGACGCGATGTTACAAGTAAAAAAAATTATAGAAAAGGCCAATAATTTCTTAAAATAAGTCATTTCGGAATAAAATTTAAAATAATTTCCCCATTTGCGCCATAAATTCTTATTTTGTAGGCATTAATTTATAGGAGTCACAATGAAACTCTCTCATATTTGCTTGCTTGGCGTGAGCGCCCTGATGTTCTGGGCCTGTGCCAACCGCTATTCCTCCCCCATTCTGATCGAACGCGGTGAAGGTCGTAACGAATACGAACGCGAATACTTTGCCGTTAAGGAAAGCATGGGTATCGACAAGCGCCTGAAAGACGTGTTCAAGCAGGGCTATATCGAAGAAGGCATGACCAACGACATGGTGAACCTCTTGTGGGGACCTCCTGACCACGAAAAGACCACCGAAAAGCAGAGCATTTGGGAATACTACACCCGCGAAGGCGAACTCATTACCCGCCTCTTTTGGAAGCACCCCGACCAGGCTCGTTTGAAGGGCTACGAAGAAGAATGGATTCTGGAAAAGATCGAAGGCGACCGCTACGGTGGATCCCCGGCTCCGACCTCCAAGCATTCCTCCAACTACTAATTTAAGTGGAGATTCCCGCTTTTACGGGAATGACATAAGCAATTTATGCGAAAAGATACGCCCTCGGACTACCGGGGGCGGTCTTTTTTTACTAAATTTAGGCGCGTTAAATTTTAAACCTCTCAAGGAGTTAATTATGCGTCAGTATATCATCGCTGGTAACTGGAAGATGAACAAGACCGTTAGCGAATCCATTCAGCTCGCTAAGGATATCGTGGAAGCCGTCAAGGACGTGAAGAAGACCGAAGTGGTCATCGCCCCGACTTACCTCGCCGCCGCTAAGGTCGCCGACGTCATCAAGGGTTCCAACGTGAAGCTCGCCATCCAGGACATTCACTGGAAGGACCAGGGCGCATACACTGGTAAGGTTTCTGTGGACATGGTCAAGGAAATCGGTGCTGAATACATCATCATCGGTCACTCCGAACAGCGTCAGTACTTCCACGAAACCGAAGAAACTGTGAACCTCAAGGTCAAGAAGACCCTCGAAGCCGGTCTGAAGCCGATCATCTGCATTGGCGAAACCCTCGACCAGCGTAACGGTGGCATCCTGAAGGAAGTCCTCGGCCTCCAGATCAAGGGCGCTTTCAAGGACGTTTCTGCTGAAGACGCCGCCAAGTGCGTTCTCGCTTACGAACCGGTTTGGGCAATCGGTACCGGCGTTACCGCTACCGACGAACAGGCTCAGGACACCCAGGCCTACGCTCGTTCCGTTGTGAAGGAAATTTACGGCGAAGCTGTTGCTGAAGGCATGCGCATTCAGTACGGTGGTTCCATGAAGGGTGCAAACGCTGCCGGCCTCCTCGCTCAGAAGGATATCGACGGTGGTTTGATCGGTGGTGCAGGCCTCAAGGCTAACACCTTCAAGGAAATCATCGACGCAGCTGAAGCTCGCTAATTAAAACTTAAAACCAAGGTAAAACGACTATGACAACACTCTTTTGGATTGGTATCGTTCTGCACGTGTTCCTGTGCCTCTTCCTCATGTTGCTCGTTCTGGTTCAGAACGACAAGATGGGCGGTCTCGCAGGTCTCGGTGGCATGACTTCCCAGTCTGCTTTCTCTACCGCAGGTGCCGCGACCTTCATCCAGAAGTTGACCCGCGTCGTGGCCGTGATCTTCTTTATCGTCGTGTTCGCCCTCGGCCTGATTACTGCTAAGCAGGACCAGGCTGTCGAAGAATCTTCGATGCAGAAGGCTACCCGCGAAAACGCTGCTCAGCAGCAAGCCCCGGCTCCGGCACTTCCGGCTGACTTTGCAGCACCTGCTGCTCCGGCTACCGAAGCTCCGGCCGCTCCTGCAGCTGAATAAGGATTTGTTTGGCGAAGCTTAGGCTCGCCAACAGCCTGCGGTCGTGGTGGAATTGGTAGACACGCTAGCTTGAGGTGCTAGTGGGAGCGATCCCATGACAGTTCAAGTCTGTCCGACCGCATTACGAAGTCCGCCCTTGTGGCGGACTTTTTCGCTAGGCAAAAATGTTAGATTTCTTGGCATGAAGTGTTTTCTGACAATTATTTGTTTTGTACTGAGCTCTTGCTTTTGCTGGGATATTGCAGAAATCAAATGTATCGACAGAGAAGAATATGAATTCTAATCTTATAGCCCCCGTAGGTGTTTTAGGTTTTGGCGTCGAAGGCCAGAGCACGTTTAATTACCTTGTACGTAGCGGTATCAAAGATATCGTGGTCATGGACAAGAATCCGGTGAACCTGCCGGAAGTACCCGCCGGCGTGAACGTAAAGGTTTGCAGCGGAGAAAACTACATGGACGGTCTTAAGGACTGCGTGACCGTGGTGCGTTCCGCAGGCGTTTACCCGATGAGCCCCGCTCTGTTCAAGTTCCAAATGAACGGCGGCCTGATGACAAGCCAGATTCAGTTATTTTTAGAACAAACTAAATCCAAGAAGGTTGTAGGCGTTACGGGTACGCTCGGCAAGGGCTCTACCGTGAGCATGATTAGCCATATTCTGACCAAGTGCGGCGTAAACAACGAGATTGGCGGCAACTTCGGTGTGCCGGCGCTTGATTTATTGAAGAACGAGACGGCAGACCGAGTGAGCATTCTGGAACTTTCAAGTTTTCAGTTGATGACATTGTCCTTGTCGCCGGACGTAGCTGTGGTGCTGCGCGTGTCGACCGAACACTTGGATTGGCACCAGAGCGTCGAAGAATATCGCGATGCGAAGGCTAACTTGGTTCGCTGGCAAAAGCGTGACGGAGCATGCGTGTACTTGAAGGACGCTGCTCCGACGGCAAAGATTGCAAGCGAAAGCCCGGCTAAGACAAAGTACGCCGTGAGTCTGAACGATGACGGAGATGCAGTGATTGAAGGCGCCACGCTCACGATTGACGGCACAAAGCTTTATCTGTCGGACTGCAAGGTACGCGGCATTTACCAGCTCGAAAATATGGCAGCGGCGACCCTCGCTTGCAAGGCCTTGGGAATCAAGGTGGCAGACGCGTTCGAAGCCCTGAAGAGCTACGAAACACTCCCCTTCCGTATGGAATTCAAGGGCGAAAAGAATGGCATCGAATTCTACAACGACAGCTACGCCACCCGCCCCGACGCGACGATCGCCGCGACCGCAAGCATGAAGCGCCCCTTCGCGCTGATTCTCGGAGGCTCCGAAAAGAATGCAGACTTTACCGAACTCTCGCAGATTCTGGTGAATGAACGCCCGAACCTCAAGCGCATCGCGCTCATCGGCGCCACAGCGCAGCGCATGCTGGACTCCTTGCAGCAGGCCGGGCTCAAAATCACCGCAAACATCTTCCCCACTCTGGAAGAAGCATTTGCAGACAGCTTGCAGATCGGCGAGGGCGGCACCGTTATCATGAGCCCCGCCTGCGCAAGCTTCGGACTGTTCAAGAACTACAAAGTCCGCGGCCAAGTGTTTGACAAGCTCGTCGCAGATTTGTAATTCGGACAAACATGT
Organism: Fibrobacter sp. UWB10; assembly: GCF_900182935.1. NCBI lineage: Bacteria > Pseudomonadati > Fibrobacterota > Fibrobacteria > Fibrobacterales > Fibrobacteraceae > Fibrobacter > Fibrobacter sp. UWB10. The sequence goes on along the minus strand of NZ_FXUE01000003.1, from coordinate 208,767 downwards.
TCCTCTTCAGACCGCAAGAGGAGATCCCGTCCCCGTTCCGAGGACCATATCCTCTGTGTGGCTCGGCACTTTAGTGCCGCTACCAATTTATTATGACAACACAGCCACCGATGTAACTTGGCTTCATAATACTCCGAACTTTGTTCGGTTAGTATTATGCCAAGGTACTCTAAGCAGCAAAGCTGCAAGTGGCTATTGTCATCTACGTGCGGGAAGACAATATGAAGAAACAGTCTTTTATTAGACTGCTTTTCTTGTAGCGAGATAAATAATAAAGAGAAACAATAACGAACCGTGTAGATAATAAAGCGTCGGCCAACGTAAAGGAGGGTGCAGGGAGGGAACCGTGCGGCCTTCGCAACTCCGAGCTGGGTTCCCTCCCGCATATAAAAAAAGAACTTGTTTTCTTAAAAGAATTTTTTTTGATTTTTTTGAAAAAAATTCATCCTTACCCCTTTACAAGCGGAACGAATTAAACTAAATTTGGGCTGTTCCGCTAAGGACCACGCGGTCGTGGTGGAATTGGTAGACACGCTAGCTTGAGGTGCTAGTGGGAGCGATCCCATGACAGTTCAAGTCTGTCCGACCGCAGAAGAAAGACTCAGTGAAAACTGAGTCTTTTTTCGTTTTATACACCACAACTTTTGAGCCGAACAGTCTCTATACAAAAAATCCTCCCGGCACCGAAGTGCCAGGAAGACTGTTGGAGGTGTATGTAAGCTTGCCGTGAATTACTTAGTCGTATTCACCATGAAAGTCTTGCCGCCCTTTGCCTGCTTGAGCATGTAGACACCCTTGGCAAAGCCAGCAGCGCTGAGAGCCTTCGAAGCATCCATGCGGGACAGGTCAACCGTACCGACCTTCACGCCGGTGAGGCTGAACACGTTGTAGGTCTTTTCAATCTTGTTCTGGAGCTTGACAGCGGTAATAGCAGTCGTATTTTCCGGAGCATCCTTACCCGCCACAAAGTTGAAGTAGTCGATATCGAACCAATCGCCCGTCACTTCGAAGCGGAGGATATGTTCGCCTGCGGGGAGCGTCAGGTTAGCCTTCACCTTGGTAAAGTCATCCCAGCTAGAACCAGAGACCGGAACTTCAGCCACTTCATCGCCATCGATAGAGAGCTTGAAGCCTGCAGTCGAATTGTCAGTGGCAACAGAAGCGTACATGGTGTAATCACCAGCTTCCTTCACGTTCACGGTGTATTCGAGCCATTCGCCAGCCTGGTTGTAACCCACCACTACGCCGGTTTCTTTTTCGTAAAGGTCAACGCCGGTGCCTTTGCGCAATTCGCTATCACCATGGTTGTCAGAATCGTTTTCGGCATAGGAATCGTTGCCTGCGCCATAACCCGGTTCGTCGAAGTTTTCGGCTTCAATCTTGCCCGGAATATCCCAAGCCTTGCCGCCGAAAGCAGTCTGCGGTTCAGGTTCACGCTTGGTGCCCTGGAATTCCCATTCCAGAAGACCCATGGTGGAATCCTTAGAACCCTTGAACACGAAGAAGAGTTCATCGACAACACCAGAAAGGCCGCTCATTTCGCAATCGTTATCAACATAAGAGTTCCAATTGCCGGTCTTAGCGAGTTCGCAGGTACCAGCGAGCGTACCACTCACAGAACCCTTATGGATTTCAACCTTGTTGCCATCGCCCACGTTGGCGGCCTTGATGCGAAGGTTCTGGGCTCCATTACCGAAATCAACGCCAGAAACGCGAATCCAGGATTCCTTGGTAGCAAGCGGAGTCAGCACATGTACAACGGGCTTACCCTTGGTCCAGTCGGTACGGCTGCGCACATTGCGCTGCTTGGAACTGGTGAGAGCCTTGTAGGTATTATAGGGGTCAAAATTCTTGATTTGCTTGGGACCTTCACGGGTAAAGGTCAGCTTGTTCATCCTGTCTCCACTCCAGGTGAGTTCATCAATGGACACGCTTCTGTGGTTTTCCTTGTTCGGGCTATTAGTGCATTGGCCCGACTGGGTGCAGGAACCCGGATGTTCATCCGCAGTCACCAAGCGGCGGTCATGGTACACGGCGTACCACTTGCCCTGGAATTCAGCAAAGCCCTGGTGGTTGTTGCCGCCCTCGTTATGAGCATCGGGCACAGCACTGATTCCGGGGATAACCGTACCAACGAACGTGTAAGGGCCCGTAATCTTGTCAGCCATGCCGTAATCGATCACCTGAGGAGGCGTATTGAAACTCAAGTAGTACTTACTCCCCTTCTTGTGGATATAGGGAGCTTCGAAGGAATTCTGAGCACTGACGCGCGTCAGGGAATTCTTGTCGATGGTAATCTTGCCATTGTTTTCGGTAAACTTGATGATGTCCAGGTTGTTGCCATAGGGGCGCTGACCGTTTTCGCCACCGCCGAAAATCACGTAACCCGTGCCGTCATCTTCAATGAAAATTCCCGGATCGAAACAGTGTGCAATGCCGTCGCAGCCACCAATCACGCTGGAGCCATAGGATGCAGCAATGTAGTTCACGCCATGGGTTTCCTTGACGGGGTCGGTATAAGGGCCGTCGATGCTTGTCGCAGTAAGCATACCCACGCCGCTAGCGCCGTTGGGGTAAACGATGTAGATTCTACCCTTATGGACAGCGATACCAGAAGCCCAAGTATTGTTGGGGTAATCCCCAAATTCGCGCTTGGAGCGGAAAACCATGCCGTGGTCGGTCCAGTTTTTCATGTCCTTGGACGTAAATGCATTAAGGCCCACGATATCGTAGTCGTAATTCTTCTGGGGACTGTAGTCATCCACATCGGTCAAGATGTAGAAGGTACTATCGTCGGCTGCAGCCGAAGGGTCTGCCAGGTAATGGTAAGTTGAAATCGGGTTGTCGGCATAAGCCATTGTAGCCGCTAACCCAAAAGCGGCTGCACCCAAAGAGCGCACCCAGGGGTTCGTTTTAAAAAAACTTAACATATAATCACTCCATGCGGGAGTCCACACACGCGGACCCATCCAAAGGTAAAATTACCCCTTTTTTGCGTAAAAATCCGTTTATTATCAATATTGCTATGGATAAATTGACAATAGCCCTCTATAGGAAAAAACGCCTGATTTTTCTATATTAGCGAACCAATGAACCGTTTTGAACTTCTAAAGACCTCCAAAAAGTCAAAAGCGCGTCTTGGCGTTGTCCACACTGATCATGGAGACGTGACGACCCCCATTTTTATGCCCGTGGGCACCGAAGCGACCGTAAAAGCGGTCACTCCAGCGCAGCTTAAGGACATCAAGGCCGAAATTATCCTTGCAAACACCTACCATTTGTACCTGCGCCCGACCACCCCGCGCATTGCAAAAGCAGGCGGAATTCACAAATTTATGGCCTGGGACGGCCCGGTTCTTACCGATAGCGGTGGATTTCAGGTCTGGAGTTTGAAGGATTTGCGCAAAATTACGCCCGAAGGCGTGGAATTTAGAAGCATTTTAGACGGTTCCAAGCACTTTTTTAGCCCAGCAAGCGTCATGAATGCCCAGCGCGAAATCGGCGCGGACATCATTATGGCCCTCGACGAGTGCACTCCGTACCCGAGTACCGCTAAAGAGGCCGAACATAGCCTGAATTATACCCTGAAATGGACCGCCGAGGCCATGCAATGGCTTAAGGAACACCCGCCCATTCACGGTTACGACCAGCAATTCTTCGGAATTATTCAGGGCGGCATGCACAAAAACCTGCGCAAGCAGGCTATCGAGCGCATTGCAGAGCTCGGCCCCGACGGCTTTGCCATGGGAGGCCTTTCTGTAGGCGAACCGACCGAGACCATGTACGAAATTGCCGACTTCTGCACCGACATTTTGCCGCAGGACCATGCCCGCTACGTGATGGGTGTGGGCACGCCGTGGAACTTGCTCGAGCTCATTGAGCGCGGCGTAGACATGTGCGACTGCGTGATGCCGACCCGTAATGCCCGAAATGGCATGCTGTTTACCAGCGAAGGCGTGTTGCGTTACAAGGCTGCCCGCCATGCCGAAGAATTCGACAAGCCGGTCGACCCGAATTGCGACTGCTACTGCTGCCGTAACTTTAGCCGAGCGTACTTACGCCACCTGCACCACGCAGGCGAATCGCTCGGATTCACGCTGGCAAGCATTCACAACCTGCATTTCTATTTGCACTTGATGCGCGAAGCCAAGCAGCACATCGCCGACGACACCTTCGAGGAATGGAAGAAGGAAAAGTGCGAAATTCTGCAGCGCGATTTGCAGTAATTTCAGGCAAAAAAAGCTGATGCTGAACTATATTCAGCATGACAAAAACCCCGGTTAAAACCGGGGTTTTTGTTAAAAGAGGATTCCCGGCGCTAGGCCGGGGATAAATCTTAGCGGATGCTGATGCGAGCAGTCTTGGCAATGCCAGCAGACTTCACGCGGACAACATAGTTACCGCGGTTCATGCCCTGGAAGGACACCTGATGATTACCGGCGGCACTTTCGACGCGGTTCATCACCATGTTACCCTGCATGTCGAACACCTGGATGCGAGCAGCGCCAGTGGTCACCACGTTCAGCATATCGCCGTTCACAGTGAGCTTGAGGTCGCTTGCAGCCTTGCGAGACACGCGGACACCTGCGGCAGAAGAGACGCACTTCAGGTCATCCACATAGAGGTAGTTGAGTTCCGGCTGGAATTCGTCAGAGTAACCGAGAGCACCGATGACTTCCCAGGAGATTTTCTTGACGTTAGCCCAGTTGAAGTCAACCTTAGTTTCAGTCCAGCTCGGCTGCTTGAATTCGGCCTGAGCGAAGGTAATCGTGGTCCATTCAGCAGCTGTTTCAACCCTACGGTTATGGAAGGCGAAGTCAGTCACCTGACCGTCCTGAAGCTTGATGGTATGACCGTTACCCTTATAGCGGTAGCTGATAGCCGGGCAGTTGGTCAGGTCAACACCCTTAGAGGTGTCAGCGTTCAGGTTAACACCAAGAGCAACGAACGGATCGTACGAGAGCGTACCGTCTTTCCAAGAAATTCCTTCGAGGCCAACAAAGCCCTTCGTGCCGTTAGTAGCATCCTTGGTACCCGGGAACACAACGACATAACCCGGAAGAGCCGGATCATAGGTGTTGGTAATTGCAGACTGTCCACCGCCTTCAACGTCGGTGTAAGCGTACCAAGTACCAGTGGTATTGAGAACTTCATCAACGTCTTCAACGTCATCAATAACCAGAAGGTCAGTAATCACCGGAGCAACAGAAGAAGAAGACAGAGTCGGAGTGCCGCTGGAGCTGGACTTGCCACCCTTGCTGCTGGAGCTAGACTTGCCACCGACAGAAGAGGAAGAAGACTTCGGAGTATCGCCAGCACCACCGCTAATGGCGGAAATGGACATGCCATCGCAACGTACGTCATCCACATAGAGGTAATCGAGAGACGGCTGGTTCTGAGCATCCGGGACATTCAGCACACCCTTGACTTCCCAAGCGAGGCGCATGACCTTGTCGAGGCCCTTGTCCTTGAGGTTGAAGTGCTTGTCGTTATCGCCCCAGTCTTCCTGGTTGAACTGATCCCAAGTGAGTTCCACTTCCTTCCATTCTTCGGAAGCGTCCTTGTTCACGTGGTGGAAGTTCCAGTTGGTCACGAGAGAGGTTTCGAGACGGAAGTTGTGGCTAGCGCCCTTGAACTTGTAGCTGATGGACTTGCAGGACTTCATGTTGAACACGGTGGTGTCCTTCGTGAGGTTCAAGCCGAGGTCAGCATACGGAGCGTATTCGTAGGTACCTCTAGCAAGCTTGATACCCTTCATACCAACCATGTACTTAGAGGTGTTCTTGCCACCATCGGACGGAAGGAGAACGTCATAGACTTCCTTGCCGAAGTCATTTTCCCACTTGGCATTGGTCAAGGTAGACTTACCAACACCATTGGTGCCGCTTTCGCCAGCATCAGTCCATGCAGACCAGAAACCACCAGTATAAGCATAATGGTCATTATCTTCCACGTCATCGATCAAATCGGTCTTTGCGCCGTTAGCAACACCGGTAGAGAAGCCGGAGTTACCAGAGCTGCTACCGTTCTGGAGGCCGCAATCCTTGTAAGACTTGCCCTTGTTCATCCAGCCCTTAACCATGTTACCGGAGGTGGAGTAAGAAAGGCCGTTATCAAGGTTAATCTTGTTAAATGCTGCAGAACCTTCGTTCACAGCAGAAGCGGACCAGTTTGCCCAAGAAATCTTGTTCTGATCCATCCAGGAAATCCACTTTTCGCTTTCACCCTGGTTGGCACCGCCGTTACCATCGGCAGAAACGGTACCCCATTCCGTTGCAAACACCGGAACGCCCTTGCTCATGGCACTTGCTGCAGACTGAGCCTTGTCACCGTTAGCAGGGTGGGTGGCTGCGTAGAAGTGAAGCGTACAGCCGTAGTTTTTATCGCTAAAGGAGCCAGCACATTCAGCAGGATTACTGGACCAACCTGTACTACCGATAAGAATCAGGTTGTCAGAGTGCTTACGAATGGCAGAAATAACCCTATCAGCATGGCTCTTGACTTCGCTCCAGCCACCGGTGGGTTCGTTCCAGACTTCGAAAATCACGTTGTTGTATTCACCGTAGGTTTCTGCGGCATAGTCAAAGAACTTGACAGCATCATCGGTATAGCCCGTAGAGCTTTCGATGTGCCAGTCGATAATCACGTAAATGTCGTTTTCAATGGCAGCGTTCACCACGTTCTTGAGGTAAGCCTTCTGCAGGTCTTCACCGCCAGTGATATAGCCACGACCCTTGTCAAAGCTGTTGCTCACACCCATAGCAAAGCGGAGCACTTCGATGCCCATGTCCTTCACCATGAGGTTCACTGCTTTTTCCGTGTAGAAAGCAGTTGCACTATCAGCAGCGGAACTCCAGAAAAGGCTCATGCCCTTCACCTGGACGGCTTCATTTGCATACTGCGGGCAAGAACCCGAAAGTTTACTGCCATTTGCTTTAAGTTCACCGTAAGTGCTTACAGGACCCACCCTGCTCGCACTGATTGCCATGGCGGACACCGCAGCCATGGCCATGATTGAAAGAATCTTTTTCATTCTTCGTGGCCCTTTTTGGTTTATGTGTAGACCAATCCCTTATAAGTCCCAAAGAAAAAATAGTAAAGCAATGCGTAATTTCCTTGTAATATTTTTTATAACAAAAAATGAGCCCAATAAGCGCCGTTTCCTTAAACATCTTTTTACAAAAGAAAGTCCCACCCGAAGGCCGGACTTTCTCCATTGTAAAATTTCAAACACCTCGATTTTACAATTACTCTACAGACTTGCCCTTTTCAACAGCGTCGGCAAGGGACATGCCTGTAAATTCCTGAGCACTGAACCAGCGGCCACTCTTCTTGTCGTCGAGCAAGACAGACACCATGGAACCCGGAATCACGGTTTCGGGAGCGTTAGGAGCATTCGGGCCACCGAGATCGGTGCGTAACCAACCCGGATCCATCACGTTCATCATGACATCGGTACCGTTCAACTTGCAGGCAAAATCCTTGACAAATTTTGTCAAAGCAGCCTTGGCGCAGGCATACGCCATGAGTTCAGGTTCGTTCGCAATGCCGCTTGTGGTAAGCTGCATACGGCCAAAACCACGCTTGATCATGCCCGGCAAGAAGTGATAGGCAATCTTGATCGGAGCAAGGAAGTTCACGGCGAGAGCCTGGTGGAAGTCTTCCATGGTATTGGTCAGATAATCGGTAAAGTAATGACTCATGAGGCCCGCGTTATTGAACACGATATCGACCTGCACGCCCCAAGAATCAATTTCAGAGAGGGCTGCGTCGATTTCACAAGCGACTTCGAGGTTGCAACCCACTGCACGGCATTCGACACCGTACTTCTTGATTTCGGCCATCACCGGTTCGGCGTGAGTCTTGTCGCGGCCCTGCAGAATAATGTTGGCGCCAAGTTTTGCCATTTCGATAGCAGTAAGGCGGCCTACCCCACGGCAACCACCCGTAATCAAGGCCCATTTGCCCTTAACGTCGATCATAAGTCATCCTTTTTAATGTTTAACGAGGGGTTACCCCACCCTCTCGGTTTATGGATATAAAGATAAACTTCAACGGTACAAAAAGCACCGTTTTTTTCAAGAAATCTGTATACAAGAGTAAATACACTCGATTACTAACGTAAAACAAGCGCTTTTTTATTGTGCCACACGGATTCGAATTTGCTAACGCAAATCAGAGTCAAGCAGAGAAATGCTAAATTTGTTCCAAAAATTTAAAGGATGTGAAAAATGAAAAGCTCTAGAGACAACTGGGGTTCGAAGCTGGGTGTGATTCTCGCGGTCGCGGGTTCCGCCGTCGGACTCGGCAACTTTTTGCGTTTTCCGGTACAGGCAGCCACAAACGGTGGCGGCGCATTCATCATTCCGTACCTCATTGCCTTCTTACTTTTGGGCATTCCCCTTTCTTGGATGGAATGGACGCTTGGCCGCGCTGCCGGTAACAAGCACCATGGTACCGCCCCGGGCGGATTCCACTATATTCTGAATAAGAAGCCCTGGGCCAAGCACCTGGGTTCGCTCGGGCTCTTGCCCCCGCTGTTCATCAGCTTCTACTATATCTTTATCCAGTCCTGGATTTTGGCGTTCACCTACTACTCTGCCACAGGCAAACTGATGGAAGTGGTCGCCGGCGGTTACGAGCCCATGAAGGAATTCTTCGGCAACTACATTATGCTGAACACCAAAGTCGGCCCTGTTCCTGCCGCCATCCTCTTCTTCTTGATTACGTTCGCCTGCAACATGGGACTCCTGTCGTTCGGCGTGCGCAAGGGCATCGAACGCGTGAACAAGATTACCATGCCGATTCTTTTGATCATGGGCATTATCCTCGTGGTGCGCGTGCTTACCATTAGCGATATCGGTAAGGGCCTTGCCTTCGTGTGGAACCCGAACCTTTCTGAAATTCTTAACCCCGCCGTTTGGCTTGCCGCCTCCGGCCAGGTATTCTTTACCATGAGCCTCGGTATGGGCATTGTCTTCTGCTACGCAAGCTACCTGAAGCCCAAGGAAGACCTGGTGCTTTCGTCCTTGACCGCAAGCGCCACCAACGGCTTTGCCGAAATTATCCTCGGCGGAACGATTGTGATTCCGATGGCCGTGCTCATTGCCGGCAACAATATTGAAGAATGCGCGAAGCTCGGCACCTTCGGCCTCGGTTTCCAGACCATGCCGTTCGTGTTCGGCCAGCTACCCTTTGGCGGATTCTTCCAGACGCTTTGGTTTGCGATGCTCTTTATCGCAGGCGTCACCAGCGCCATTTCGATTATCCAGCCGCTGATCAGTTTTTGCGAAGACGACCTGAAGTTTAGCCGCAAGGGCTCCATTACCGCTACCGGTACCGTGACCTTCTTGGGAGGCCTTGTGGGTATTTTCGGCCTTGCCGCAGGCGCGGTCGACGAGCTCGACTTCTGGGGCGGAAGCTTCTTGCTGGTGGTTCTCGGCACGATTCAGGCATTCATCTTCTCGTTTGTGCTCGGTCGCCGCAAGTCCGACGTGATTGGCGAAGACGGCAAGCCGGAATGCGAAGCTTTCGCATTGATGAACGACGGCGCCGCATTGAAACTCCCCCGATTCTTTAGGCCGATCATTATGTACGTGTGCCCGATTTACCTGGCAGTCGTGCTGGTCGCCTGGATAATTCACGATGGCATGGGCGTGCTCTTGTTAAGCAACGTTCCGGCCGATGCCAAGGTGACGTTCCTCGGTAGCGAATTCTCGCAGATTGGCTTTACTTGGGGCGTTCGCGGATTCCTGCTCGCCCTCGTGGTGCTTTTGAACATTGCCATCTACTACGCCTGGAAGGAGAACGGCCCGGCCAGAAAGACAACCGTTCTCCACAAGCAGAACATGACTGTCGGCGATTCCGACAACGAGGAGGCATAACATGGAATTTTCTACGAGCGGCCTGATTTTTATGACCCTTTCGTGGGCAGGCATTATCGGAATGTGCACCTTCTGTTTTTACAAGGTGTTCAAGAAAAAATAGACGAAAGAACGGACCTTCGGTCCTACAGACTAGAGACGAAAGACTACGATGAAACTTACAAAGTACCAGAGTTCCATAGCCTATTTAATTTTTGTTTTTTGTAGCATTTTTGTGCAAATGGGCTTGTTTGTTCATTTCCAGCGGTGGCTTTCGTTCTCGTTCGAGGGGTCTGCCTTCTGGTGGCGCAGCATGCTGTTGCAGGTAGCCATTTTTGCACCGAGCATCTTTATGCTCCCGGCAGCGAGCTACTTTGCGGGCCGATTCCACAAGGGCCGCGTCATGGCGTGGTCTTCGGTGGGCATGCTCGCCTCGGTAATCGCAATCGTGGTTTGCTATGTGGCAGGCGCAGAATGGGTTGCCTACGGGCTTCTCGGTCTGTACGGAATTTTCCTTGCAGTACTCAGCCCGGCTAAGCTCGGCATCATGAAAGAAATGGTCGAAAGCGAAGATTTGGTCAAGATCAACTCTTGGTACATGGCCCTTTCGGTTCTCGGCACCGCTGCCGCAGCCTTCTTTGCCATGGGACTTTCGGGCAGACCCGATTCTCCGGTAAGCATTGATTTAACGCTCTGGATTTATCTTGGCTTAAGCGTCGTGACAACGATTGCGGGATTTTGCATCAAGGTCGGCGAAACCCATGACAGCCTCAAGATGCGCTCCCCCATGCGCAACTTCTCGGCCACCTGGAGCCACCCGATTGTACGCCTTTCAATTCTCGGTCTTGCCGCCTTCTGGGGCGTGACTCAGATTTTCTTGATTTTGATTCAGAACATGGCCGACATGCTCAGCACCGCGGTGATTCCGGTTTCCATGTTCATCGTGACCGCCGGCTACGTGGTTGGCGCCTTCTCTGCGAGCAAGGCATCCAAGGGTTTTGTGGAAACGGGCCTCATTCCGTTCTCTGCTGTAGCCTCCGCCATTACCATGTTCGCGCTCCCGCTGGTACAAAACGGTTGGATTCAAGCGGCCTTATACGGCGTGATTGGTTGGTGCGCCGGTTCCGCCTTCGTGATTCTGCGTACCGTGATTCAAAGCTTTACGCGTCCGGATACCGCAGGCCGTATTCACGCTGTGGCAAACGCAATCCAGATGGCTTTGCTCGTGCTGATTATGGGCGGTCAGACTCTGCTCTTGATCTTTACGCCGATTACGCTTGATTACTGCTTCATGATTTTGGCAGTGATTCTTGCTCTCTGCTTTATCGCAAACCTCAAGAACAACCCGATGGCCCTTTTGCGCGCTACACTCCGCTTTGCATTCTTCTTTGTATTCCGCTACAAAGTGAAGGTGATGGGCGTGCAGAACATTCCTGAATCGGGCCCGGTTCTTTTGGTGGGTCCGCACTTCAGCTTTATTGACTGGGCAGTGCTTCAGATTGCAAGCCCGAGACCGCTCCGTATTGCAAGCAACCGCAACACTTTTGCCGATTGGTACCAGCGTTGGTTCTTCCACGGGAACTTCCTGATTAGCATTAACCGCCGCGATCCGGCGCCCGCTATGGAAGAAATCCACAAGGCTCTTTTGAACGGTGAAGCCGTCGTGATTTTCCCGGAAGGCGAAGTATCGAAGACTCCGTTCGTGTCGACCTTCTCGTTGGACTATTCCAAGGCAATTGAAGGCACCGAAGCTCCGATTATTCCGTTCTACATTCAAGGTCTTTGGGGCAGCCGTTACAGCCACGCCAGCGAAAGCGTGAATCGCCCGCAGTCCTTTAACCGCATCATTAGCGTCGGTTTCTCGAAGCCGCTGCCTACTAACGCAACCGAAAAAGAAATCCGCCACGACCTGGAACTTTTGGATACCGACATTTGGAACATTGCCATGGACCATTCCGCCTCCATTGTTCCGCTGTGGTTCAAGGCCATGCGCAAGCGTCGTAGCCGTATGATTTTGATTGACCCCGCCGGTAACCATGTGAACGGTTACGGAATGATTCGCTTGTGCCACTACCTCGGTAAAGTAATCAAGTCTGTCACCAAGAACGACAAGAATGTGGGCTTCATGATGCCCACCAGCCGCGACGCCGCACTCGGTATCATGTCCATTCTCGGCGTCGGCAAGACGACGGTGAACCTGAACTATTCTGCTCCGGTGGATACGATTCTCGGATGCATTGAAAAGGCCGACCTTTCTACCGTAGTGACGACTCGCCCCTTCTTCGACAAACTTTGCGGCAAGAACCCGGCCTTCAGCCAGATTGCCGGCAAATGCCAGATGATTTATCTGGATGAAGAAGAAGCCAAGATGTCGACGGTTTGCCGTTTTGTTTCGGCATTCATTATCCGTGCATGCCCGGCAGCCATTTTGCGCCGTCTGTGGTTTACCTCGGCCAAGCTCGATGACGATGCCGTGATTCTGTTCAGCTCGGGTTCCGAAGGCACGCCGAAGGGTGTTGAACTCACCCACAAGAACGTGATTTCCAACGCCCAGCAAGGCGACCACATTATCAAGCTGCGTCGTACCGACGTGATGACCACCTTGCTCCCGCTGTTCCATTCCTTCGGCTTCACCATGACCTTCATGATGCCGCTGTTGGATGGCGTGCCCATGGTGCTCTGCCCGGATCCGACGGACATCAAGACGCTCGCCCGCGTGTGCGCCCAGTATAAGACAACCATTATGATGGGTACGCCTACGTTCCTGCGCGCTATCGCCATTAACCGCTGGGTCCACCCGATGTGCTTGGATTCTCTGCGCTATATCATTGCCGGTGCTGAAAAGCTCCGCCCCGAAATGCGCGAAACCTTCAAGCTCAAGTTCGGTAAGGATGTTTACGAAGGCTACGGTTGTACGGAACTTACGCCGCTTGCCACCCTGAACGCCCCGAACGTGTTACTGGACGACTTCTTGACCATGGAAAAGTGCAGCGACAATTCCAGCATCGGGATGTCCGTGCCGGGAGCCATTTGCGCCATCATCGATCCGGAAACCAACGAGTTCTTGCCCAATGGCGAAGAAGGCATGTTGGTGGTGACCGGTCCGCAGGTGATGAAGGGATACCTGAAAGACAAGGAAAAGACCGACGCTGTGGTCATCAACATCAATGGCCGTCGCTGGTACAAGACGGGCGACAAATGCAAACTCACTCCGGACGGATTCGTACAGATTCTCGGCCGTTACAGCCGCTTTGCCAAGCTCGGTGGCGAAATGATTTCGTTGACGGCAGTGGAACTACGCATTGCAGAATCCAAGGTCATGGAAGATTGCGAATTCGCCGTTACAGCCGTGCCGGATTCCGCCAAGGGCGAAAAGATCGTGCTCCTGGTCAAGGGCAACGTGAACGCCGAAGACGTTTCTCGCAACCTCCGCAAGGCAGGCATTCCACCGCTCATGCAACCGGGTGCGGTATTTGTCGTAGACAACATTCCGAAGCTGGGTTCCGGCAAGTGGGACTTCAACGGAATGAAGAAAATGGCCCTGGAGCTTGTCGAAAAGAAAGCCTAGCCCCATATAACGCAGCTCTTACACGGCAATTTGTATACACCATACAAATTGCTGTTCTTTTTTTTAGATAAAATTGTATATTATGGTTCATTGGAGAAGAACGCCAAGGAGAAAAAATGGATCAGATTGTTAAAAAGGTTCAAGAATTAGGACTTACACTTCCCAAATGTCCGGCACCTCTTGCCGCGTACATACCAGCCACCCGCAATGGCGACACTATTTATGTTTCGGGCCAACTGCCCTCGATTAACGGAGACTTTTCAGCTTTCTGTGGCTCTGTTCCGACCGAAGTTTCTGTTGAAAAGGCCGCCGAAGGCGCCGCAATTTGCCTCATGAACAATGTTGCAGCCGCCCTCACGCAACTCGAAGAAGGCGAAACCCTTAGACTCGTGCAGATGCAAGGCTTTGTGCAGTCTGCCGAAGGATTCCACGAACAGCCCGCCGTACTGAACGGCGCCAGCGAACTTGCCGTGAAGATTTTTGGCGAAAACGGAAAGCATGCCCGTACGGCAGTAGGCGTATCGAATTTGCCCAAGAATGTGGCAGTCGAAATCAGCTGCACCTTCCAAGTTTTAAAGGCTGAAGCCAAGTTCAACGGCCGTTACGGCTGGATTGAAGGCTAAAAAAATCGTTTTTTCATAAAAAGCACCCTTTTCAAGACTCTTTCGGCCTCCGAAAGGGTCTTTTTATTTAGACTTTACCACAAAAACGCACGATTTACTTTATTCAAAATTCAAATTTAACCAAACTTGCATCAAAAACACACAGATTTTCACAGTCAAAAGCAAAAGACTTCTCAAAAATACACCTAAAATAGGCAAACTTTTTAGAATGCACAGCACAAAATTTTACAACTTTTCAAAAAATCTTAAAAATTTTTAGATATTTTAGAGTAAATCTCTTGCCACTAGGGGGTATTCGTTCTATATTTCAGCCATATTTTTAAAACAAGAACCTAATTTAGATAGGAAAAGTTATGGCAAATTCTCCATTAAGTGGCGCAGAGGTGATTATTGAATGCCTCAAGCGCGAAGGAATTGATACCATTTTCGGTTATCCCGGTGGATCGGCCATCCCGATGTTCGATGCCATTCTGGATTCCAATATTAAAGTAGTGTTGACCCGCCACGAACAGGGTGCTACCCACATGGCCGACGGTTACGCTCGCCAGACCGGCAAGGTCGGCGTTGCTCTCGTCACTTCTGGTCCGGGCGCCACCAACACCTTTACCGGTATCTACACCGCCCTTATGGATTCTAGCCCGATTGTGGTTCTTGCCGCTCAGACGACTACTCCGAACTTGGGTAAGGACGCCTTCCAGGAATGCGATACCAGCGGTATGACTTTTGCAGCCGTGAAGCATTCTTACTTGGTGAAGGATTCCAACGATTTGCCGCGCATTATGAAGGAAGCCTTCCACATTGCACGCAGCGGCCGTCCGGGCCCCGTGCTTATTGACTTGCCGAAGGATGTGACTGCAGGCCCCTGCACCGCTCCGTTCACCGACAAGATGGACCTTCCGGGTTACAAGATCCCGAGCTACGCTTCTACGGAAAGCATCGAAAAGGCTGCTGAATACTTGAAGAAGTCCAAGAAGCCGCTCTTGCTCGTGGGCCACGGCGCTATGATTTCTGGCGCTAGCCGCCAGGTGAAGGAACTCGCCGAAAAGCTGAACGCCCCGGTGTGCTGCACCTTGCTCGGCCTTGGCACCTTCCCGACCGACCATGAACTTTCTCTCGGTATGCTCGGCATGCACGGCACCGTGTACGCCAACAAGGCCGTTCTCGATTGCGACTTGATTCTTTCGATCGGTAGCCGCTGGGACGACCGTATTACCGGTAAGCTTGACGTTTTCTGTAAGGACGCCATCAAGATGCACATCGATATCGACCCTGCCGAAGAAGGCAAGGTGTTGCAGCCGGATGTGTTCATGTGCGGCGATGCAAAGCTCGTTTTGGAACAGCTCTTGCCGCTGGTGGGTAAGCTCGACACCGCCGAATGGGTGAAGACTTGCCAGTCTTGGAAGAAGCGTTTCCCGCTGACCTACCCGAAGCAGGGCGGTCTGCGTATGCAGCATGTGATTCAGACGGTGAGCGACCTCACTCAGGGCAAGGCCATCGTCACGACCGACGTGGGCCAGCACCAGATGTGGGTGGCACAGTTCTTCCACACCAATTATCCGCGCCAGCTCCACTCCAGTGGCGGCGCAGGCACCATGGGCTTTGGCCTTCCGTCTTGCATTGGCGCCGCTTTCGGCAACGAAACCGGTTGGCCGGTGGTGACCTTCTGCGGTGACGGTGGTTTCCAGATGACCGAAGCAGAACTTGCAACGGCCGCCATCCACAAGCTCCCTATCAAGATTTTCGTGATGGATAACAAGTACCTGGGCATGGTGCGCCAGTGGCAGGACATGTTCTACGACAAGCGTTACAGCTGCGTGGACATGAAGGGCAACCCCGACTTCGTAAAGCTCGCTGAAGCTTACGGCATTCTGGGGCTCCGTATCAAGCGCAGCGCCGACGCCGAACGCGTGATTCAGAAGGCTTTGGAATACAACGAAGGCCCGGTGCTCATCCACTGCGAATGCGAAAAGGAAGACAACGTGTTCCCGATGATTCCGGCCGGTGCTCCGATTACGAGCATGATTACCGAACAGCCGAAGACTCAACTTGAAAAGCCCACGGGATCGACCTAAGGAGATAAGCCATGTTAAAGGATAAAGCACATTCTATTAGTTTGTTAGTTGCAAACCGCCCGGGCGTGCTCGTGCGCATCGCCCTCGTGTTCTCCCGCCGTGGTTACAACATCGATTCTCTGGTGGTCTCCCCCACGCTCGACCCGAACTTTAGCCGCATGAACATCATCGCTCACGGCAATCCCGAGATCTTGATGCAGATTATCAAGCAGCTCGAAAAGCTCGTGGACGTGGTGCAGGCCAAGGACCATACCGATACCGACGCCGTGGAAAAGGAACTCGCACTGATCAAGGTGCGTTGCACTCCGGACCAGCGTACCGAAATTCTGCAGCTTTGCGACCACTTCCACGCCAACACCGTGGACATGACCGCTACTTCGATGATCATCCAGATCACCGGAAACAGCCAGAAGGTCGACACGCTCAAGAGCCTGTTGCAGAAATTCGAAATCGTCGAATACATTCGCACGGGTAAGGTTATCATGTTGCGTGGTGAAGAGCAGACGTAGCGGGAAAAAAAAGACCGCTCGGCTTTCACGCCAAGATTTCAAGAAATCCGCCTCAAAAGGGCGGATTTTCTTGTATTTGGTCACAGGTTTTTGCAAAACAGCTTTTCTTATAGAAATCGGGGGCTAGTTTATATATATTTTGATTTGATGGAAGGAGTTCTGCTATGAAAATCGAGAAGAAAATCGTCAAAAACAGCGCGAAGCTCAGTTTGGCCGCCAAGAGCGCCATTGCCGCCTCGTTCGGCATTGCAGCCGTTGCATTGACCGCTTGTGAAGAAAGCGGCTCCGTCGCGGCTCCAGAGAGACCCGATCTTGAGAATCCCGACACCGGAGCACCCAAAACCGAGACTCCGAGCAGTTCGAGCGTTGTCGATATTCCTCTGAGTCATGAAGCTCTTAGCAGTTCAGCTGTCGAAGCACTTTCGTCTGCAGCAGAACCAGATTTTCCTCCTCAAGCAGGAGTCATTCCTCCAGACGATCTCTACCCAGAATCCAGCTCTTCTTCTGAAGCTAAGCCACTGAGCAGTTCATCTTACGATGAACCGTATCCGCCTCCTGAAGCAGGCGTTATCGAAGCTCCCGATGAAAGCGACTTCGAAAGCAGTTCTTCGAGCGAAGTGAACGCGCAAAGCAGTTCCGCCGAAGAACCGGTACCGCTCGCCGGCGATCCCATTGTAGAAGAAAGTTCTTCGAGCGAAGTAGAACAGCCCTCCAGTTCGTCCACCGGCCAGGAATGCCGCGAAGGAGACCCTTCCTGCATCAACATCCACATATGCACCGATCCTAAAAATCCAAAGTGCTTGATTACGAGCATGGTAACGACCTTCGAACAAGACGACATCATTACATGAACTTAGTTCTATGCCTTACGGAACAGTGCAACTTGCGCTGTTCCTATTGTTATTATAAGGACACGCAATCTGCCCGTCATAACGTGATGGACGACGAAACGCTCGAGCAAGCGATTCGCGTGGGGCTAGAACGCAGCCTGTTTTTCAAGCAAACTTATTTGAACATTACTTTTTTCGGTGGCGAACCGTTACTGCGCAAAGACGCCATTTTCAAAGGCGTGAACATCGCCAAGGCATTCCTTGCCGAAGCCATAGACAAAGGCGAAGCTCCCAGCAACTTTAAGCTCAACTTTGCCGTCAACACGAACGGCACGCTTTTTGACGATTCTTTCTTTGATTTTTGCGAACGCGAACATTTCCGCATTTACCTTTCGCTGGACGGCCCGGAACATCACCACAACATAGCACGCCGTACCGTAAATAACGGCGGCAGTTTCAAGGACATCGAGAAACACATCCCGCGATTCGTAAAGCTAGGTGCAGTCGCCTTAAGCACAGTGACGCGCGCCCACATCGAGACCCTTGCCGAAAGCGTCAAGTGGTTGCACGAGCAAGGATTCAGAAGCCTTACTACAAGCGTCGACTTTGACGGCAAATGGACCGGCGAAGATTTTGACAGGCTTGCCTTACAATACCAGAAGATGGCGTTGTACTGGAAGGAATGCCGCGAAAAAGGCGACAAGATGTTCCTGGGCACGATTCAAGACAAAATAAAGCTGTACCTTTCAAATTTGCGATACAGGCAATATTCTTGCCACGTATACAACGGCGCCATTGGCGTTGCAACCAACGGCAATATGTTCCCGTGCACGAGGTTCATTACCTCGAACGAGAACCCTCCTTACTTACAAGGTAACGTCTTTACCGGATTCGACGAAGACGCATGCGAACAAATTAAGCAGTTCTTGGACAACGACAAAAAAGAATGCGAAGGTTGCGACATACGCTACCGCTGCTGCGCACATGAATGCGCCTGTACTTCTTTTTACAGCACCGGTTCTATCGAAGGCGTATCGCCTGAAGTCTGCACGCACGAAAGAATGCTTGCACAAATCTGCGACAACTTAATGATTAAAAACTTGGATTAGAAGCCGAGAACGGCTTCGGAAATTTCGTTAGCTTCGTCGGAATAATCGTCGGCGTAATCTGGATTAAATTCGCCCCAGCCATCGCTGACTCCGCAACCGACACCAACATCTAACGACGACCACTTGAATGCGGCAAATACACGCTCAAAGCGTTCCATAAGATCAGCAAAGAAGTCTTCGGGGAGTTCATCTTCGATGAGTACGGAACCATCCATTGCCAAGAGTTCGCCTTCGGGCAATTCTTCGAAGCGGCATTCGTACTCGTCCATCATCACGTCGTCTACCGAGTACCAATCGCCACTATCTTCGCTGGGCAGATCCATTTCGGGATACTGCTCCATCAGGGCATCATATACGGCGGAAAGTTCGTCGGTCGTTCCAACGAAACGCATCAGTATTCGACAGTTCATAGAATCTCCATTCTTTAAGCAAATATAGCCGTTTTTGCGCAAAAAACAGAAATTTGGCCACAAAAGGAGTCCCAAACGCCACCAAAACGGCAAAATGGAACTTTTTGTACCATGCAACAAATTCAAATCACACAAAAAATGCAAAAATAATAAAATAATAAGAAAAATTTCAGTTAACCTCTTGTCACACCCCCCAAATTTTTATATCTTATACAATAGAACTCTTTGTTCTCCTCCTAACCCCCAAAAAACTAGTCCGGCTCTGCTGGGCTAGTTTTTTTATGCAAAAAAGCCGAAATTCGCCCATTTTACTAAATTTTAAGGTACTATGAAAAAGTCAGTACCTATTACGCTGCTCACCGGCTACCTCGGAGCCGGAAAAACCACCCTTCTCAATTTTGTTCTCAACAACCAGCAAGGTTACCATGTCGCCGTGATCGTGAACGACATCGGCGAAGTGAACATTGACCAGACGCTCATCGAAAAGGGCGGAAACATCACTAAAGAAGATTCCGGAAAGGTTGTTCCGCTGTCGAACGGCTGCATTTGCTGCTCCCTGAAGACCGACCTTTTGGAACAAATTGCCGAACTGTTGGAAATGAACAAGTTCGACTATATTCTGATTGAAGCGAGCGGTATTTGCGAACCGATTCCTATCGCACAGACCATTTGCATGGCCGGCGCCCAGTTGCAGAGCCGCGACGGTCGCCCGCTCCCCTGCCATCTGGACAACATCGTGTCTGTGGTTGACGTAGCACGCCTTGCCGACGAATTCGCCGGCGGACAGAAACTGCTCGACAAGGATCTCGAAGAAGAAGACATCGCCAACCTACTAATTCAGCAGATTGAATTCTGCAACACCATCGTGATGAACAAGGTTGATAGTTTGTCTAAAACCGACCTTGAACACGTGAAAGCCGTGGTTCGCGCCTTGCAGCCTGAAGCCAAGATGATCGAGACGAATTACGGCAAGGTCGAAATGAAGGATATCTTGGACACCAAGCAGTTCGATTTCGAAAAGGTCGGCAACTCCGCCGCTTGGGCCAAGGAACTCATGAAGGAAACGTCTCCCGAAGACGAAGATGATGACCACGACGAACATGAACATCACCACCATCATGACCATGATGATGACGATGACCATGACGAACACGAACATCATCACCATGACCATGATGAACACGACCACGATCATGAAGACCATAGCCACTGCGACCATGAACACGGCGTGTGCCATTGCGGCCACCACCACGACAAGGACCATCCGCATGGTGACGAATACGGCATCAGTACGTTCGTGTACGAACGCCGCCGTCCGCTGATTCGCGAACGCTTCGAAGTGTTGCTCGACGACTATCCGACCAGCATTATCCGCACCAAGGGTCTCGTGTGGTTCGAAGACGAACGCGATAACAGCTACCTGTTCGAACAGGCCGGCAAGCAGGCTTCTGCCCAGAATTTCGGACCTTGGTTCGCCAGCGAAAGCGAAGCCGAACAGAAGCGCATTCTGCGCGAAAATCCGGACCTGCTCAAGGTGTGGGACGAAAAGTACGGCGACCGTATTATTCGTCTTGTCTTCATTGGCCAGCACATGGACAAGAAGAAGATTATCGCCGCAATGGATTCTTGCTTGGGCGAGTAATCTACTAGAATAAATTAAATTCAAGGCACCCCGATTTTATCGGGGTGTTTTTTATATTATATTTCACAAAAAAGGAAGGTAACATGTCTATCGGAATTCCTGAAATTATCTTGATTGTGGTCGTTGTGCTTTTGCTGTTCGGTGCAAAGCGCATTCCTGAACTCGCCCGCTCGCTCGGCAAGGCCCAGAACGAATACAAGAAGGCAAAGGATGCCCTGAAGGAAGAAGCCGAAGACTTACAGAAGACTGTCGAAAAGGCTGCCGAGGCCGAAGACAAGAAGTAAATTCGCTTAGAATGCAAGACGCGGAATCTAGTTTAGTTTCTCACCTGGAAGCGCTCCGGCGAGCGCTGATCCGTTCTTTTGTAGCGCTTGCGATTGGCATTGTCCCGCTCTTTTTAGCTTCGCCCTACGTCCTAGACTGGTTTTGCGAACAAATTACCTTACAGAGCGGAATCACGCTGCATTACTTTTCTCCGATGGAAGTATTCCTGCTGCAGCTTAAGATTGCAGCTCTTTTGGACGTCGTTTTATTTTCGCCTTATATCGCCTGGAACATTTGGCAGTTCGTGCTGCCAGCACTTTACGAAAAAGAAAAGCGGTTCATTCGCTCGATTGTTTGGCTTACGAGTGTGCTCTTTATAGCGGGCGTCGCGTTTTGCTTGATTGTCTGTTTTCCGTTGATTGTGCAGTTCGGCATGAGCTTTGCGGGCAAAACCCTTACGCCTGTATTTGGCGTTTCGAATTTGATTTCGCTTGCGCTCTGGCTTTCGCTTGCGTTCGGCTGCATGTTCCAATTCCCGCTGGTGACGTACGCCTTAATTCGCGGTGGCATCGTGAGCTACGAAACCGTTTGCGACAAGCGGCCCTACGTTGTCATTGGCATTCTCGTAATAGCGGCATTGCTCACGCCGCCCGATATTTTAAGCCAGATTATTCTGGGCGCACCAACTTACCTGCTTTTTGAAGCCGGACTTTTGGCCGCAAGGCGCTTTAAAAAGAAATCTCCTGACCAAAACGCCTGATTGCGTTTTCTCATTTCGCCGAGGACCATCCAACAAATGTTGCATATAGAAAGCAAGTGATGCATATACAGCTCAAATGTTGCATATAGAAAATAATTTTAGAATAATTGACAAAATCTTGTGATTTTTCTTAAAAAACTTAACTTTTGTTGCATAAAACTATTGACAAGGGTGTAAAAAAGAGATATATTCTTGGTGTAACAGGATGGAAAACAATGAAACCGATAACTGAATACACCGACTTTCGCCAACTGATGTTGGACTACTACGAAGACCGCAAGCGTCGTTCCGCGTTTTCGTGGCGTGATTTTTCGAAGGCCGCTGGATTTACCTCGTCGTCGTACATGAAGGTCGTGTGCGATGGCAAAAGCAAGCTGAGTAAAATCGGCGTGGAACGCACCGGGGTCGCCATGGGCCTCGTGGGATTTGAAATGGAGTATTTCCGAGCCCTCGTGGAATTTGGGCAGGCCGGGACCGAGGCGAAGAAGAAGGCTGCGTACGAGAGCATGCTTTCGATTGCCAAGGTTCACAAAGTCCGCGTGATGGAAGGCGACCTGTTCGAATTCTACGATTCCTGGCAAAACCCGGTGGTACGCGAGCTTGCACCCTTGATGCCAGGAGCAACCCCCGGCGAGATGGCCAAAATGTGCTATCCCGAAGTTTCGGCAGCCGAAGTGCAGCAGAGTCTGAACTTCTTGACCAAAGCGGGTCTCCTAAAGAAGGCCGGAGATTCCTTTACGCTGGCCGAGACATCGATCAAGGGCACACCGGACGCCACGCGACTTGCTTTAAGGGGTATGCATCGCATGATGTCCAAGCTCGCCACGCCCGCGATTGACCTCCCTGCTGACGAACGCAACTTTAGCGGCGTCACCATGGGAGTGTCGCGCGAAAGCTACGACCGCATTGTCAAAGTGTTGGACGAATGCCGTCGACAGATTATTGCGATTGCCGCCGAAGACAAGAGCATCGAACAAGTTTACCGTTTGAATTTACAATTATTCCCGCTTACTAAAAGCATAAAGGAGAGCAACAATGAAGAAGCTTAACATTTGCATTGCGGGCGCACTCGCCCTTCTCTGCACCAACTGCGGAGATTCCAATAGCGTAAACGTTTCGGGCACCTCCGAAGACGTGAACGAAGTCGCTGACAAGGGTTCCTCCAGTTCCGAACAGGACAAGTCCTCTAGCTCCACCGACAAGCTGGCTTTGAGCAGTTCCAGCGGAGAAACCCATACCCCGCCTGCGGGAGGCAATTCGCTGGACGCATACGTGGAAACCTTCGGCCTGCAAAACAAGGTGCGTTTTGACAAGGCTGTGATAGCTGTCAGCACTGGCCCCTACTTGCTCAAGCAGCAGCCAATGGACGGCTCCGATCCTTATACGGAATTTGAAAAGGAGGGCGTTGCCAAGTTCACGCAAGAAAACATCGGTGAAATCGAGGAATACTTCCCGAATGCAGCCGAAACTTACGCCACAACGGTTGACGCCATCAAGAACGGCACCAACGAATGCGCCCTCTATTCTTACAACAGTTACGGTAGCGAAAAGTACACCGGTCTCGTTCTGGAATACGTATCGTCCGACACCTTGAAGGTTACCGGCATTGCCGCCAAGAACTGCGAAGAGACTACTAAAGACATGTTTGTTCGATTCTTGGTCAGCTACTGCGGCGACCTGAACCAGGAACCGGTAATTATCGAAAATACCGTAGAATCTAGTGTTAAGAAGGAGCAGTGCCCCGCAGTTGACAAAACTGAATGGGTTGGCGAGAGTTCTTCTGCGGGTGTCACGAGCTCCTCTTCTGAAGTGGCACCGGGATCTTCCAGCTCCAATGAGGTTGTCGAAACGTGCAGGCACATTTCAGATAACGAAGCATTGAAGCAAGGTGCCAATTGCAACTCCAGTACCGACACCGAAACCGTTATCGATTGCGTTACCGGCAAAGAATACATTTGTGCTGCAAATTACTGGACTTTAGCAGAGATTTGCGCACCGGGCAGCGATTGCGACGGTGACGGCATTCCTGACGGAGTTCGCAGAATCGACTTGGAGCCCTGCGATACCGACACATTGCTCTATTTCTACGGACGCAGTTACCAGTGCATTGAAAACAAGTGGGTGTACCTGCCGCCTCCGGGCCCGGACAGCACCTATTCCCAGGCACGTAACGCCTCCCTGCAGCGCCGTGAAGGCCCAGCCGTAGCCCCGAGCGCCGTAATGGTAAAGAACGAAGACAATACCATTACCATTCGCGATGACGGGTACAACGCTTCCAATAACTTTGTTATTGAAGATGTTTACACGGAACTTTCTGGCGACACCGTAATCGTAGATGTCATTTACCCTGACGGGGCAAACGTAAGTTCCTTTGAAATAGGCGTACTCACGTTCACCGTCAGCAAGGTCTACGCAAACGTCAAGTACGTCAAGTACAAAAACGGAGAAAGAAGCGTCCAAACAATTCGCGAAGTAACAGAATTGCTCCCCTGCGCAAACAACGGATCCTGCCAGACATGCGATCCTGACAAGGATTGCGATCCCATGGTGGCCTGGTAAAATTAACCTAAAACGCTACACACCACGCATGTCGGGGTTCCAGACAACTTTATGGAGTTGCACCTGGAACCTCGCATTGTTTTCGGTCATTATCTTACTGTCAACCATCCATTCGACAATCTGTTCGTTTGGAATGGAGCCAAAAACCGGCGAGATATAAATATGCGGCATCCGTTCAGGCAAAAGTTGCGCCACGACTGATTCCGCTTCTTGCAAGTCTTCGATATTACCGACAACAAATTTCAAGACATCATTTTCGCAAAGTGTCTGCATGTTCTGAATTTTCATTTTCGCCGACATGCCGCTGCTTTTGCATTTCCAGTCCATCGTGTAAAAGAGTCCGGGAAGCCGCCATTTACAAGGAACGGTCCCGTTCGTTTCTACATTGACTTCAAAGCCTGCGTCGCTGAATTTCGAAAGAAGTTCACTCGCACCCTCGTGAATTAACGGTTCGCCACCGGTAAGCGTAACACACTTTACGCCCGATTCAGTACGGTACGATTCTACCGCCATCAAAACCTCATCGGCGCTCATTTGTTTGAAGTCATCGCCTTCGACCGCATACATGGAATCGCAGTAGGCGCAACGCAAGTTGCAGCCGTGTAAGCGTACAAATACAGCGGCTTGCCCTGTTCGAAGACCTTCGCCTTCGATACTTTTAAAAATTTCAGAGACTTTCATGACAAGCCCTTAGCGTTCGTATTCGACGAGATTGCCTTCGCTTTCTTGAATCTGCACCTTGTAGCAATGCGGGACCTGTTCACAAATCCAACGGGCCATATTTTCGGCTGTCGGATTCAAGTCCATTACATCGTTCAAGAACTTGTGATCGAGTTGTCCCTTCACAATTTCCTTGATGTGCGAAAAATCAACCACCATCCCGTTTTCATCGAGCGTTTCGCTTTGGCAAAACACCGTGATAATCCAGTTGTGGCCATGAAGTCCGCGGCACTTGCTTTCGTACGGGAGCGTGAGTTTGTGAGCCCCGGAAATTTCCATTCGTTTGATGACTCTGTACATTCTACGCCTCGTATTCTGTTGTATCGTTTATGCCCGCTTCGGCAAGGGCTTCCTTGCGTTCCAGGCAGGTTCCGCACTTGCCACAATGGATTTTTCCACCCTTGTAGCAAGACCAGGTTTCACTGTAATCGATACCGAGCGATTTACCCTTGCGGGCAATGTCTGTTTTGGAGATATTCGTGTACGGAGCGTCAATCGTAATGCCCGCGTAAGTGCCAGCAGAAATGGCCGCAGACATGTTTTTGACGAACGATTCACGACAATCCGGATAGATTGCGTGGTCGCCAAAATGATTCGCCATCATCACCTTGGAAAGATTACGGCTTTCGGCAAGGCCCGCGGCCACGGAAAGCATAATGCCGTTTCGGAACGGGACCACCGTCGACTTCATATTTTCGCTATCGTAATTGCCCTCGGGAATCGCATCGGCCCCCGACAACAGCGACGACGTGAAATAGTCGTGCATGAACTTGAGCGGAATCGTGATATGCGGGATTCCGAGGCGTTCGCAATGCATGCGAGCGAAAGGGATTTCCTTGTCGTTATGGTTTCCGCCGTAATCAAAAGATACGGCGAGCGCAATTTCTGCGGCTCGCTCGTATAGCAAGGTCACACTGTCCATTCCACCGGACAAGACCAACAAAGCATTTTTCATTGAGGCTCCTAGTTTTGTTTATAGTCAGGATGGATTTCGAACTGACTCGCCTCAAAGATAGTAACTTACATTGCTTTATACAAGTCCGTTTACGACTCGTTTAGCATCGGCCATGGCACGGACCACAAGGGACGCGCCATTTGCGCAGTCGCCGACTGCGTAAATGTGGCGAGCGGGGTCCGGAATGATTGCGGTACGCGGCGTGAGCTGGAGGCCCAAATCGTTCACGATGCCTTCGGCCGGAACCCCGGTAAAGCCCATGGCGAGCACAACTAGGTCGGTTTCGATGACTTCGGTAGAATTCGGGACTTCGTTCGGCTTGAGCGGGCGGCCCTGCGGGGACATTTCCCATTCCACGCGGACAGCTTCGACGCCTGCGACGCGGCCATCTTTCACAATGAACTGCTTGGAAGACACATTCCAGCGGCGTTCGCCACCTTCATGCTGGGCGTAGCTGGTACGCAGCATGTACGGCCAATCCGGCCACGGAGTAGACGGAGAACGTTCCTCAGGCGGCTTGGGCATGAATTCCACCTGGAGCACGCTTTCGCAGCCTTCGCGGATCGCCTTGCCCACACAGTCGTTACCCGTATCGCCACCGCCAATCACCAAGACCTTGCGGCCCTTGGCGCTGAACTTTTCAGGATTCGTTTCGCCAGGCTTGTTTGCGCCGTGCAAGAAGTCGAGCGCAAGGAAGATTCCTTCGGCTTCGCGGCCCGGGATTTTCAAGTCGCGGGCGTTCGGCGTACCGATAGCGAGGAAGACTTCGTCAAAATTCTTGTGGATGTATTCGGCAGAGATGTCCTTGCCGATTTCGGTGCTGCAAACGAACTTGATGCCGGCTTCTTCGAGGAGCTTGACGCGGCGATCGATAACGGACTTGTCGAGTTTCCAGTTCGGAATGCCGTAGCGTAAAAGACCGCCCACCTTTTCGCGTTTTTCGTAAACGGTAACGGCGTAACCCTTGCGGCGGAGCGCTTCGGCAGCAAAGAGGCCTGCAGGACCCGAGCCGATAACTGCAGCGGTTTTACCGTTCCATTCTGCAGTAGGGAGCGTTACGCGGCCTTCTTCGAAGGCGGTTTCGATGATGTACTTTTCGATTTGGCGAACCATCACCGGGTCGTTATGCACATTGCCCGTACAAGCGGATTCGCAAAGTGCGGGGCAAACGCGGCCCGTAAATTCGGGGAAGAACGCCGTCTTGCTGATAACGTTGTAGGCACGTTCCGCATTCCCTGCTGCGACAGCCGCATTGAATTCGGGCACCAGGTTACCAAGCGGGCAACCCGCACCGTGACAGAACGGGATTCCACAACTATGGCAACGTGAACCCTGCTGCACGATTTCGAGAGAAGTCAACTTGCGTTCGACTTCGTTGTTGTCCTTGATTCGCTCTTCGACAGGGCGGTAAACATCTGCAATTCTTTTAATTTCTTCCATATATACCTCAGCCCTTCTTTGCCAATGCGTTACGATAGTCGACCGGGAAGATCTTTACGAACTTCGGACGTTCGCTGTTCCAGTTTTCAAGGATGCGCTTACCCTTTTCGCTACCCGTTGCCTGAACGTGCTGTTCAATAAAGTCAATGAGTTCGCGTTCGCTGTCAGTACCGGCAAGCACACTTTCAAGGTCCACAGAGCCCACGTTGCAGCTCAGGTCGAAGTGACCCGTTTCGTCGTACACGTAAGCAAAGCCACCCGTCATACCTGCGGCGAAGTTCACGCCTACGCGACCGAGCACGACCACGCGGCCACCCGTCATGTATTCGCAGCCGTGGTCGCCCACGCCTTCGCTTACCAGGAGCATACCGGAGTTACGGATACCGAAGCGTTCGCCAGCGAGACCGTTGATGAACACCTTACCGCTAGTACCACCGTAACCGATGACGTTACCGGCAATGACGTTGTCTTCGGCCTTGAAGGTGGCGTTGTGCGGCGGACGCACGATAATCTTACCGCCCGAGAGACCCTTACCCATAAAGTCGTTGGCTTCGCCTTCCAAATCGAGCGTGACACCCGGAGCAAGGAAGGCACCGAAGCTCTGGCCCGCGACACCCTGAAGGTGAATGCGAATCGTATCTTCGGGAAGGCCCTTCACGCCAAAGTGTTCGTCCACTTCGCCAGAAAGTTCCGTACCCACCGTACGGTCGGTGTTGTGCACCACCGTGCAAAGTTCCACGGCAGTACCCTTTTCGAGGGTTTCCTTGACGAACGGCAAGAGTTCGCGGCGGTCGAAGTTGACCAGTTCTTCCTTGACATAGTTCTTGTCGAAGGACTTGACGCCACCCTTGACGGTTTCGAAAATCTTGGAGAAGTCGAGGTTCTTGGCCTTGTAGAAGGCGATGGCAGAATCCTTTTCGAGGAGGTCGCTACGGCCGCAGGCTTCTTCGAGAGAACGGAGACCGAGGCTTGCGAGGATTTCGCGGACTTCGTCGGCGATGAAGAACAGGAAGTTTTCAACGTATTCCGGCTTGCCCGCAAAGCGCTTGCGGAAGTCCGGATCCTGCGTTGCAATACCCATGGGACACTGGTTCGTATGGCACTTGCGGTCCATCACGCAGCCAAGGCTAACGAGAAGGTTCGTAGCAAAGCCGAATTCTTCGGCACCGAGGAGTGCTGCCACCACAATGTCGCGGCCCGTCTTGAGCTGGCCATCGACCTGGAGCTTGATACGACCGCGCAAGTCGTTGAGCACAAGGGTCTGTTCCGCTTCGGCAATACCGAGTTCCCACGGAAGGCCGGCATGCTTAATAGAGGTGAGCGGAGATGCACCCGTACCGCCATCGTGGCCGGAAATGAGCACCACGTCGGCATGAGCCTTGGCAACACCAGCGGCAACCGTACCCACACCCACTTCGGACACGAGCTTTACGGAAACACGAGCCTTCGGGTTGGAGTTACGCAGGTCGTAAATGAGCTGAGCCAAGTCTTCGATAGAGTAAATATCATGGTGCGGCGGCGGAGAAATCAGAGACACATTCGGCGTACTATGACGGATGCGAGCCACAAAGTCGTTCACCTTGTGAGCCGGCAGCTGGCCACCTTCACCGGGCTTTGCTCCCTGAGCCATCTTGATCTGCAAATCCTTTGCATGGCGCAGGTAGTCAATCGTGACACCAAAGCGGCCAGACGCAATCTGACGAATAGCAGAGCTACGAATGTCACCGTTAGGAGCCGGAGTATCGCGATCCGGGTCTTCACCACCTTCACCGCAGTTGCTCATGGCACCGATACGGTTCATGGCGATAGCGATGGTTTCATGAGCTTCAGGGCTCAAAGAACCAAGGCTCATAGCGCCTGCCACAAAGTGCTTGACAATGGATTCACGGCTTTCGACTTCGGAAATGTCGATCGGAGTCGCATCCTTGAACTTGAAGAGGCCGCGGAGCGTTGCCTGACGTTCGGACTGATCGTTAATGAGCTTGCTGTAAACCTTGAACTTTTCGTAGTCGCCGCCCTGCACAGCCTGACGGAATGCAGCCAAGGACTGCGGAGTCCACAAGTGCTTTTCGCCTTCTTTGCGGTAAGCGTACTGGCCGCCGGACTGAAGCACCTTGCTTGCGTCGGCAAAGGCAATCTTCTGGCGTTCGCCCACTTCGGTAGCGATTTCTTCGAGACCGATACCTTCGATGCGGCTTGCGGTACCCGGCAGGAACTTTTCGACGAGTTCCTTGTTCAGGCCAACTGCTTCGAAAATCTGGGCGCTGCGGTAGCTACGGAGGGTAGAAATACCCATCTTCGACATAATCTTGAGGAGGCCCTTGTCAACAGCCTTCACGTAGTTGGCGGCAGCAGTGACCGGATCCACATCGAGGTCGCCGTTGTGGCACATGTTAGTAATGCTCTGGAAGGCCAGATACGGGTTGATGACCGTGGCACCGAAACCGAGCAACAGGGCAAAGTGCATGACTTCGCGGACTTCGCCGGACTGCACCACCAGACCGATTTCAGGACGTACGCCAGCTTCTACGAGGGCGCGGTTCACGCTGGCCGTAGCAAGCAGCGACGGAATAGGCACGTAGCCCCAATCGACGTTCTTGTCGGTAAGCACGATGATATCGAAGCCCTCGTTCACGGCACGCACGGCATCGCCAGCAAGGTTCTGCAAGGCAGCCTCGAGGACTTCCCCATTGCCACCGAGCGGGAACTGCATCTTGAGTTCCTTGGCCTTGAAGGCCTTATCGCCGATGTTTTCAAAGCGGCGGATTTCGTCTTCGGTCACGATCGGGCGCGGAATCTTGATGAGGTGCGCCTGTTCCGGAGTTTCTTCGAGGATGTTGCCGTGGTTACCGATGTAGGTCGTAAGGCTCATCACCAATTCTTCACGAATCGGGTCAATCGGCGGGTTCGTCACCTGAGCGAACAGCTGCTTGAAGTAGTTGAACAGCGGCTGCGGCTTGTCAGAAAGCACGGCGAGAGCGGCGTCGTTACCCATAGAACCGATAGGTTCTGCACCGTTCTTGGCCATGGGCTGCAAGATGATGGAGAGGTCTTCGGCAGAGTAACCAAAGCGCTTCTGCTGCACCAGAATATCGTCAGGAACGTCGGCCGGGTTGATTTCGCTAAAGAGGCCGCGAACGCTCATCTTGTTTTCGGCGACCCAGCGGCGGTACGGCTTGCTACGGGCCACGTAAGCCTTCATTTCGGCGTTCTTCAAGATGTGGTGATTTTCGAGGTCGAGGTAAATGATTTCACCGGGTTTGAGGCGGCCCTTTTCTTCGACTTCGTCATCCTGCAGGTCGAGCACGCCCGTTTCAGAGGCCATCACGAAGAGACCGTCTTTACATAAAGTGTAACGTGCCGGACGAAGGCCGTTGCGGTCGAGGATTGCACCGGCATTCACACCGTCGCTGAACGCGACGGCAGCAGGGCCGTCCCACGGTTCCATAAGCATGGATTCGTATTCAAAGAAGCCACGCACGTCGCGGCCGAGGTAATGCTTTTGACCCCATGCCTGCGGCAAGAGCATCATCATCGCATGCGGGAGGCTACGGCCCGCAGCGACGAGAAGCTCAAACATGTTATCGAGGCTGGCAGAGTCGCTCTGGCCCGGCATAATGAGCGGCAAGAGCTTCGGCAAATCGTCACCGATGACTTCGCTCTTCAGGAGCGGTTCGCGAGCGCGAAGGCTGTTCAGGTTGCCGCGCAGGGTGTTGATTTCACCGTTGTGAGCGAGGTAACGGAACGGATGAGCCAGCGGCCAAGTCGGGAACGTGTTGGTAGAATAACGCTGGTGAACGAGAGCCAAGGGGCTTTCGAAATCGAGATCGTTCAGGTCCTTATAGAAGCCTTCGATCTGGCTTGCGAGCAACAGGCCCTTGTAAACGATGCTCTTGCGGCTGCAGCTGCAAACATACACGCCCTTGCAGGTCTTTTCGACCAAGCGACGCACCACATAAAGCTTGATATCGAATTCTTCGTTGGTCTTGAACTTGGAGCCGTCAAAGAACACCTGGCGAATGTGCGGCAAGGTTTCGCGGGCCGTGTGACCGATGGTAGCGGGGTTCACCGGAACTTCGCGGAACTGAATGACATCTACACCTTCAGATTCGGCAACACGCTTGATTTCGGCATCCAAAGCATCGGCGGCAAGCGTGTTTTCCACAAAGTACATTGCCACGCCGTAACGGGCCGGAAGACTCGGGTACAGCTTGCGGAAGAACTTATGCGGCATAGAAAGCAAAAGGCCAGCGCCGTCACCCGTTTCAGGGTCGCCACCAGCCGCACCGCGGTGCATGAGCCTTTTCAAGACCGTAATACCCTGCAACACAATCTGGTGCGAGGCAACATTATTAATATTGGCAACTAGGCCGACACCGCAGGCGTCGTGTTCGTTGGCCGGATCGTAAAGTGCTTGAGCGTTCATAAATAATCCTTGTTTTTACTTTTTTGCGCTCCGTATTTGCAAAATCCGTGCCAAACAGACAAAACACCCGTCAATTATTGAAAAAGCGGTCAAAAATGTAAAACGAAAGCCGAATCCTAAAATTCAGCTAAATTTTCGATTTCAAAAATTGTAAAGAATTACAGCATTTTTACAAATTTCGTAAACGCCCGTAAATCAGACGCAAATTGCGCGAGAACGGGCGTTATTCGAACACTTTCTTCTTGCGCTGGTCACGGCCAATCAGCACGAGGCTCACGACCACACCGGCGAGGAGTACCACCGAGGTGAAAATCCATGCGGTAGAATGCCCGCAGGTCACCTGGAAGAACAGTACCGAGAGACTCCAGCCGATAACCGTCTGGAAAACCATCATGAGCGTTCCGTAGAAGCGCCCGAGTTCGCGGAAGGCGGTTCCCATGGCGGCAAGGCACGGCACATAGAGCAAGATGAACAGCAGGTAGGCCAGCACCTGAAAACGCCCGAGATTGAAATGCGCCTGCATCGTCTTGTACGCCCCTTCGTTCCCGGCACTTTCGGATTCATCGATGGCATCTTTGACGCCCAGCGGGTTTGCAATCGAGGTAAAGACTTCTACCAGGTTCGCCGGGACACTCACGAGAGCTTCTTTCACCGTCGATTTCAGACTAAAGCCTTCGTCCGCGGCAGTTTCTTCCGGGGCCGCGTCGGCAGCAGCAAGCGCGCCCGCCTCCTCCGCTTTTTCGGCAGCGTTAGCAGCGTCAGCGTCGCCCGTGCCCTCGATGGCATACAGCGAATTGAGCGTTCCGACAATCGCCTCTTTCGCGAAGAGCCCCGTAAAGAGCGCGACAGATGCAGGCCAGTTGTCGCGTTCAACACCGAAGGGTTCGAACACCGGCGTAATCACCGTTCCCACGGCGCTCAGCACCGACTTTTCGTTGTTGTCGTTGCCGAAACTTCCGTCCGTGCCGACGGAGCCCATAAAGCCGAGCACCGTCACCATAATGAGCACGACCTTGCCCGCGCGGAAAACGAATTCCTTGAGGCGGAGCCATGCGTGACGGAAAAGGTTACGCGCCTTGGGCAAATGGTAAGGCGGCAGTTCCATGATGAACGTCGATTCCTTGCCCATGAAAACCGTATGGCGCAAGAGCAGGCCGTAAATCAGCGCAATCACGATGCCCGTCAGGTAAATCCCGAACACGAGCGTGCCTGCGCTTTCGCCGAAGAAAGCCGCACCAAATAGCGCATACACCGGAAGGCGCGCCCCACAACTCATGAACGGCACCAAGAACAAAGTAAGGAACCTTTCGCGCTTGTTTTCGAGCGTACGCGTGCCCATGAGCGCCGGCACCGAACAGCCAAAGCCAACGATCATCGGCACGAAAGCCTTTCCCGGGAGCCCGAGGAACCGCATAAAGCGATCCGCCACAAACGCCGCACGCGACATGTAGCCAGAATCCTCGAGGAACGAAAGGCAAAGGAACATGAAGAAAATGACAGGTATGAACGTCGATACCGTCTGGATACCCGTACCGATGCCGTTCGCCAACAGCGCCACGACAACGCCCGGCGCACCAATCTTCGTCAGAAGTTCCGTCATTCCGTCCACGAAAATTCCGCCGAACAGGATGTCGAAGAAATCGATGAACGCGCTGCCGACCTTCACCGCAAACCAGAACACCAGATACATGGCAATAAGGAAAAGCGGTATTCCTAGAATACGGTTCAGAAATAGTTTGTCGAGCTTGTCGGTCCGCGTGCGCTTGGTAGTATTGTCGCGGATGACGGCCTTCGCGATGTCGCGGGCATAGGAGTAGCGGGAATCGGCCAGTGCAAATTCCACCTCTTCGCCCAAGTCTTCTTCAATCTTGTCGTGCGGGATTTCGACACCGAGTTCGTCGGCAAGTTCCTGCACTCGCCCGCTATGCTCCAGGTACTGCACCGCCGTCCAGCGCGGGCTTGCGCCAAGCTTGTCGGCTACGGGCTTGAGCGGCACCGCAATTTCTTCAATCAGCTTTTCCAGAACTTCGGAATGCTTGACCGCCTTCGGGAGCGGAAGCTCGCGGCT
Organism: Fibrobacter sp. UWB10; assembly: GCF_900182935.1. Lineage (NCBI taxonomy): Bacteria > Pseudomonadati > Fibrobacterota > Fibrobacteria > Fibrobacterales > Fibrobacteraceae > Fibrobacter > Fibrobacter sp. UWB10. The sequence goes on along the minus strand of NZ_FXUE01000003.1, from coordinate 174,949 downwards.
GTTATGCAGCAACTTGTGCAAGTCGTTCACGAATCCTTCGCAGCTCTTGGGCGAAACCGCCGTAAGGCCAATCGCCGTCACGCCGAGAATTTCTTCGAGCTTGTGCAGGTCCACATGGATGCCGCGACTCGCCGCGATATCCATCATGTTCACCGCCAAGACCATCGGCACGCCCTTTTCCATCAGCTGGCTCGTGAGGAACAGGTTGCGTTCCAGGTTCGTAGCATCTAGAATGTTCACGACCAGGTCCGCCTCGCCCTTGAGCAAGTAATCGAGAGCGGCGCGTTCGTCTTCAGAATTCGCAAACAGCGCGTAAATACCCGGCAAGTCCACCACGCGAATCGTGTGGTTGTCGAGCTTGAACTGGCCTTCCTTCTTTTCGACAGTCACGCCAGGCCAGTTGCCCACAATCTGGTTCGAGCCGGTAAGCGAGTTAAAGAGCGCCGTCTTTCCGCAGTTCGGATTGCCTGCAATCGCAATCGTGAAAACTTCTTTCTCGATAGGCATCAGACTCTCCTCAACTTGAGCACATTGGCTTCTTGTTTGCGGAGCGAGAGCCTGTACGAAAGCACGCTCACCTCGACCGGGTCGCCGAGCGGAGCCACCTGCAAAACCTGCAGCACCACGCCACGCACAAGCCCCATCGACAAAAGTTTGGACTTGTATTGAGAATCACCCGTGTTGTATCCAATAATTTCGGCCTTGTCGCCTTTTTTTAGTTCCGAAAACTTCGGTTCGTTATTCATACACCAACGATTTACTTTTTCTTAGATTTAGCGGCGTTCGGCTTTTTCGCCGATTCATTGGGCGTGTTCACAAATTCCTCGATTTTCTCGAGAGTCTCCGCCGAAAGAATGTGTTCCATGCAGCAGGCATCCTTGTCGGCAATCGCCTCGGACACACCGAGCTTAATCAGGAAACCCTTCAGCAGGATGTGACGGTTCAGAATCTGGGACGCCACAAGCGCACCTTCCGACGTGAGTTCGATGCCGCTGTACGGTTCCTGCGTCACAAGGCCCAGCTTCTTGAGTTCGATTACCGCCTTGGCAACCGACGGCATCTTGACCTTGAGCGCCGCCGCAATGTCGCGGACACGGGCAATCCCGTTCGCAAGGCGCAGCATGTGCACCATTTCCAAGTAGTCTTCAAGGCTCTGGCTTAACTTTACTTGTTCCATAGGACGGCTCCGATTAGACGAAAAACACACCTTATATATTAGTCAACGCTAAATTTAGAAAGCCACGGCTAATTAGTAAAGGCTAAGCTATGGAAATTGGGGGTAAAAAGGGGTGTTACCCGGCTCGTCCCTCGCCGGGTCGGGCTATACTCGCTTCGCTCACCGAGCCTTGCAAGCAAGTCTCCGCCCTTCGGGCGACTATCCCTAACGCAAAAGGGCGGACATGACGTCCGCCCAAACTTCGCTTTTGTTGGGAATTATTTTACGCTAATTCTCTGAACATGATTTCCGATTCGTATCATATAATTACCTGCTTGCGGTACGGCAATATTGAAATTGGCAGATTCAACATAGCCGTTCTTCAACACACTCCCCTGCACATCAAAGATTGCATAAACAGAGCCTACCGGAGCAGTTGAAATCTGAATATTGCGAGAAATTACGCTTACAGACATTTCCAAATTAGCAAATTGATTATCCATTATTCCGGCCAACTTCGTACTATCGAATACCGCATGATAGGCAGCCTCGCCAACAACTTTCTCTATCTTAGGGGACCAACCTGTAAATTCATAGCTGTAATTCTTTGTCGAAGCCTTTGTTGGTGTTTTGCCAGTGTATTTTGGCGAATCTCCATAAGCAATAGAATCTTTTTGCAGGGTATCTCTGCCATTCACAAAAGAAATCTGATACATTCTAATTGTACTGTCGAATACAGCCTTGTATTCAGCATCTCCTGCAACGGAAACAAGCGTTGGGAACCATCCCTTGAATTGGTATGTATAAGCCGTACTCATAGCTTTTTTAGGATTAGATGTCTTCAAAACCGGCATTTTTCCATATTCAATTTCAGAAGACTGCAAAAGACTATCTTCGCTATAAAAACTAATGGTGTATTTGCGAATTGTGCTATCATAGACTGCTTTATAAGAAGCGCTACCAGCAACCTTTACAATTTCGGGAGACCACCCTTTGAAGGTATATACATATTGAGCGGATTCTTTCTTTGGCAAATCTCCATCAAATTGAGGTAGATCCCCATATAGCAATGTATCTACCTGTAAAGTATCTTTGCCATATGTAAATACAATCACATTTCTCTTAACTGTTAAAGGAATTATTGCAGTTGCAGTAAGGTGATTTTGTGCATCCGCAGGAACGAATGTAATTTCATAGCCTTTATTTACTACATCCGGAATCACATTGGATTCAGACCAGATAAAAGAGCCATCCACATTGGCATCGCCGCCGTCAATTATCGCATCTGCCAATGTTTGACCGAAATAGACATCCTTTGCAGTCGGTAACTCTAAAATTGTCGAAGGGGCCTTTTCAATAATAAAATCAGCCTTTGCGGAACCAGAGTAATTACCCGTAAGAACGGCCTGAACAGAGCCCTTCCCCGCGTTAATGTTATTAGTGTAAAATAATCGATAATCTATCGGGTTTATCACGGTATCGGCAACTAGCACTGAAATATTTGGCGTTATAGAATCTCCATTATAAACCTGATTATCTATTGCAGCGATAGAAACAGCTACGTTTACTGGAGAAATCTCAAAAGAAACAGGTTTACACCCTGAATACGTCCCAATTCCACAAATATTTATTATAGCAGTTCCAGCATTTACATTATTTTGGTATGAAACCGTATAATCGGTTCCTTCATATAATGCTGTTCCGTACAATGTTATAGACTTCACAGCAGGCTTTTTTTCTTTGCCGTCATAAACAAAATCTTTAAGCGAAGCTGTTTCCACAATCGCCTCGGCAAGAGTTCCTACGAACCATGATAATCTTGGGTAAGACTCTCCGATAATTCTCCATGTATCTATAAAGTCCCAATTTCCATAAGTAGACGATGATTGCATTGCAGCAGTCGTTTGTGCTGGAGAATTAGAAATTGTGGCGATTCCCGTCTTGCCTTCAAACGTAAGATTACATTTTTCGCTATCAAAATAGGAATCCGCTATTTCCATAGAGCCATTTACATAGCCTACAATACAACCTGTATAAACGGGACCATCTTCAATGCCTTTTACCGAGCCACTTACATATGTTTCGGAAACAGACCCCTTTCCATAGCCAATCAAGCCACCGATATAGAAGTTTCCCACTTCATCGGCTGGATTTCCATAATATGAACCAGTTACATTTCCCTGAGCATAACTCTGCGAAATACTTGTTCCATCAAATCGACCGACAAGTCCCCCTAATTTTGTCGTTCCGCTAACATCACCTATAGCCAATGATTTTGAGATAGAGCCTTTATAAGCATACCCGACAAGACCACCCAAGTTATCGTTACCGGCACTAGAATTGTCAACATCGCCAATCACATTACCCGTTGCATACGAACAAGAGATATTTCCATAGGAACTTCCAATCAAACCGCCAACGTTATCGTCACCTTTGACATTTGCAGTCGAATAGGAAGAATCTACTCGACCATTCACGACTCCGACAAGACCTCCCACTTGGTAAATGCCTATTACAGAATCGCCAATAAAGTAGGATTTAAAAATATCACTTTCCGCAGATCCAGCAACGCCACCGACAGAATCTTTTCCAAAAGCATTTCCAATAAAAAAGGAATTTTCAATACTACCACCTTTTCCAACAATCCCTCCCACATTATTTACACCAACAACATTTCCCTGTTTGTGACAAACATTATTTATAATTCGAGAATTTCCTGCTATGCCACCAACAACATCTCCTGAAGCGAAGACATTTCCTTCTGACGACGAATTCGTCACCTCCCGAGCATATCCAGCTAAGCCTCCTACAAGTTTTTCGCCTGTAATATCCCCACCTATATGAGAAGACGAATCAATTTTTGTAACCGCATAGCCAGCAACACCCCCAACATATTCGCCAGATCCTTTAACATCGCCAATAGAATTGGACATTCTTATCGTTCCCGTATATCCCGCGATTCCTCCGACATAATTTCCGCGTCCATACACATTCCCTTTTGAATATGAATTTTTTAAATACGAAGCATGACCGACCAGGCCACCCACATACGAGGCTCCCTTTACATCGCCATTGATATGATAGATTGAATCAATTGGGCTAATGCTGCCAATCAGAGCTTTACCCGCAACTCCACCTACATAATCACCGGAACCAACTACTAGCCCTGAAGAATGAGTATTTCGCAAATACCCTGCCCCATTTTTTGTTTTAGATGAAATAAATCCTACGGCGCCTCCAACATAGTTTCCACCCATCACATCACTCTCTGAAAAACAATCAACTACATATGAAGCATATCCTACGACGCCGCCTACATAATCGGTTACGCCCGAGACATTTCCTTTAGAATAAGAATTCTCAATTTCTCCAAACAATAATCCTGCAACACCACCGACAAATCCCATTCCTTCTATATGTCCTTCTATATGAAACGAAGAATCTATATGCATACTATAATGTTCTTCATCTGGATAATCGGTCCTTCCCAACAATCCTCCGACATAATCATGTTTACCAACAACTCTACCTTTAAAATGTGATTTATAAATTATTCGAATTGGGGTATTTGAAATTTGTTTATAAAGAATAGTATCTGCATAAAAATAATCGGTTCCAACTAATCCACCGACAAAATTTTTACCATATACATCCCCCGTAGCATACGAATTCTGTAAAACTTTGATTTTTCGAGATTCATGAGTTGAGACCGCATTGCCATCTGATTGAAAAGCATAAAAATTCAATCCAACCAAGCCGCCAACATAATCGCATTCGCCAATCACAGATCCTTCCGAAAAGCTATTCGTTATAGATCCGGTCAATTGTCCAGCCAATCCTCCAACGTAGGAGATCCCATTTATACTACCATCCATATGATGTACTGACTCCATCAGCAAGAAGGAGTTTTTGACGCCATAATTATAATTTGATTTTCCAAGAACTCCTCCAACATAATTCCCCTCAGCCGTTACCGTCCCTTTAGAATAAGAATTATACATCACTTTGGTTATTAACGATAATGTTGTTATAGTATCTACGGTCGTCGAATCGCCATTGTAAATAGAGTCTAAACCCACGAGACCTCCCACATAATTTTGTCCTCGAATATCACCTATTGCATATGAGTTTCGCACAACATGAACAATTGTATCTCTGTCTGTTTTGCTATAGAAATAAGAATGTCCAACCAACCCTCCTATATAATTCTCACCCTCGACATTCCCCAATGAATGCGAGTTGAAGATTGTTCCCGACGATTGACCAACTAAACCACCTATGAAATTGTTTAATCCCGAGACATTCCCCTTTGAATAAGATTCTGTTATGGATGCTAAAGCAAAACCAACTAGACCACCAACATAGTCAATACCACCTACATTTCCTTCTGAATATGACGAATCAATCGTTCCACTAGCATAGCCGGCGAGACCACCAACAAAGTTATCTTCGCCCACAACATTTCCTTCTGAATATGACGAACGTATTCGGTTTGCATTTCCTACTAAGCCTCCTACATAGGCATGACCAGTTATGTCACCACCAATATGATAAACTCCATTCAACAAACCTTTTGAAAAACCAACAGAGCCGCCAACATATTCAGTTCCATTTACATTTCCCTTTGAATGCGACGAATCAATCGTCCCTCTAGCATAGCCGGCGAGACCACCAACAAAGTTATCTTCGCCCACAACATTTCCTTCTGAATATGACAAATGTATTCGATTTGTATTTCCAGCTAATCCACCTATATAGGCGCGACCGGTTATGTTACCACCCGTATGATAAACCGTACTTAACAATCCCTTTGCAGATCCAACTACACCACCAACATAACTTGAATCTCCTATAACATCTCCTTCTGCATAGCTAGTATATATTGAATTACTAAAGCCGGCTATTCCGCCAACATAATGACCACTTCCAATTACATTTCCCACGCAATGATGAACATTTTTTATCTCTTCTGAAATTCCCGCAATTCCTCCTACATAAGAAACACCCCTCACAGAACTTTCTGCGAAGCTGTTATTTACAGAAGAACATTGTCCAACCACGCCTCCAATGTAGGAACCTAAGCCAACAACATCACCACCTTCGTGATGGGAACCAGATATCACTGCAGACGCGCCAGCGATTCCACCAACATAATTACGACCTTGAACATATCCTTTGTCGTGAACGCTAGATTCAATTTCATCAACATAACCAGCAACGCCACCAACAGAATCTATTCCCAAAACACGACTTTCCACAGAACTTGCATTTAATTTTCCCGTTGAGAAACCTACTAAGCCTCCAACACAATTGGCTCCTGACACATTCACCTTACTATGTACATTCGTAATGATTGCGTTTATCGCATATCCCGCAACAGCTCCAACATAATTTTGGGCAGTAATACTTCCTGCAACTAAATCAAGGTTACTCACCTTTAAATGTTCTGTGTATCCAAAAAAGCCCGCATAATCATTTCCATTCTTAATGTACAACCCGAATATTTTGCGATTATTTTTCCCTGCTAGCGCATCAAATTCTCCCCTAAAAGGATTTTTTTTAGTTCCAATAGGAGTCCATTCAGTGTGAGAAATATTATACCATGAAGTATCTCCGATTCCTGCAGTATCATTCAAGAAAATATCAAATCCTAAAGTAATTGTTTTACCATCAAAATCAGATGTTCCCTCATTCACAAGCTTTGCAAGACCTGCGAGCTGTTCCGCAGTGGTCAGGTTATAAGCTTGCGCCCCGGGTTCATACCAAGAAATATCGGCTGAACCATCCCAAATTGCGGGTGCAGCATTCAGCACGCCAATCCATGTGGCACAAACCAAGGCAATCTTTTTGATTTTTTGCATCATCATAGAAACCTCTTGTATAAAGGTTAAGCGTTTAGGCTTTGTTGCGACAATTTGGGGGAAGTGGAGACTCCACAGAAAAATGCTCTCTAGTTGTACGCTTCAATTTATAATGATCTTCTACATTGTCTTTTATTTTTTCCCGAATACGCCCACAAACGATTATTGAAGCAAAAACAACGCAGAAAATTATCAGATACACTACAACTGGATAAAAAACGAACAAAAATTGGAAAATTTCTGTAATCTGTTTGGACGCAAACAATAGAATTATCGAAAAGAACCAGCCAATAATCATTAATTCGACAAAAAGCATAGTCAATTTCTGCGTCGAAAAACTTGATGGTTTTGTTAAAATACAGGAATCTTTATTGCAATCATAATACAGCCCATACACAAAACATGCTTCGTGAACAGAGAGACCACTGTTTAAACGTTCTTCATAATATTTAACCACATTAATCCAACTTATAATCCAGGAATAGTACCCTTTTACACTGCACAACCATAAAATGGATGTAATCATTCCCAAACAAGCAACTAACACAGCATATAGTTTGCAATCACCCTTTCCTAACAAGGTATAGAAAGCTACAAACAATGCACCAGTAAATATTGCGTATAAATTCACATATTTAACATAATGGTTATAAAAAGCATTCCTTCCTTCTATAGCCTTTTCGTAAAATTTCCACAATTCTTCACGATTTTTTTCGTTCTCAGATTTCACCATTTCTACTTTGAACGGCATACGGCATTCCCCTTCATTAACGCATAGAGATTAACTCTGGCGCAAAGAACCCAGTCAATTTTAGGAACACAAAAAGGCGTGAGTCGTTGCATTTACCACATTGAGGCTCGGGAAAGGGCCCTTACACGATAAACGCAAACGACCCACGCCCCGAAAGGGCTGTTGCCCATTGGTCATGCAACCAAAGGCCGACTAAAAGTCGGCACAGCAAACTGAAACACACCGCAAAAACGGCGTGCCTGCGTGAGCGTTCGCCTTGTCCTCGTGTAAGTTGAAATTTTCCCGATTTCAATGTGAGAACAAGAGCTAAAACTCTATTTACTTTCAAAAATACATAAATATTTACAAAGTGAGCGATAATTACAGAAGAAAATACCATCTAAGCACAAGAATAGGCAAATTTCGGTAAAATCATCGATTTTGGCATAGTCCAACTTGGAATAGTATTGTATATTTCATTCTGCGTCGGAAGTACTGACGCTTTTTTATATCCCCCGACAGGGGCCCGTTACGGGGCATGCGTTCCATAGGTAAGGCTATGGGAAAAACCAAGGAAAATGGAGATTCGTTGAATCCGATTGCGAAATCGGATTCTGGTGAAATCGTCCTTTACCAGCCGGAAGGTGAAGTCCGCTTGGAGGTGCGCGTTGAAAACGAGACGGTCTGTCTCACGCAGGCACAGATGGCACGATTATTCGAGAGAGATCGTTCCGTTATTGCAAAGCAAATCAAAAACGCGTTCAATGAAGGCGAATTAGATTCCAAAGTGGTATGTGCAAATTTTGCACATACCACTCCGCATGGCGCAATCAAAGGGAAAACACAATCTTCGGAAGTCGTCCTATATAATTTAGATGTCATCATTTCCGTCGGCTATCGAGTCAAGTCCATTGCAGGAACACGTTTTCGCCAGTGGGCAAATAAAATCCTGAAAGACTACATGCTCAAAGGTTATGCCGTAAATCAACGAATGGTTGCGACTGGAATGCAGATCGCCAATCAGTTTCAGGAACAACGGCAATTAATTGAAAACCAGGGAACGAAACTCGAAAATGTGGACAATCGTCTTTCGACCGTTGAAAAACATATTGATTTCTTTGTCAAAGCCGTCCAAACACCCACAGGAGGCATCCTTGCGACAGGAACTCGGTTTGACGGACTTGTTCTGATTGCTGATTTGGTGAAATCCGCGAAGCGGTCCGTGGTGTTTATCGATCCATATGCAAATCTCGAGGTTTTAAAATTTGCCGCAATGCGTGCGAAAGATGTTAAGGCTGTCATTTATTCCGCACGTATCACTCCCGAATTTAAGGCAGCCAAGGACATGCACAATAAGCAATATCCCGACTTAGAACTGAAGACCATGCGCACTATTCACGATCGATTTTTGCTTGTGGATGATACGGTTTATCACTTTGGAGCCTCGTTCAAGGACATGGGTAATGAAATGACGGCTTTCAGCGTTTTGAATTTCGTGACGCCAGAAGAAGTCATCGCCAAAATCCAGGCAAGTATGAAGGGGAAATAAGCCCGCCATTCCCCTTCACATAAAAAAAGGACCGCGGCAAAACGCCACAGTCCCCTTTTTGCGCATTATGCGAGGTAATTAGAAGCTGTACACCGTTTCAAGACCGAAACGCAGAGCGTCATCGTCTTCGTTATCCTGCACGGCAACATCCACCATGCCGAAAGCGGTGATTTCCAGGTTTTCGACCGGAGTGATGTAGACGCGGGCACCGACATCGAACGTAGCAGCGGTATCGTCATCATCATCCAAAGTGTGCGTGTGGTATTCTACAGGAATGCCAACCTTGATGAATTCAGCAAACTTGAAAGCCGGTTCGGCGTACAGGAAGAAGTATTCCGGGATTTCGCCGTTATCAAGGTCGCTAGCATCCTCGGCTGCATCACCTCTGTCGATGAGGGCGTAGAAGGCAGTCGTCTTGATATCAAACATACCCACTTCGAAAGTCGGCTCAACCAAGAAGGCGTGGGCAGTAGAAGTCCAGTCCTGACCTTCCACGACATCACCGTCGTCCATCAGGTAATCAGCATGGAAACCATACACAGCCCTGAAGCCAAAGCCACCGAGAGAGAGGCCCGCTTCTACACCGGCATGGAGTTCGTTATGCTGAGTGGTCTGGAAGCTCTTGTAGTCCACATACGGACGCAAGTGCTGACCGGCATAGTCGAATTCGTAAGCGGCGTGGACATCGTAAACCTTGGCACCATCTTCGTCGGCCCAGTCGTTACCGCCACGACCAAAGCCAAAGCCAAGAATAAAGCCAGCCAAGTCAATTTCAAAACCACGGATATCATGTTCCTTCATGCCAGCAGCATTGTCAGCAGGATCATCGTAGTCATAGTAGGCAACAAATGCACCTTCCGAGAAGGTCAGGTCACCCAGCTTGACGGCGAAGAATTCAGCCGGCTGATACTGAATGTAGGCACCATTGTAAATGGCAAACGGATCCGTCGTTTCACCATCGGCTTCAAGACCCACGAAAGCAGACCACTTTTCATTGAACTTGACTTCAAAATTCAGGTCAAAGGTAGAAGCATAGGAATGGTTCAGGTCTTCATCTTCCAAGACATTGCCCGTGTAGATGTCAAATTCAACTTCGCCATTATACTTAACTTCCATCTTGGCTTCAGAAGTACCTTCGCTCATGCTGGCCTTGAGCATGTCGAAAGCGTTACCGGCAGCGTCGGCCACTTCGCCCGGGTTTGTATTTTCAGCAGGAGCAGATTCAGCGGATTTTTCTTCTTCAGCAGGAGCGGCAGCGACAGGCTGTTCAGCCGGTGTTTCCTGTGCCGGAGCGACGACAGGGGCTTCCTGAGCAGGAGCGGCCTGAGTTTCAGCAGGGGCTGCAGCAGGAGCTTCAGCAACAGGGGCTGCAGCGGGGGCTTCGGCGGCAGGGGCGGCTTCCTGAGCAAATGCAGACACTGCAAAGAAGGAAGCGGCGGCAAGGCCGAACAAAAGATTAGACGTCAAACGATTCTTCATTTTTCTCTCCCTTGACGGATTTATTTTCTGTTTTTGTAACACTCCGTCAGGTTTTTTACAAATAGTGCTACAAAAACGCTTGGCTATCGCCTTCTGTGTGCTATTATTGCAAAATGCGTGCCAAGATGTTTCAGTTTAGTTTCACAAATTAGACAAATCTAATTCAAGCTTTTTAATTAAGGGCTGGCAGGTTTTGGGCCTACCAGCCCTTAATGGTTCTTGATTCTAAAAGGTTAGTCTTCGAATCTCTTTTCCTTATTAGCCTTCATGCCGAAGAGTTTGAGGAAGATTCCCGTACCCACAAGAGCCACGATAGCGGCAACAATCCACTTGGTATCGCCTCCAACCGGCACCTGGTAAAGGAGAACAGCCACAGCCCAAGCAAGAATCGTCTGAACCGTTGCCATAAGGATAGCAAGGCCGAGGCCGATTTCACGGGCTACGACACCCATTGCAGCAAGGCAAGGTACATAGAGCAAGATAAAGATGAGGAATGCGAACACCTGCCAGTTAAAGCCATCCACCGGGTTACCGTTCTTATCCGGATTGTGGAAGTAAGAGCGGAGGTTAGCGTAGATGTCGGCGGTTTCGGAAAGGTCGCCTTCTTCGAGAGCACCCATTTCGTCTTCGTCGAGCGTGATGCCAGCAGCAGCGAGCTTTTCGAACACGGCTTCGCGGGTCTTTTCATCCTCTTCTTCTTCGCCGAAGGTAGCGATGGCAGCAAATTCTTCGCAGGTCAGCACCTTGGCATCAGTAATCTTGTCGAGAGTTTCTTTCTTGAGTTCGGCAGCTTCCTGGCCTTCCAATTCACCGGCGGTTCCGAGAATGTCGGTAAGCGAGCCGATGACTTCAGAGAGATTTGCCGGAATCGAGCCGAGAGCTTCAAGTACGGCACCCTTGATATCGGGAGCGCCACCTTCTTCCTCTTCTTCGGCGGGGCATTCGTCTACACCGGCGATAAGCACCTTTTCTTCTTCAGCCTTTTCTTCAGCAGGTGCTTCGGCAGCTTCTGCAGGAGCAGCGGCACTGTCAGCAACAGCGGCAACCTGTTCCGGAGCCGGGGCTTCAGCAGCCGGAGTTTCTGCAGCAGGTTCTTCTGCCTTCGGCTCTTCTGCAGGAGCTTCTGCATTTTCACCCGCCATAGAATACAGCGAATTCATGGTACCGATAACGGCTTCCTTGGCCAAAAGACCCGTGAACAAGGACACAGAGGCCGGCCAGTTTTCCTTTTCGACACCGAACGGTTCGAACACCGGCGTAATCGCCTTACCGATTACAGAGAGCAAGCTATTTTCGGAATCCCCGTTACCGGCTGTAAATTCAAAACCTGCCGGTTCATCGGCCGGAGCATTTTCGTCCACAGACTTCTCCACAATGCCGAAGCTGTTGAGGAAGCCAAGTATTGCAACGGCAAGCGTAATCACCTTACCAGCACGCCAGATGTAGTCGCGCAGGCGCTGCCAGCAGTGAATCATCAGGGACTTGAACTTGGGCAAGTGATACGGCGGAAGTTCCATCACAAAGTTGCTGGCCTGGCCCTGGAACAGGGACTTCTTCAAGAAGAGACCGTAAGCAACAGCGAACAATACACCAGCAAGGTAAAGCAGGAACACGACCGTGCCAGCCATCTTGCCAAAGAATGCAGCAGCGAACAGCGCATACACAGGAAGGCGAGCGCCGCAGCTCATGAACGGCACCAAGAAGATGGTGAGGAAACGTTCACGCTTGGATTCCAGCACGCGAGAGCCCATAATGCCAGGCACGCCGCAACCAAAGCCCACCATCATCGGCACGAAGGCGCGACCCGGAAGGCCAAGGAATCTCATGAAGCGGTCTGCAACGAAAGCGGCACGAGCCATGTAACCCGAGTCTTCCAAGAACGAAAGGCACAGGAACATGAAGAAGATGACCGGAATGAAGGTCGAAACCGTCTGGATACCGGCACCGATACCGTCGGCGAGAATAGCGGACACAAAGCCCGGCGCATGGAGAACATCCGTGAGCACGTAGCCGAGACCGTCCACAAAAATTGCACCAAACAGTACATCAAAGAAATCAATGAATGCAGAACCGATAGTGACTGCTACCCAGAACACCAAATACATGATGACAAGGAAGATCGGGAGCGCCGCCCAGCGGTTCAAAAGCACAGCATCAAGCTTATCCGAGAAGGTCTTCTTCTCGCGTGCAGCGACAATTGCCTTGCCAGCCACATTGTGCGAAATGGAATAGCGGTTTTCGGCCATTGCAAATTCCGGTTCTTCACCAAGAATCTTTGTAACGTCAGCCTTGTTAATCTTCACGCCAGCTTCGGCAAATTTGTCGGCATAGCTGTTTTGGTTGCCCAAATACATGAGCGAAACCCAACGAGCGTCCGCATCCAAGAGCTTTGCGACCGGAGCCACCTTCGGTTCCAAGACCTTAACGGTTTCTTCAATCTTGTCACCATAAACCATCTGTTTCGGGAGCGGCATCGGAGATGCCAGCACATGGCCCATCTGGCTAATGAAATTGGTGACGCTCTTTTCGCTCACAGCGGAAAGCGGAATGCACGGCACGCCGTAAACGTCAGAAAGCTCATCGAGATCCAGCTGGATTCCACGATTTTCGGCGATATCCATCATATTGACGGCAATCACCATCGGGATATGCATATCGGCAAGCTGACTCGTGAGGAACAGGTTACGTTCCAGGTTCGTGGCATCGACGATGTTGATGATCAAGCTTGCTTCGCGGCTAAGCAAGTAATCGACAGCAGCGCGTTCGTCTTCGGCATTTGCGAACAGAGCGTAAGTACCCGGAAGGTCCACCAGGCGAATCTGACGGTCACCCAGTTCAAAATAACCTTCTTTCTTTTCGACAGTCACGCCGGGCCAGTTACCCACATGCTGACGGGCACCCGTAAGGGCGTTAAAGAGAGCCGTCTTACCGCAGTTCGGGTTACCGGCAATAGCAATCGTCAAAAGTTTTCTAGCAGCCATTATACCCTCCTCAGCTTGAGCACGTTCGCTTCTTCTTTACGGAGCGAGAGTCTATAAGAAAGCACGGCCACTTCGATCGGATCGCCGAGCGGGGCAGCTTGCAAGACTTCGATCTGAACGCCACGCACAAGCCCCATCGAAAGAAGCTTGGACTTGTAGCGAGAATCGCCTTCGTTATAGCCGACGATTTCCACCTTGTCGCCCTTTTTGAGTTCCGAGAACTTGGGCTCGGTACTCCACTTTTTCGTTTGCGACTTTCCGCCGCAACCACAATTACAGCTCATATCATCCTCATATAAAAACGGGAAAACTCTTGAGCGGAGCCTTCCTGTTTACTTTGTGTTTTTGACAACCCTTAGTTTTTTCACCGAAGAAACTTTTGCCGAGGCAATCGCATTCGACGGTTTCACAAAATCTTCAATCTTACCGAGCGTTTCTGCCGAAAGAATATGTTCCATACTGCAGGCATCCTTATCGGCAATCGCCTCGGACACGCCCAGCTTAATCAGGAATCCCTTCAGAAGAATATGACGGTTCAAAATCATGGCGGCAACGCGTTCGCCCTCTTCGGTGAGTTCTACACCGCTGTAGGGTTCCTGCCTTACAAGGCCCATCTTCTTGAGTTCAACCATGGCCTTTGCGACCGACGGCATTTTCACGGCAAGAGCCGCCGCAATATCCTTGACGCGGGCAAGCCCGTTCGCCAAGCGCAACATGTGCACCATTTCCAAGTAGTCTTCTAAACTTTGAGTTAGTTTCGTATGGTCCATTTTAACCAGCCTTATTTAGACGCGGCTAATATAGTTTAATAAATCTAATTAGGCAAGGCTAAAATTATTATAGGAAGCGTATTTATTTAGATTAAACTAATATTATAAAAAAAATTTACATTATTTTCGCGATTTTGCCCTTGTTTTTGTAGTTAGTTTTATCTAACTTTTAGTTAGCCAAGTCTAACTCTGATTGTTGCCATAGCATTCAGATGCGGGCTTGCTAGGTTGAATCAAAAAATCCAATTCCCTCTTTTGTGTCTCTTTGGGAATAAAGGTGCCCCCGCTCAAGTAGCTCTGAGCAGGGGCATTTTTGTTTACTATTCAAGTTGTCCTACATTTTTCACCAAAAAAACGCAAAAGCAGAAGCATCGCGACATCTTTTGTCGCAGTAATAAGATATATTAAGTTTTAGAGGTTTATTATGGCAGAAATTACCCGCGGCGAACGCACCGTCCAGCTTTTTGCGCTCCTGATTTCGAATCCGAGCAGAGCCTACACCATCAACGATTTGATGGCCGCATTGGAGATTCCTGAAAACGAGCGTCGCAATGTGCAACGAGATATGAATTTCCTTGCCTCCATTAATGGAGGCGCCTATATCCGCGTGAGCGGCGACCGACGAGCCTACCTTTATCAATCTGCAATTAAATCGGCGGACAACCTGTTGTTCCCGAATTTTGAAAACACCATGCTGCATTTCGTGTTCCTGCAGCGCATCGCGAATATGTACCCCGCCGCAAGCGAGACTGTCACGGATCTGCTTGAAAAAATCCAGAAAAGTCTGCCTTCGAACGAAAAAAAGGCCGTGGAACAGCTCGCTCAAGACCTGAATTCGCGAATTCTTTTTGCGGGAACCCCTCCCATGTTCGAGGAAGATTCCAGCGAAAAACTCAAGGTGATTCTGCGGGCGATTCACGAACGCCGAAAAATCCTCGTCACCTATATCAGCGAAACTGGGAATATCCCTCATATGCGGATTCCGCTGATGGTCATCTTGTACCAGGGCGAAATCTACATCGGTTGCGAGTCGCAGTCGCATCCTGGCGAGACTTATACACTCAAATTCCGTCGAATTCAGAAGGTCGAACTCACCAAGGAAACCTTTCAGGACAACCCAAAGACTCTTGAAATGTTGCGCAAGCGTGTGCAGCTCGGTTCTGCCATTTTTGGGCCGCAAGACCCGAATGCCGAAGATGTCGAAATCATTTTCAAGGATGATGTGCAGGCCTACCTTGAAGAAAGACCTTTCCAAAGATCCATGAAAGTGGAAAAACTTCGCAATGGTCGCCTACTTGTCACGATGAAAGCTCTCAACGACGATCTTCTTTTCCGCTGGGTACTCTCATACGCCGATAGTGCCGAAGTCATCAAACCTATTTCGCTCCGCAAAAAGCTCCGCGACTTTTCGTTTTTCCTCGACAGCACCTACCGCCAAAACCCCTGGCGGTAAAGCAAAAAAACATTCTAGAGCCTCGCAAAAACAATGGCTTCTACTTATCATGCCCGCCTAATGCGTTTTTTTTCACGCCTTCAAACACGACATTATTTGTCGCAGTAAAAACCTATTTTGATGATATATCAAAATAAGGAGCGCAAACATGAAAAATGCAAAGAAAGTTGACGGCAAGGTTTACGAAGGCAACCCCCTGATGAACCTGATGCATGACTTTTGGGATGCCAACAACGGGGAACGCCTCGTGGCGCTTCCATCGCTGAATGATAATGTCCCAGGGCTTTTTGACGGTTACACATCATTCATTGAAGACGAAGATGACGAAGACCCTGATGATCCTGATTCGTTAGAGATGAGTCGAATTGAAGAAGGTTCTAAAATCCGGATTTTGACGGATGTCCTCAACAATCCAAATTGGAGCACACTTTGGGACTTTTTGCAATATTCTGATATCGAAATCAGACATATCCAAAATCTGAATATGCTTCTATTCGTTCATCTTGGAGAAAAGCAGGCCTTCAGCATCGTGAGCCCAACACCTTGCGACGGTTCTTATGATGATTTCGAAGACAATTCCATTGCCACGAAAACCACAGATTACAAACCATTCCAAAGATTATTCGATAGCTTTTGGGAAGATGCCGAACCGATTACGGGTGAAAAGATTGAGCATTTTAACAGGCTATGGGGCGACGATAGAGAAGATTCTGACAAAGAACTCCTGCAACACACCTATTTCCTTTTGCCTGAGGGGAAAAAGGATGATTCTGAATTATGGGAGGAACGGGATGAAAGCGCAATAAACCGTAGCATCTTCAGCGGCGAAATAGAACGTGGTGACTCCGACATCTATAGTTTCGCCTATTTCGTGGGCATCAAGATTCCCAAAGATGCGGAACAAATCGTCATTTGCCACATGGACACACAGACGAAACATATCAAACACGACCAAACCTTCCGAGTTTTCGGAAACAATCCCATCCGAGAAATAGACGAAACCCTTGAATCCTATTACCCGGAGCATGGCTTTTCCATTGTTCAAAAATGGGACAAAGATTCGTCCGTTGCGGATACTTACCCACGCCCCAAACGCTACTACAGCAAGAATATCTATATGGCAATGGATGTATTTGATTTTCATTTCGAAGAATACACCAAGAAAATCGAAAATGCGCTAACCAAGAAATTCCAAACGGACGCTGCATTTGCCGACTCGCTCAAGGAAACATGTTTCGTAAAATGGAGCGAGGTAATACCGTGATGTATTAAACATTTACGACAGCATTTATCGTAGCAAAAAAGGGGACATTATGAATATCTGTGTAGATGATGACGCCTGCAGTCGATTGGCAAAATTTTTCACGAAGGATGACGAAGAACGAAGGATTTGCATTCCTAGCCTAAATTTGGGAACCTTATCTACACCCGGCAAAGAAAATACTCCCGTTCATCCTGATTACTCTGCAGGAATGACACTTTCGGTTGGCGCTGGGAAATTGCGGATATTGACGGACATTTCAAACAATGTCGATTGGAAACTATTGAGACAATTGATTTCCACGAAAAACGTCGAAGTTCGTCACTGCAGATGCGTTGACATGAGCCTATTTCTTCTTCCGCAAAGAAGATATGGCATGACGCTCGTGAAAAAATATAACGACAGCTATTCGGTGGGTTACTTTGAAGATGAAATAGTCTTATTTGAAAGCGATGCATTTGATGGCGAGAAACACAATCGATTGTTTTCGATGTTCGTTGAATTATGGAATTGGGCAGAAACAATCACGGTACAGAAACTGGAGATGTTTTTGGCTCTTGCTCAGAAATCTCCGAATTTTTCGCTATCAGGAGATGAAGTTCCCGCAGGTACATATTTAATTCTATCTAGTAAAGCGGATGAGGCTTGTTATCATGGTGTATTTTGTTCTCGATTAAAATACGAGTTATCTTCATTAGAGGAAACAGTCTCGTTTCCGTATATGATGGGATTGGATATTCCAAAGAATGCCAAGTATATAATCCACTGCGATTGGATTGCTGAATCAAAGAGATTATCTATCAATTGGATATATGCTGTAAATACGACTAATTCGCTTGATTTTGATAATTTTCTATGGAAGCATGTTGACGGTAAAGAAGGAGAATTTGTTGTCATCAGACCAAATTATATTGATGACGATTCTTCAATATATCCTACTCGAACATACCATTTTGAATTGCCTTCCCCCAAAATGGTTACACAAAAAATTCTCATGCTGCACGAAGTCAATTGCCGAAAGCGGGACGAGAAACGCCTTGAGCTCCTGCTGAACAGAAAGTTTAAGATGGAAAACGGATTTAAGGATTGTCTTTTAAATAAACCATATAGGGGTACACAATGCAATTCGATTTAATTAAATCTTTGGGCGATGGAGAAAATCAAGTTGATTACGGATTCATCTTCGGCGGCAATCGACAGAAAATTCTGCTGATAAAAGCTGGACAAGATGGTTCCATTTACGGGTATCGCAACAAGTACTTGAAACTCGCTTGCGAAATGCGGGACCTGTACGGGTTTTCGGTAGTTTGCGCATCTACTCCATCATCGGACATAATCCAAATGATTCAATTTGCCGAAGTGGTAAAATCTGAATTTGAGATTAGCGGGCAGACACAAATCTATTTTATGGGAATGTCGATGGGCGCATCCATCGGGTGCATAGGCCGAGCGCTGTTCCCAGAAATCAGCCGTTTTCTATTGGTGAACCCTCCGCTCATGATAAACACAACTAGGATATGCCGTAGCGCCAAGGCGTTTGATGGCGACATGATGATATTCGTTTTCGGAAGTCTTGACCCTTCGACACATTTAGCAGGCCTTCTCAAGCTCCACGAACGTGAAAACATGCACGTTGTGGTTGTGCCAGGGCAAGACCATCATTTTTCAAGAAATGAATTTCGACTAATAGAGTTGATGAAGTTGCTAAATTCTGAAGATAAATTAAAATAAGGAGTTCAAATATGAACACTATTATGACATCGACACAAAAATACAACGACTTGAAATCGCTAGTAAAGCGTTCGTATGCAGACGAAAAAGAACGGAACGAGATGTGGGAATATATCGCAGGCTACATTCTTGCGAACAATGGGAACGAGATCCAGGAAAACAATTTAGAGGCGTTTTCGCGGCTTACCGAACATAAAGGGCTCCTTGCCCACATCGACATCGTTGTCGACGCCACGGATCTTGACAAAAGAGCCGTAGAAATGGAAAAAGCCTTCTTAGACGCCATTGACAAGGCGTGGCCAAACCCGTGGGTTCTTATCTGCTATGGTAAAACCATCGGAACCGACCACGAACTTAACCGATTCTTCTATATAAAAAAGGAGGGCTGATGAAAGTTTTCATCTCCGGTTCAAAGTCAATTTCGGCATTGTCCGAAGAAGTGAAATCTTTACTTGACGAACATATTGCCCTGGGTACAGAATTTCTTGTAGGAGATTGTTACGGCGTTGACGTTGCGGTACAAAAGTATTTGGAATCCAAAGGGTGCGGTAACGTGACCATTTATTGCAGCGGTGAAACGCCAAGGAACAACTATGTTACAGGTGCAAAAGTGCGTTCTTGCGCAGAAGCCGCCAAAGGCCTTACAGGAAACGCATTCCAGTATGTGAAAGACATCCAAATGGCGCAAGACTGCGATACGGCTCTCATGGTTTGGGACGGAAAAAGCAAAGGCACCGGCGAAAACATCCGCCGCATAAAGGAATTGAAGAAACCGTACAGAATCATAACTGAGGCTTGACGGATAATTTTTCCACCAAAACATGATAAATTTCCGTGTTTTCAATCTGCATGATGGTAGTGATTTTGTTGCCCGCATCTTTACTTGAAGCGCCGCAGTGGAAAAGTTTTTCTCCTCTTAATCCGTAGTCCAGAAAGATATAGCGGTCGTGGAATTTTTCTTTCGTTTCTTTCTTATTGAATTTAACATCAGGGCGCGCCTTCAAGAAATCCTTCTGAATCTGTTCAGTCAGTGATTCGTAACCATTTTCATCGCTATAGATCGTTACGGAAACGCCCTTGGCGATTCCGCGCAGCAGGTCAAGCGTCTTTACACCGACATAGTCATCGATAATCGTGATGGACTTCTTCGCCATACCGTAAATTTGCGTATAGGCGACATCAGCGTCCAGCCTCCGCCCATCCAAAATCAAGAAATGCTTGAAAGTCGAAGGATCGACAAAATTTTCCATAACCTTCTGAAGGTCGGACTGAATGTCCGCAATATCCTTGGTATTCCGTTCCGTTTGCACGGCAATTTGGGCAATGCCGTCATAACCCAATAAATTCCGATTTTCCGCAATGATGTAGTCCTTCATCTGCTTAAAAAGACGGATAAGAGCCTTGCTTTGCGCCGTCGCTCGCTCACCTTTAAGAACGGTCATAAGCATGTAAATGCCTTGCTCAGTAAAGGCGTAAGGGCTTGTTTTTGAATATTTTCCCTGTTCTAGGGTCAAAAATTTTGACCCTAGAATTTCACGGTATTCATTTCTACACAGCTGAAATCGAAAGTCTTCATCAAATTTTTCGATATTATTCTTAACCTGTTGGTTAAAAGCCTTCGTACTATATCCATAAATTTCCGCCAAGTCGGCATCAAGCATGACCTTGAGCCCGCGAATTGTATATATCCGCGACTTGAGCATATTTTCGTCTATCAGGGAAAATTCGGATTTGGCAATCGCCGTTACATCGTTCTTCATCTAAACTCCTTCTCGTCTACATGCAAAAAAGACGAGACTACACACTTGTTCACTACAAATATAAATTCATGGATGACGATTGTCAAGGGGAACAACAATTAAAGGAGGAAATTTTTGCACCTCAAGATTTTTCTTGTAACTGAATCGTTATCGGGAGCGGAATTTCTTTTAAGAAGTTTTCCGTTTGTTTCAAGATACCTTGCAAAGCCGGGATTCGTTCTAGATAATTTTGAGTGTTGAAATCCATTTCGACGGTGTATTCGTCATTAATTGAGACTTCTAGCGAAAAGGTATTTTCATTTTCGGTCAAATTCCAGGAGTACTTTGAAGATTCCATAATGTGCGAAACCGTCGCACGGATTGTATCCCGTGCGATTTCTTCCAGCTTCCGCTCTTTTTCGATCTCGGTTATGATTCTTGAAGACTGTTCGCAGTAACTTGGAAATTCCTCGATGAAATTTGCGAAATTATCGAGAGTGGCGCCGAGGTCACATTGACAGCGCCGAAAAGGGACGTTGAACGCTTCTATATCCGCATACTCAAAATGAATGCTTAAAAACTCGGCCTCGCAATTCACGATAAGGCCGATAGATCCCCGCCCCTCAAAAGATTTCGAAATGCAGATGGCCTGCGTCTTATCGCATTCGCGATAGCCCCTGGATTCTTGCTTATAAGAAATTTCGAAGCCTCCATTTGGCCGCGTCTTTTGCAAGCGAACAAAAGCCGCATAAACACCATCCTTATCCGGGAAGATTCCGTCGGTATTGCAGGCATAAATCTTCTTGACAAGCGGCTGCCAGAAATTATGACAAGCGTCGGATTTGGACTTGGCGGAATTTTCTGAATGATTATGCATAGAGTAGGTTGGAGAAGTGAATAGACATCTTCAAAATACATACTCTACGCGACAAATAGAGACGTTACGAAAAAAAATGATTATTACTGTTGTAGTTTTAATAAAAATTTTCTATTTTGTATATTAAGCAACAATTAGCTGCTTTAAACATATTAAAATACAAACATATTTAACGACAACTCGTTAAAATCAATATAGCGTTTCAATATAGGATAGCATTTATTTTATGAAATAGATGCTAGTTGTGTAACTTTATATAAAGGGGTCTTTTATGATTGAAACGAATCCGATGAAGTCGGCTATGCAAAGACAAAACGAATATATTCTTCATTTCCATTTTTTGGCTAATGGAAAATCGCAGAATATCAAGGACATGCTTTACAGAAACGAAAAAATTAGAGTAGCATCCATCAACCCAAAGAATCTCGTGTATGCCATCACGACATATCATAAAGAGATGTGGCTCATTTTTGAGAGCCTAAAGAGCCTTATGGAAACGGGCGAAGCGATGGCTTATGAGTGTAAAGATGACAATATGCTTTGTGATTGTTTCGTTAAGCCGAGAAAAGTGGTCACTATTTATATAAATTAGTTCCTTGAGTGCTCGCTATTTTCGAAACGGCAACCAAGATTACCTTGGTTGCCGCTTTAAAGTTAACAAAGACTAATGATTAATCCCAAACTTCATTCAGTTCATTAGACAAATCCATCATTTCATCGCCATCTCCCTTAAAAAGATTATATATATTTTTAGCAATATAGTTTGAATCTCTTCTAAATTGTACATTCTCCCAAAAAGAATCTAGGAACTCCAATTTAGTGGTAGGATCTTCAAAGAAATTCGGCATGGGCGTAATAAAATAACAGCCAGAAAGGTAGAGACTCTTATTTTTTTCATAGTAACGCAACTTTGTTTCTATATGATCAACAATTTTAGCTTCAAAATAATCTCTCCTTGATTCAGCCAATCCGACATCATCAAAAGCTTTCATCAACCTTTTATGCACGTCATCTGTTAGTTTTTTTTGATTGTTTTCAAGCGCTCCTTTAATCACCTCTTTAATTTTTTTGTAATCATCCTCTTTTTGTGGATTTTTTATTAAAGAATATATTTTAGCAATAGCTTCTTGAGGAACCCAATATCCAAAGCATGTTTCTATTGAATTTGCTCTTATTGAAATACGATGTTTCTTTTGTGATGTTGAGTCTGATTTTTTTTCTTCCTCTGAATCATCATTAAATTCATCTAACCCCTCGACACCCAAAACAGCGGCCATATCAAGAGTTTTTTGATTTTTTATATATTCAGTGTTCTCTGTAGTATTATTGATTTCCTTTCTCCAATCGTCATTCGAAAAACCTAAAGAAAAATTACGACTGCACTTAAAAGCCAAATAGCCAGACAACAAGCAATCTAACACACTTGTTGTTTGTTGTCCGTAATTTGTCAAATCAAGTTTAAAGTTTGCCCCTTCCTTTCGTTTTTGGTTTTGCAAAGCCCTAATATCAATAAGGTTGTCTTTATCACTTAAAATGAAATCTATATAGTTTTCAACAGCATTTTTTGTTTCATCATCATATATATCAGCTAAAATTTCCTCGTTGCATTCAAATGCATTTTGACTAAGATTGGCGCTTCCCAAAAGGCATGTAGCCCCATAAGCAGATGAATAGCGAATACTTTTAGAGAAATAGATTTTAGAATGCAATAAAGCAAATTTCGTATACAAGTAAACATTTTGCCGTTGTCCCAATCGAACGCCCATTTTATCATCTAATAACGCTTTCACTTGAACATCCCAATTTTCCTTAGAGACTCCAGTTGCACAAAGAATAACATCAGTAGACCGATTTCTCCCGGTTAAATTTTTTAAGAAATCATTTAATTGATTTATACCATAATAGCAGCTAACAACTTTGACAACTTCCTTTTCTTTCATTCGATTTGTTAATTGTTCAAAAGAAAGACTTTGTATAGTCTTCAATTTTTTGAGTTTCTCCGTTATTAATTCTTTTTTCTGTTCATCCTCATCGGAATTAACGAAGGAATTTATATTGTCTTTATTGAAATTGACACTATAAAGCATGGTAGCACCTCTTTTTCTTCTAAATCTATACTTATTTTCCTCCAAAAACTCAAGAAAATTACTCCAACATGGAATACATTTTGTTCACCATATTAAATCCGCGTATTCCCTGTTTTCCAATCGATGTTTCGGCCACAATTCCTAATGTTCACTGCAAAGGGGACTTTTTCAAACACCTGATAAATTTGAGCGATAATAGTCAACTGTTCGGGAATTATTGTCAGAAAATTATTTTCGTTAAGGTTAATCTCAATCATCTTTCGTCTTTTCAATTTCACCTGTAACACATAATGTTTTCTTGTAACGTCATAATATAGGTTCCATATATACCCAGCAGAAGCCATCATTTGCGGAATGACGGCATTGATATTCTGCTCCATTACATCCACAATTTTCTCTTCCTTTGCCTCTTCCAGTTTTATAGGATTTTGCACTTATTTCATTCATTCCTCGGTATGTAAGTGACTCGGTTCCGTTTTAATTTTCTAATCCATCCGCAGTTATCTTTATACGCATTTTTACTACAAAGGACCCACAATACATCAATAGGGCGCTTAGTTTTGTAAACGGGAAGTTTGGCGTATCCATCGGTAAAGAAAATCAACCCGTCATATTCCGGATGGGCGCAATAGTAATCCGCAGCCGGCTGAAAACTTGTTCCTCCTCGCCCTACAACTTCAATAGCTTTGCAGGCCTTTTTAAAAGGCTTTATGTCACCTTGAATATTTGCATCAAATTGGAGGACATCCACTTTTTCGACACCATACTTGAAAAATCTATTGAGTACCGACAAAAAGAAAGAAATGCTTCTATCTGTTACGGAACCGCTTACATCAATAGCAATGAGCAAATTTGTCGCCAGTTTATAACGATTTCCCATTGCATTGAATCCGAAACGACGATTAGGCCGCATCCGCGTAAGATATCGCTTGCTTGAAATTACCGAAGTTTTAAATGTACTTAACATTTTACGGTAATCCATATCCACTTTTAGGCTCACCTTAATAAGGCTCTGCATTTGACCGGGAACAGTGCCCCACGTATTATTCGCCAAAGCGACTTCAATTAAGTCATTTATAGCGCAGCAAGATTCATCGTCTTCTTCCCAAAGTCCCGCTATTTGTGCATTGTGGATATTTTGCAGATTTTCATTCGAGCCGCATTCTACTTTACCGTTTCCCTTTTCATTGGAATTGATTTCATATTCACTATTTTCACTTTGCGATTGCTTTTTTTCTGCATGGTCTCCAAAATTTGCCCCATTTGTTTTCGTCGAGGGATTTTCTTTTAATAGACAGTAGTATTCTTCAAAACATAAACCAGTTGGCAAAGAATATTCTGTTCCACTCATTTGATCTTTAATTACTTTCGGAACTTCATAAACATCGGCAATAGTAACATTACTCGCCATGGCAAGCAAAGCCTTTTGTGCAAAAGGGGGCTGCCGTTGGTAGGGGTGTTTTAGTAGTATTCGGAATATTTCAA
The DNA here is from genome assembly GCF_900182935.1 of Fibrobacter sp. UWB10. Taxonomy (NCBI): domain Bacteria; kingdom Pseudomonadati; phylum Fibrobacterota; class Fibrobacteria; order Fibrobacterales; family Fibrobacteraceae; genus Fibrobacter; species Fibrobacter sp. UWB10. Next base: position 149,790 of record NZ_FXUE01000003.1, on the reverse strand, counting down.
TTTTCAAATATTCCTCCAACATTTCGTCAGATGTTTTGTCAAGAATTTGAGGCGAAAACTCAATTTTTCGATTTCCAGTTCGCATAGGAACACTTATCTCAGAATTCTCGCATAATTCATGGCTACAGTATGCGACAAAAAGTAGAGGTTCCGTCAAGAACCACTCTTCACTTATTTTCTTGATTCTTTCAATAGCGGTCATATTGATTTTACGAATGACGTTATTTCTTTGAACAATTCAGGACAATGCATAATGATGAATGTCATTGCAGTGGGATATTGCGAAGATGAAAACTGATTGGCAAAATGAGCCTGAGCCTCTCGTTTTTTCGTGTCTGTCAGAAAAGAAAAATATGCCAACAGATTCTTTGAGACCACACTTTCGTCATTTTCTGCGAAGCCCTTAGTTTCTATAAAGCGGAATAATTCCTCGTTGATGGTCGCTAATTCTGGAGTTGTGCATTTCTTCAGAGTTGATTTGATGTTCGCGAAGGATCCAAGCAATATTTCCTTTGCATTTGGCAAAAGTTTTTGATTAAAGAATGCGAAGAACTTTGATGCCGCAGGCATTCCGATAATTCCCGCAACAACGGTCTTTAACAGTGGTTCCGCTTCGTTTTGCTGCAAAATTTTAGACACTCGCTCCCAACCTCTTCGGTCAGGAGATTTTTCTAGTCCTTGATCTTCTCGCGAGAATTCCTTTCCGTCAAGCATTTCGGGGTATCTTGAAATAAAGTCAAGTACACGCTTATCTAAGCCTGCTTTTGTCGCCCACAACAACCATTCTTGAACAGTGGGCAGAAAATTGTAGATGTTAAAACGACTTACTAAAGCGGGATCGAGGTCGGTTAATTGATACTCCTCACCGTCATTGACCGCGCTGATGACCCGAGAACCTTCAGGAAGTTTGCGACCTGCAAGCGTACAATTTAGCGTCAAATCCATAATCGTCTGCAATACTTCTGGACGGGCACGATTGAGTTCATCTAAAAAGAGAACGACTGGAGTCCCGTCTGTCGGGAACCAATATGGGGGCATAAAATACGTTTTGCCCGTTTTTTCGTCAAGTCGCGGGAGCCCAATCAAATCGCCTGGGTCACTCATCTGACCAAGGAAAAGAATGACAACTTTTTCACCCCGTTCGGCAAAGAATTTCTCCAAAATCTGCGATTTTCCAATACCATGCTTCCCCGTAAGCATGATATTTTGTGATGCTGGAGTAATTTCTAGAATTTTCTGTAACTCTAATGCGTTAATCTGTACAGGCATATTTACGGTTCCAATTTGTTGTAATTCGGGATGGGTAAATCGTAGGGCAGGATGCGGCTGTCATCATCGCCTTTGACTTCGTTGTTGAATGCCCCGATGACGCTCATCCAGTTGTTCGTGCACTTGTCGCTAAAGATGCTTCTGCATTTTGTTTTCAGGAACTTCATGAGCATCTTTTTCTCAACATCGTTCAGGAACCAAATGGATTTGTTGTACGAGGAGCCCAATTCGTATTTGGGTTCTAGAAAGGAGATGCGTGCACACTTGGTCGCGAGTCCTCGGCGCCAATGGTTGTACAGCGTGAAATACGGCTTTTTGCCGGGGCCAATGTCGATGACGGCGCGAAGATCTATATTCAGATTCTTGCTCCAAGCCCCGTTACAAGACATCATGTTGTATTCCGAAAGTTGTAATTTGCCATCGGGCGAATAGACATTGATTTGCCGTTCAGATTCATACTCCAAATCGTCATTGACGGGCAGGAACATGATGGAAAAACTATAGACCGGGCAATAGAAATCTCCGCCCTTGACGTAATCCCGCAGAACTTTTTTGGCGGTGCGTAGCGACGTGAAAATTCCCAGGTCATGGTCAACGGTGTCGTAGCCCAGCCCATTCGGCAGTATCGTTGCCGCCAACTGATAAATGTATCGTCTTCTCATAGCACCTCGCTTTTGTTTAAAATCTCAATGTGTAGCTCACTTCGAATTGTTCCGGTTTCATGTGGACCATGTCGTGGAAGGTGTAGAGGCTTGATTCGCTGTCGTAGAGGAGCGAGTCGAGTTCCCAGGTGACATCGTCTTTGACGAACTTGTCAATGAATTGCAATTGTTTCCAAGCAGGGACGAGGTAGACTTTGTGGCGTTCGGAATAGTGTTCGTTCGTGTTGGAGCAGGTATTGATGGAACCCCAGTTTGCGTACCAGAATAGCAGATCGCTGATGTACTCGTGTTCGCCGGGAATATCCCAGTCGTTCGCAGGGCAGATTTCCGATTCGAGTTCGTATTCCCTGTACCACTTGTGATTTTGCGCGGTGAGTGCGGCGATGTCCCTTTTGGTTGCCTCGAAGGTGCGGGCAATACTTCGATGTAATTCCCGGAAACGCTGGTCGAGCGCGATGAGCTTTTTCATGTTCGAGTAGGTCCAGCGGAATTCCTTGTTCAGCTTTTTGTAGCGGTCATTCAAGAATTCGGTGTGGATTCTGGTTTCGAAAAGTTCCTGTTCGAGCCTGTTTTGGGGCTTTTCCTTTTTCCATTTCTCGACACAACCGCGCTTGCGACCGTTATCGAAGTCGCGGTAGAAATTTTGGAGAATATCCCACCGCGGTGCGCGTGAAAGAATCCTTGTCATTGGAGCTCCCTTTTGGAGTTTTTTAGTGAAATCCGTTATTCACTAAAAATAGCCTGTGACTGCGACAAATAGCGTCGCAAAAGAATGCATCCGTAAACAACACGAAAAAGGTGGTACAACACCACCTTTTGACGAGATTTTATAGATTTCGAGGCTATTTCTGCTTCAACGGCGTCATGCTCTTGGCACAGATTCCCATGGTCGAGAGGTTGTGCAACAAGGCCGAGGTCGAGGGCGCCAAGAAACCGAAGAAGCCTGCCGCCAGTAACGACGTGTTGAAGGCCACAATAAAGCGGTAATTCGCCTGGATACGTTCCATAAGCAGCGTACTCAACGTACGGAGTTCGGCGAGATCGCGCAAATCTTCGCTGCGGAGCGTCACATCTGCCGTTTCGCGGGCAATATCGCTGGCGTCACTCATAGCAACCGACACATTCGCGGCGGCAAGGGCGGGCGCATCGTTAATTCCATCGCCCACCATAATCACGCGGCGGCCTTCCGCCTTCATCTGTTCCACATAGCGGTGCTTGTCTTCGGGCAGCACCTGCGCAAAGAAGGTGTCAATGCCCAAAAGTTGAGCTGTACGTTCAGCAGCTTTCTGGCTATCGCCAGTAATCATCGCCACATGCTTGATTCCGCGTTCGCGGAGCATGCGAACCGCTTCGGCAGCTTCATCACGCGGAGGGTCGCTAATGCAAAGTACGCCCGCAAGGTTTCCGCCAATGGCTAGGTAAATCACAGAAGCGGCTCCGGCGAGTTCGTCAATCTTTTTCTGTTCCGCCTCGCCCACCGCGATTTTTTCGTCTTCGACTACGAAATGCTTGCTACCGATAACAGCGCGTTCGCCATCGAGAGTCGTCGCGATTCCATGTGCCACAATGTACTTCACGTCAGCGTGTTCTTCTTCGTGGTCGATTCCCCTTTCGGCAGCCCCGCGCACAATGGCGCGCGCCATGCTATGCGGGAAATGCTCCTCGATGCAAGCGGCGATGCGAAGGATTTCGTCTTCGCTGCGGTTTCCGAACGGAATAACACGTTCAAGTTTCGGTTCCGCCTTGGTGAGAGTTCCTGTCTTGTCGAAAACAATGGTATCGGCAAGCGCAAATTCTTCCAGGTACTTGCCGCCCTTCACGGTCATGTTGCGGTCAGCGGCTTCGCGCAGCGCAGAAATCACCGAAATCGGGGTCGAAAGCTTGATGGCGCAAGAATAATCCACCATCAGAATCGAGACGGCCTTAGTGATGTTGCGGGTAAACAAGAGCGTGAGCCCGAAACCGAGGAAACTGAACGGCACAATACCATCAGCCAAGCGTTCAGCACGGCTCTGGATAGAAGCCTTCAAGTCCTCGGAGCGATCGATAAGCTCGATAATCTTCTGAATCTTGGTATTGCCACTCACGGCACGCACCGACACGACAATCGAGCCCTCATCTACGATGGTGCCCGCAAAAACGGACTTTCCGACCGTCTTATGAACCGCCTGCGATTCGCCCGTCATGGTCGCTTCGTTCACAAAGGCATCGCCTTCGGTAACGGTTCCATCCACCGGAATCATGCTGCCGGAACGCACACGCACAAGGTCGCCCACCTGAACGTCCTGCATGCGCACCTGAACATCGACACCATCGCGAACAACCCACACCTTGTCCACCTTCACGGCAAGACTTGCAGTAAGGGCGGTGCGGGTACGCGCCTTAGTATAATCTTCCAAAAGGCTACTTACGTTCAGCAAGAACATAATGGTTCCCGCCGATTCGTAATTGCGCTGCAGGATGCTCGCTCCGATAGCGGCTCCATCTAACACCTCGACAGAAAGCTTTCCTTCACCAAGGCAATTCAAGCCCTTAGCCACAAACTTGAGGCCCCTGTAAATCAGGTGCACCGTGCGGATAGGAGCCGGAATAAACAACTTGGCCAAGTAACGCCGCGCAATCATGAACGCGAGCTTATTCTTGAAATCCGTATCAAGAGCCTGCAGCTGATATTCGGTATCGGGTTCGATTTCCGGAAGATTTGCAATGTTCAGATTTCGAACGAAATCAATCACCTGTTCACGATAGCCATCTTCGTATTCCAGCAGAATACCGCCGTTTTCCGAATGGACTACCGCTTTCTGGACATAAGGTTCACTCACGCATACCATGTGGATGCGCGGTTCATGCATTTTTTCAAATGCGTAGGCCCCCGCCCGAAAGCGGATTCGCCCCGGCTGATCGTAAACAATCTTGAATTTCATGGATTACTTCGCTTCTGCTTCTTTCTTTGCGTCGTTGCAGATGTCGGCAGCTTCGTCCTTCATGTCTTGGAAGGTGGCCTTAGCGTCGGCAGTGAACTTCATGCCCTGAGCAAGTCCCTTGACGGCATATTCGCGAGTCTTCGGAGCCTTGAGGATTTTCTTTGCAATAGCGGAGCCTACAGCACCAGCCATCACCAACCAGAACTTTTCATTTTTCCATACGGACATAGTTTACTCCTTTTGTTGATTGTTTGTTACTATAAATCTATCTCTTTTTACTTCAAAAAGCAACTTACACACAAACTAATAAACAGACTTAGAGCCTTAGTCCCATAAGCTTTCCAAGCGACTAACAATGTTGCAAATTTGAAATTTAGTTGACAACTTGCAACTTAGTTAGTAGCGATACAACTTAGTTAGAAAGAACTACCTAAAACTGTATCTAATCTTAGTCGCGAAAGTGCGTCCCGGTTTAGATTCTCCATACTTATCGTAAACGGTTTCGTCCATAAAGTTATCGACTTCAAAGCTCCAGGCGAGTTTGTTTTCCCACACGGAATATTCAATACCTAAATCCTGCGTGAACGACGCATCGATTTTTCTACTCTGGCGGGAACTGACTTTCCAGCCGTAATAGTATTCATCGGTGTAATTTGCAGCCCACCAGAACTTGACAAAATCGTTCTTGTTGAGTATATCACCCATGTGGAATTCGGCCATATAATTCATAAAGAACCGAGGAATGTTCGGGATGATTGCATCTTCAAGAATTCCCTGCTTGGCGTTATAATCTATATTGCGCAAATCCTGGAAAGTCCAGTTCGTTCCGAGCAGCACCCATTCATTCACATCGAGTTTTGCGTCGCCTTCGTAGCCCCAGCCGCGAATCGGGTCCATGTTAAAGTACGGCACCGACATTTGTGAAGTACCCATATAATGGATGCGGTTCTTGTAATAGGAATAAAACACGTCTCCGTCAAATCGGAATCGTGCAAACAACGGGATTTCCTGCAAATCAAGAGACAGTCCCACGTTAAAATTGTCAGCTTCTTCGGGCTTGAGATTTGTCGCGGCACTCACGCGCACCCCATCGCCAAAGAGTTCGTCAGGCGTGGGCAAGCGCACCGCATGCTGGTAAGAGCCCTTGATTGAAAGCGGCTTTACAATCCTAAACATCAAGCTTTCATCGTAACTGAAATCCGTATAATCGTTCGATTCTACAGAAGCCTGCTGCAACAAGCTCGTCGATGTGTTAGAAATTTCAGCCTTCAAGTAGTGAAATTTGAAACCAAGTAAGTTCTGCAACCTAGAATCAAAGAAATTATCTTCAAGCGAAAGGCCCGTCGTCACAGAAATCGTCTTTCCAGGGAAACCGGCCGTATTAAAGCCAACCATTTCGGAGCCCACATCATCTTCAGGGTCTTCCTTATGATACCTAAAAAGCGTATTCCAGTAAACAATCTGATTCTTGAAGAACTGATAATCCAGATTCAGCAAATCATTGAAATCGTACGACTGAACAGTCCTCAATTTTGGGAGTCCCATTGACGAAAGTTCGCCCACATTCTTCTTGGCGGTATCGCAGCTATACCAATTGCGGCAATGCACTCGGCTCGTATCAATGACTTTATTTTCGCCATATCCGAACGAAAAATGATTACCCAAATTCAGGTCCTTCACAAAGATGTTTTTCTTATCGAGCCCAAAAGTCGCACCGAAATTATAACCTTCGGACATTGCGTCCACAATACGATTTACATCGCCTTGAATTTCCTTTTCAAACGCACCGTAGCTTACGCCCAGCGAAACCTGGTCAAACCAAGCATTCATCAAGTTTGCAAAAGCCTGTACATTGTAAGAGGTGTAACGGTCGTGATCGCGAACAATGCTCGTATCTCCGCCCGTAGAACTTTTCATATAAGGCGAAGTAAATTTGTAATCGTTGTCGGAATGGTTAAAATACCCCGACACCCCCACTTCCAAGCCTGCGCCACCCACAATACTATCAATTAAATGGCTCGCCGTTACAGAGGCCTTGTGCGTATTAAAACTCGAAAGGCTGTAAGAAGCATCAATCGAATTGGCAGGACGTTTCTTGGTAATAATATTGATAGCACCGCCAGCACCATCTGTTGCAAAACGCGCCGGAACATAGCCCTTATAGACTTCAATATCGGCAATCTGATCAATAGGAATATCGTCGAGGCCCAAGTTGCCCTGTGTTTCGACAGGGACACCGTTCACGAGCACCTTGATATTCTTGCCTTCCATGCCGCGAATGTTGACTTTGCCTTCGCTACCCATGCCACCCGACTTACGGACCTTCACGCCCGAAGCTGAATTGACCGCCTTCGAAACAGTCTTGCTGGTATTCTGCATTTCAGCAGCATCAATCGTCGCAACCGATTCGGCCTTTTTTGCCTGTTTAGCCTGTTCCGCTTCTATTTCAGATTCCACCGAAAGTTCATCTAGCTGAGTGACCCCCGACGCACTTGTTTGTGCAGGGGCATCTGAATTCGACACATTTGCAGACTCCGAATTTTCTGGAACAGTTTCTTCTAGAAAATCGTCTATCGAGGTAATTTCATCATCTTGAGCACGGACCGAAACCGCACCAACCGTAGCAAATATAAGGGCAAGCGTAGCTGCTTTGTAAATAAACATCTTTTTCATCGCAGCGCAATTGAGCAAATTTTCGCTCAAAATTCTACTCCAAATAGGCTGCTAAAAACCCGAATAGTTTTTTCCTTTTCATAAAGCAAAATTCGCCAAGCCGAGTGTCGCGGGCAAGAGTGCGCAAATTTATTCAAGCATAAGCCATTTATGGACTTATATTTGATAAATGCAGCCACGGACGCGAAGCGTCAACTTTACTTGCACATGACCGAGGCGCAAGATTTTGAATTTGCGAAGCAAATAAAAATCCGCTCTCGCCTGAGCAAGAACGGAAGTTTGTGTTTATGAGGATATTGAGGTTTTATGGAGATTTTTTCTTACTTGAGTGGCACGATCCACATCGGAATCGGTTCCACCGTAGCAATCTTTTCGGCCTTTTCCGTCTTCGGGTCATAACGGAAGTAGGCATTGCCGTCTTCTTCAGTAGACACAGCAAAAATCACGGTACCGTCTTCATCAATGTACTTACCGTAGCTAGCCCAGCTAGAAGAATAGCCGATCGGCAGAGCCTTCATAGTCTTCTTGGCAAGATCGATTTCCACCGGCTTGCAAGTGTTATTGTGGTAGCTATCCATATCGGTCCAAACCTGCTGCAGGTCCACCATCACGTTCAAGAATGCATAAACCTTAGTTCCATTAGCGTAGGTAGTGGGGCTCAGGTACTTGAAGTTACCCTTCTTGGTAACATCATCGATAGCGACTTCCTTAGTTACGAGCCAAGCATAATCCTTATCGAACTTGGTTTCACCCACCTTGATACGCAGGAAACCGTCAACCTGGCCCGGAGCGTAGCCCCAAGAGGCGTTACTGTAGCAGTAAATGTAACCATCAGCGACGATGAATGCCTGATTCTGAGAATCATCAAGAGAGCCCACAGCAGCAACGCGGTCATCTTCGGCCACGGCAATCACGGAATCCTTTTCGACGTCAATAATAGCGACTTGAGCCGTATTACCGGTAGCATAGTCGCTCACGTTCTGCAAGAGACCGACATAGAGGCGACCATCCACAATCACGCCAGTACCCGGGCTCACCACGAGAGCGTCATCACCCTTGTACTTAGAAAGGTCTATTGCGCCAGTGGTTTTCATGGTCTTCGGATTGATGATAAGGAGCGAATCAAGCATGCCGCCCAAATAGGCCTTTTCTTCGTTCACAAAGTAAATGTGGTTCACCCAAACGCCCGGGAGCGTGAGTTCAGCAGACTTTTTACCAATCTTGTTGTTGGCATCGAGGCTGTAGCGGGCAATGGAACCGATGTCAAGGTCTGCAATGAACAGAGATCCATCGTAATAAACGACACCTGCGCGGGTGCCGACTTCAATATAGTCCTTGCCCAAATCACCGGTGTGATCCAGAGACATGGTGCCAATGAACATCGTTTCGCCCGAAGCGATCGATGTAGCGAATTCACGCTTGTATTCGCCCTTGTCTTCTTTCTTAGAGCTGCTGGACTTGTCCTTGCTATCGCTAGATTTAGCTTCGCTGCTGCTGGACTTGCCCTTACTGCTGCTAGATTTGTCCTTGCTATCGCCGGACTTTTCAGTCGAAGAGGAAGAGAGTTCCTTGTCGTTGTCAGAGCTTGCCGAAGAGGAATCGTCGCAAGCAACCAGCATACCGAGCGACACAATGAGCGCCGCCAAGAATCTTTTTTTCATATTAGCTCCTGAAATGGTGCGGAAAAACCGCGTTTGTTAATTTTGCGGAGCATTTTAGAAATGTCTTTGGAGCGGTTCTACTCCAAACGGAGGTGGAAAAATCCGATTGGATTTTTAAGGGGGAAATCGTCTTTTTCGTTTTGTGTTAACTCCATTCAGTCATTTTTCACTCCATTCAGACGCTCTTGCAATAAAATTTTTCTATTGCCGTCACAAAATTAGCCTTGACGAAGTTTCGTTTACTAATTAGATTTGGCTTACTTTTTAAGACTAGACTAACAAAGCCGGTTTAAAGAGATTTTTGAGGGAAATATGTTGAATATTAACGGAATTGAATGGTTGCACAAAGTCGGGTGCTACCATACAACGCTTGAAAGGGATCCGCTCCTGGTTCTTGAATTTTGCCGAAAGGGGCAAATCAGCTGGGCCGGCGGAGCACTCCCCTGCAATCAGCTGAAGGCAGGAGAAATGCTGGTTTACGACGCGTGGACTTCGGGAGCGCTAACGCGTTCCGCCGATTACTGCGGCGACCGCATTTTGTTCTTTGAAGAATCGATAAAGTACATCCGCGAACATTTTGCAGGTTTTCTGATTGACATCAAGATGCTCGCACAGAAAATGTGCCGACCGGGCCGACCGTTTATCGTCCACACTAAAGAAGAAGTGGCCAGCGCCTTCGAAAAGATCGACAACAAGTCAAAGAATTTGCAGGCGGAATATGGCAGGCTCGCCATTTTGGAGCTTTTGCTCACCCTGAAAAACCTAGACACGCAGCGAGAATCCATTTGCCGCGAATGCAATTTATCTTCGATGCAAATTGAAAAAATCTACTGCATCCGTTCTTTTATCTGCGAAAACATGGACAGTCATTTCACCATCGAGGAACTTTCCAACAAGTTTGACATGCCGCCTACCGCAATGAAACTCTGCTTCAAGAACGTGTTCGGTTTGCCGGTATTCACTTACGCTCGCCGCGAGCGCATGAAACTGGCAGCCAAGCAACTTCGCGAGTGCGACCGTGGAATTCTCGAGATCGCAGGCGAAGTCGGTTACAATAACGGGAGCAAGTTCGCCCACGCCTTCCAGGATGTGATGGGCATGACCCCCAAGGAATACAGGAAAAAATACAGGATGACAAACGTCGCATAATTATGAAAAAGACATTCTCTAAACTCTACGCTTACATGGGTTCGCGAAAACCGCTGTTCCCCTTAGCATTGATTCTCTCGGCATTGAGCGCCATCGCGGGGCTCGTGCCGTTTTTACTGATGTGGCTCATTGTCCGCGAGGTGATCTCTGGCGGCGACATGACGAACATCAAGATTTTTGACTACTCCATCGGAGCGGTTCTCGCCTCGGTCACAAGCGTATTGCTCTACTTTGCGGCCCTCGCCTGCTCGCACATGGTAGCATTCAGGCTCGAAGGCGACCTGCGTCGATTCGCCATGAAAAAGTTGATGTCAGCTCCGCTTGGATTTTTCGACAAGAACCCGACGGGCAAACTCCGCAAGATTATCGACGACAATGCTGCAATTACGCACACCTTCGTCGCGCACGAAATGCCCGATATTTCGGGCACCATCCTGATTCCCATCGTGGCGCTTGTGATGATGTTCGTTTTCGATTGGCGACTCGGCCTTGCCTCTTTGGTGCCTATCGCCTACGCCTTGTTCATTTTGGGTACCCTTGGCCGCAGGGGAACCAAGTTCATGGAACGCTACATGCAGGCCCTTGAAGAGATGAACTCCGAAGCAGTGGAATACGTGCGCGGGATTCCCGTAGTCAAGGTTTTCCAGCAGACGATTTTTTCATTCAAGAGTTTCTACAACAGCATCGTGACTTACCACAAGATGGTCACAGCCTATTCCAACAACTGGAAGGTCCCTTACTGCATCTACACGATTCTCGTGAACGGATTCGTGTTGTTCCTGGTGCCGACGGCAGCGCTCATTATCGGTAACGACGGCGATGTAAAACTCACCATCGTGAACATGATGATTTACGTATTGGTTACGCCGCTATTCTCGCAGTGCGTGATGCGCAGCATGTACCTGAGCAATGCCACGAACCAGGCGGGAATCGCGGTTGACCGCATCAACGATATCGCCCGCACCAAAGATTTGGAGGTTTGCGAAAATCCGGTACCGATGCAAAAGTTCGATGTGGAATTCCAGAACGTGAACTTCACCTACCCCGATACCGACAAACAGGTATTGAGCGACATTTCGCTCACGGTACCGGCGGGCCACACGGTAGCACTTGTCGGGCCTTCGGGCGGCGGCAAGAGCACGATCGCAAAACTCCTACCGCGCTTCTTCGATGTCGATAGCGGCGAAATTACTATTGGCGGTATTCCCGTAAAGCAGATTGATCCGAAGGAACTGATGAAGAACGTTTCGTTCGTGTTCCAGAATACGCGCCTTTTCAAGATGAGCATTTTGGACAACGTTCGTTACGGCATGCCCGATGCGACTCTTGAGCAGGTAAACAAGGCGCTTGATCTTGCGCAGTGCCGCGAAATCATTGACAAGTTGCCTGCTGGCATTAATACCGTTATCGGAAGCAAGGGAACTTATCTTTCGGGTGGCGAGCAGCAGCGAGTGGTACTTGCGCGCGCCATTTTGAAGAACGCCCCCATCGTGGTGCTCGACGAGGCAACCGCCTTTGCTGACCCCGAAAACGAACGCCTGATTCAAGAAGCCTTGCACAAACTGGCCGCCGGCAAGACCGTGCTGATGATTGCCCACAGGCTTACAAGCGTGGTGAACGCCGACCAGATTATCGTTGTTGAAGAAGGCGAAATCGCTGAACGCGGAACGCACAGCGAATTACTTGAAAAGAACGGCATTTATGCCAAGATGTGGGCCGAATACCAGCAGTCCGTCACATGGACCCTCGACAATTCCAAGGATAATGAAGGAGGCGAAAATGTATAAGTGGGTTCAGAATACTTTTGCTCTTTCGGAAGAAGGCTCGCGCACGTTTGTCCGTGGCGTCGTCTGGACATTCCTGCACTTTGTTTCGCTAATGTTCCCGATGATGATGCTCTTTTATTTTTTGATGGAGCAGATGGGCATTGGTGAATTTGCAGGCAAAACTCCGCACGGGACCTTGTTCTATGTGGGAATTGCTGCAGTCCTGTTTATCGTGATGCTTGTCATTTACAGGTTCTCGTACAGCGCGACTTACAGTAGCGTGTACGACGAAAGCATGCGCCGCCGCGTCTCGATTGCCGAAAAACTCCGCAAGTTGCCGCTCTCCTTCTTTGGCAAGAAGAACCTTTCGGATTTGACGTCGACCATCATGGACGACTGCAATGCGCTCGAAATGATTTTCTCGCATGCGGTGCCGGAACTTTTCGCCGCCATCGGAAGCGTCACCATAATTGGCATCATGCTGTTCTGCTACAACTGGAAAATGTCTATCGCGCTTTTCTGGGTGGTACCCGCAGCGGCATTGCTCATTGCGCTTTCCAAGAAAATTCAGGACCGCTGGTTCGAAAATTCATATAACGCCCGCCGCGTGATTATGGAAGATATCCAGGAAAGTCTCGAAAACGTGCAGGAAATCCGTTCCTACTCGGGCGAAGCCGCCTACCTCGACCATTTCGACAAGGACTGCATCAAATACGAAAAAACGCAGATGGATTCCGACGTGAAGGTGGGTTCGTTCCTGAATTCGGCGCAGGGCATTCTCAAGATGGGTCTTGCCACGGTGCTGATTACAGGCGCAAGGCTTTGGACCAAGGGCGAAATCGACGTGTTTACCTACCTGGTGTTCATCGTATGCGCGGCGACTGTCTACAATCCGGTTTTCCTCGTATTCAATAACCTCGTCGAACTGTTCTTCGTGAACGTGCGCCTGCGCCGTTTCCGCGAAATGGATCAGATGCCCATACAGCATGGCGACACGGAATTCACTCCCGCCAACTATGACATCGAATTCAAGGATGTCGATTTTAACTACAACGAAAACAAGCAAGTTCTGAAAAAAGTTTCGTTCACCGCAAAGCAGGGCGAAATCACCGCACTTGTGGGGCCGAGCGGTAGCGGAAAGACAACCGCCGCCAAAATTGCCGCACGATTCTGGGACATTCAAGGCGGAACGGTAACGCTCGGCGGCCAAGATATCAGCAAGATTGACCCCGAAACGCTCCTCAAGAACTTCTCCATCGTCTTCCAAGACGTGGTGCTGTTCAACACGAGCATCAAGGACAATATCCGCATCGGTAAGCGCGGAGCAACCGACGAAGAAATCCTGAAAGTCGCAAAACTTGCCGGCTGCGACGATTTCGTGCAGAAAATGCCGCAGGGTTACGATACCGTCATCGGCGAAAATGGCGACACGCTCTCGGGCGGCGAACGCCAGCGCATTTCCATTGCGCGCGCCCTGTTGAAAGACGCTCCGATCATCTTGCTCGACGAAGCAACCGCAAGCCTCGACGTAGAAAACGAATCCAAGATCCAGCGCGGTATTTCGCAGTTGGTAAAGGGCAAGACCGTCATCATCATCGCACACCGCATGCGTACCATCGCAAACGCCAACAAGGTCGTGGTGCTGCAAGACGGTCACATTGCCGAAACAGGCTCCCCCGCCGAACTCAAGGCGAAAGGCGGCCTCTTCAGCAAGATGCTTGAATTGCAAATGAACAAAAATTAATACAAAATTAGCCTTGACAAACTTCAAGGCTTTTTTGTATATTTGTTAGAGAAATCTAACTTTACAATTTATTTGTAGTTTGCAATAAAATGAACCGTCTTTTAGATCACCGTCTCGTTCGCCAATGCGCACCAACACTCGCTGGGCTCAAGGTCGGAAGCCTATTCTGCATGGAATCTTCACCCAGCGAAACGCTGTGCAAACAACTCGCCCACTGGAACAAGGAACTCAACCCTCGCGGCGTGTGCGTGCGCGTTATCGCAGAACGCTGCGGTCGCAGTTTTATCTACGTCTATCGCGAAGACGCCCTGCAAAAGCTTATTGCCGAGCCGGAAATCCGCCATTTTCTCGCCGCCTACGGCTACACAGACTTTAGCACCGACTGTGCACTCGCATACATGACGGCGCGCATCCGCAAATGCCACTGTTTTCCGCACGAAGTCGGACTTTTCTTGGGCTACCCCCTCGAAGACGTGAAAGGGTTCATTATCAACGGCGGCAGGAATAGCAAATATACGGGCTACTGGAAAGTTTACGGCGATGTAACCGAATGCGAAAAACGGTTCGCCTGCTTTCGCAAATGCTTCAACGTGTTCAACAAACTATTTGAAAAAGGCTACTCGCTGCCGATGCTGACCGTCCGAAACGCAGCGTAGCCCATAATCTTAACCTCTTTAAATCACCTAGGAGAATCACAATGGAAAAAATTGCAGTAATCTACTGGAGCGGAACAGGAAACACCGAAATGATGGCAAAATACGTTGCCGAAGGTGCCAAAGCAGCAGGTGCCGAAGCCGACGTGTTCAGCGTTTCGGATTTTTCTCAGAATCAGCTGGCTGAATATGCCCGCTATGCTTTGGGTTGCCCCGCCATGGGCGCCGAGGAACTCGAAGATTCCGAATTCCAGCCCTTCTACGAAGCCGTCAAGCCAGCACTTAACGGCAAGAAAGTTGCCCTGTTCGGCTCTTACGGCTGGGGTGGCGGCGAATGGATGAATCCGTGGAAGGCCGACGCTGAAGCCGCTGGGCTCGTGCTTGTGGCAGATCCCCTCGCCATCGAGAACGCCCCCGATGACGCCGGCAAGACAGCTTGCCAGGAACTCGGCAAGACTCTCGCCACCGCCTAAAATGACATTTTCTTTTTTATAGTGTTTTGGTTAGCTTCAGCCCCGACGGAACAACATTCCGTTGGGGCTTTGCCGTTCCCCATTTTTCTATCTTTTTGGTAGTTATGTCCTACTTCGACTACACGGCAAATACCCCGGCATGCGAAGAAGCCTTGCAACGATTCTGCGAAGTTGAACGCAGGTTTATCGGCAACGCCAATTCGAATCACGAAGCAGGGCATGCAGCAAAAGCATTTCTCGCCCAGGTGACCGATTCCATCGCGAAACTTTTGGGCGTAAACCCCGACGAAATCATTTACACCTCGGGCGCCAGCGAAAGCAACAATACCGCCATCCGCGGCATCGTCCAGGCCAAGCGCCATGTGGGCAAGCACATCGTCACGAACCCGCTGGAACATTCTTCGGTAAGCGCAACGCTCACGGCCCTGCAAGAAGCGGGCTACGAAATCGAGATGGCAAAAATCGGCACCGACGGGAAAATCGACCTGGAAGACTTGAAGAGCCTGCTCCGCAAAGATACGGTGCTTGTGACGGTAAACGCGGTCGATAGCGAACTCGGGACGGTACAACCGCTGGAAGCCATCAGCAAAATTGTCCGCGAGTTCCCGAGCTGCAGCCTTCACGTGGATGCAACGCAAGCCATCGGCAAAACGCCTATAAACCTGAATTTGGCAGACACGGCAAGCATCGGCGCGCACAAGTTCTATGGGCTTTCGGGCAGCGGGCTTTTGTACAAGAAAAGCGGAATCGCCATGGAACCGCTCATTTACGGCGGAGCAAGCACCACCATTTACCGCAGCGGCACCCCGACACTCGCGTTGGACGCATCCCTCGAAACGGCACTGTCGCTTGCCGTGGAGCATTTCGAAGAACGATTTGCCCGAGTCAAGGAGCTGCGAAAGATTTTGCAAGAAAAACTCTGCGGCTATACGAAAGTCCGCATCAATTCCCCCGCAGACGCTGTTCCGCACATTTTAAACCTGAGTGTCGCGGGAGTCCGCGGGAACATTTTCCAGAAAGTTCTTTCCGACAAAGGAATTTACGTGTCGGTCAAATCCGCCTGCAGCGTAGATGCGCTCCCCTCCCGCGCCGTTTTTGCCGTCTGCCGCGACCGCAAAAATGCTTTGAACTCCTGGCGCATAAGCCTTTCGCACCTCACCACCGAAAAAGAAATCGACGAATTCATGGCCGCATTCGACAGCTGCTACAAGGAACTTTGCAAATAAACGCAAAAAAGGTAATGAAAATGGCAAGAGAACTTTCATTTGTCCAAAGCGTAGAACGGAGCATTTCGAAAACATACCGCGAAAGGCTCTGGACGCCATTCATTACCGCCATCAAGAACTACAAGCTCATCGAAGAAGGCGACAAAATCGCCGTCTGCATCTCTGGCGGCAAGGATTCCATGCTCATGGCGAAGCTCATCCAGATGCTTCACCGCCACAGCGACGTGAAATTCGACGTGGAATACCTGGTGATGGACCCCGGTTACAACGAAATCAACCGCCAGAAAATCGAAAGCAACGCAAAGCTCCTGGAAATTCCCATCACCGTTTTCGAGACGAACATTTTCGATGTGGCAAACAACACCGAACGTTCCCCCTGCTACGTTTGCGCCAAGATGCGCCGCGGCCACCTCTACCACAAGGCAAAAGACCTAGGCTGCAACAAGATTGCGCTGGGTCACCACCTCTCCGACGTCATCGAGACCACCGTCATGGCGATGTTCTACGGCTCGCAACTGCAGGGCATGATGCCCAAACTCCACAGCCTGAATTTCGGCGGCATGGAACTCATCCGCCCCATGTATTGCATCAACGAGCAAGACATTATCAACTGGAAAAATTACAACGGGCTGCAGTTTATCCAGTGCGCCTGCCGCTTTACCGAAAGTTGCACCGTCTGTGACAACGGCGGTGGCGGTAGCAAGCGCCAAGAAATCAAGGCGCTCATCAAGCGCCTCAAGCGCGAAAACCCGAACATCGAAAAGAGCATCTTCAACAGCCTGCACTCCGTCTGCATCGAGACGTTCCCCGGCTACAAGGCCGGCGGCGAACTGCATTCGTTCCTGGACGATTACGAGGAACGCTTACCGCAGAAAGGGTAAACGAGCCGTATTTTTTGAGTCCGTCCATTTGGAGTAGAAAAAACAGCGCTAAGGCTCTATTTTTCCCTCAAAATTTGAGGGTTTTATGCAAGTTTCTCGTGTCAATAAGGTTTTTGCCCGAGTAGGGCGTTTTCAGGTCAAGTTTCGCTGGCTGATATTGCTGGCGACGGTTATTGTGACGGTTTTAGCATGTCTCGGCTTGCCTCGACTGCAGATGACGAGCAGCGAAGAGGAATGGTTTGACGACTGGGACAAGGTAAAGATTGACCAAGCGCATTTTAAAGAAAAATTCGGCAGCGATGATACCTACATGGTGATGGTCCGCGCCGACGACGTGTTCGCACCAGAGGTGTTGCAGGCAATTGACAGGCTTTCCCGCAGGCTCGAAAACGAGGTGCCCTATGCCGACCGCGTGGTTTCTCTGACGCACAATTTGTCGATTCCGGTCGCAAACGACGAGGGTTTCGAAGTCAAAGACCCGTTCGAGAGCGGCATTCCCGAGGACCCGCAGGAACTGGAAGCGAAAAAGCAACTGATTCTTTCCCGTGAATCGCTCGTGAACAACATCGTCTCGGACGACGCGAAAGAAACATGGATTATCCTCTCACTGAAATCTTACGAAGGCGGCGTCGATTTCGGCAAGGACAGTATCGCGCCTTTCGCCCGCGAAGTCATTTATTCCGACGAATTCAAGAGCGACAAGTTCGAGATACTCCCGACAGGCATGAGCTACACCGAGATGGAAGAAAACGAGGTCATCTCGCGTGAATGCGCCATGCGTATCGGTTTCGGATTCCTGGTGATGCTCGTATGCCTTATCTTGTTTGTAAGATCGTTGCGCGGCGTGGTGGTGCCCGCGATTGCAACGGTCGGCGGCATCGCCTCGGTACTCGGCATCAACGCCTGGCTCGGTGTTGTTGGCGACGAAAGCATGGTCGCGCTCCCGGTGCTTTTGGGCATGGCACTTTCGGTGGGCTACTCCATCCACTACATCAATTCATTCCGCATGCATTTTAGGCGCACGGGCAACCGCCGCGAATCCGTGATTTGCGCCGTCGAAGAAACGGGCTGGCCCATCCTCTTTACGGTCATTACTACGGTTGCATCGCTGATTTCGTTCCTGTTCGCAGGCATCCGCCCCATCCGTTGGATTGGCGGGATTTCGGCGGGCATCGTCACGATGGTTTATCTGTATGTCATCATCCTAATTCCGATTCTCATGAGTTTCGGCAAAAACGCGAAACCGAACCCGACGCAAGTAAAATCGGCAGGAGCCACCAAGGCAGACATCCTCTTTGAATTTTTCGGGCGCAAGGTTTGCAGACACAGCTGGATTGTCGCAACGATTTCGGCTGCAATTATGCTATTACAAGTTCCGGGCATGATGCACATTGACGTGAACATGGACTACACCGAGACCATGGGCGAAAAGATCCCCTTCGTGACGCGGCTCAAGGACATGCTCAGCGGAAAGCTCGGAAGTCTTTACGACTTTAACGTGATGGTGGAATTCGAGAACGACGATGCGCTCAAGGATCCCGCCAACATGAAGCGCATCGAAGAACTCGAACAAAAGCTCGGTACGCTCCAGCTCACGAAAATTTCGGGCGACAAGCCACGCGTACAATCGGTGACACGCCTCGTGAAAGAGATGAACCGCACTTTGAATGCCGACAGCATCGAATATTACAAGATTCCCGATGCGCAGGACATGCTCACGCAATTGCTGTTCCTGTACGAAATTTCGGACCCGGACGCTCTCTTTGAACGCATGGACGAAAATTACAAGATGACTTACATCCACATAGAGCTTGCAGGCTATGACGCAAATAAAATCGTAGAAGACCTGGATTCCGCCAAAAGCTACGGCGCACAGATTTTCCCCGACGCGAAAGTTTCCGTCGTGGGCGAAGTCGTGAACTACGCCGAAATGAACGGCAAGCTGGTCGGCGGGCTATTGCGCTCCTTCGGCGGGTCGTTCGTGATTATCGCCATCATGATGATTCTTGCATTCGGGAGCATCAAGGCGGGCCTTATCGGGATGATTCCAAACGTCGCGCCCGTCCTCCTGATTGGCGGCGTCATGGGCTATTCGGGCATGCCGCTCGACATGATAACGATGATCGTGATGCCAATGATTCTGGGCATTGCCGTCGACGACACCATCCACATGAACAACCACATCAAATACGGCTTTGAACGCACGGGCAGCTACAGGCACGCGCTACTGCTCTCTTACCGCGAAATCGGAAAGACCATGGGCATGACCACCTTCATTCTTTGCGCAATGTTCTTCGTGTTCATCTTCAGCCCCATGGGCGCGCTCCACAACGTGGGCCTGCTTTCTATCGTGGGCCTCGGTGCCGCACTCATCGCCGACTACACGCTCACCACCGCCCTTGTTTACCTCACAAAACCATACGGAAAAGGACGATAGAACAATAGTTCCCTTTTATTCTTCATAAATGCAAACGATCTGTTTGACAAACAAGTTAAAAAAGCATATTTTTTGGATATAAGGAGGACAAATATGAATCGCTACATTTATCTGTTAGCATCAACTTTATTCTTTTTCGCCTGCACTGACGACAACGGCACAAGTTCACCGGAAAATTCTGAAAAAACAGAATACCAGCAGGTGTCTATAGACAAAGAGAACCACCGCATCACTGTAAACCAGGACGCTCACTCCGAGGAATATTGCATTTTACACCAAGGATCCTTTAACTGGGGCGAAGTTTCTTATGAAGCGAATCAAGACTCAGATGTAACGACCTTCGAGATTCACGGCGACACACTTGTCGTTTTCTTCTATGGCAATACGGATGATCCGCACTACTACCTTGGCGCTTCTACCGATAAAATTTATGGTACATGGAAGAATATTAATTGCTCTAAATATCAAGACAAAACAATTTGTCAGCCTCAAGAGGAGCGCGACTTTAGAGAACAATATGACGAATTCATTTTGACTATTTCCGAAAATAAATTTCAGGAAGAAATTGTATATAAGCCCGCATATTTTAAATATGACGACTACATGAATTCTGTATACCTTCCCAACCTTTATGCGGCTCTTGAAAACGATTACACATGGCCATCTATCGGCATGTTCGGCACTTTGTTTTCTCCCGAACAGACATCCTACATAAAGGTTATAGAAAAAGAACACAACATCGATGTTTTAGAGCAAACAAAAACAGCGAAAAAATTCAAGTTGGGCGGAAAGACATATGAGGTCAAGGTAAAGGATGTAGAACGGGATTCTTTGGACTACAAGGTCGCTATCAGCGTAAAATCGGGTGACAAGGAATGTACGTACGAAGAACGTCAAGTAAACGTGACGAAGAAAAACTGCAAGGACCAGACTACAGAAGGTTTACAAGACTACGATGCCGACAGGGTCTTCAATGAAGAGCTTGCCATCAAGGGAACAATCGTGTACACGAAGGGACTCGATGAATTTGACAAGTGCATTAATGAAATCTCGGTATACTACGGAAGATAAAACATAATATCATTTCAGCATGAACGAGCCCATATTACAAATTGCCCAAGGTCTTGCCATCCCGTTCTTAGGGACGGTTTTCGGAGCCGCCTGCGTATTCTTTATGAAAAAGCAGATGGGGCAAAATCTCAAGCGGGGTCTTCTCTCTTTTGCGGCGGGCGTCATGGTGGCGGCCTCCGTCTGGAGCCTACTTTTGCCCGCCATCAGCGCCAGCGAATCCATGGGAAAACTGGCGTTCATCCCGGCGACGGTCGGATTCTGGGCAGGCATTTTGTTCCTGTTTGTTTTGGATAAAATAACACCTCACTTGCATTTGGGCAGCGCCACGCCCGAAGGCCCCAAGGCAAAACTCAAGCGCACGACCATGCTTACGCTGGCGGTAACTTTGCACAACTTGCCCGAGGGAATGGCCGTCGGCATCGTTTTCGCAGGCTGGCTTTCTGGGAATGTCGCCATCACGCTTTCGGGTGCGTTTGCGCTTGCCATAGGCATCGCCATCCAGAATTTCCCTGAAGGGGCGGTGGTTTCGCTCCCGCTCCGTGCCGAAGGGGCTTCCCGCAAAAAGGCTTTCGCACTTGGCGCGCTTTCCGGAGCGGTAGAACCCGTAGGGGCCTTAATCACGCTGCTTGCGGCTGAGGCGCTCTCGCCGTTCATGCCCTACTTGCTCTCGCTTGCGGCGGGCGCCATGATTTATGTTGTCATCGAAGAAATGCTCCCCGAAGTCAGCGAAGGAGAGCATTTTGACGCGGGCACCATCCTTTTTGCCGTGGGTTTCACGCTCATGATGGTGCTCGACAGCGCGCTATAAAATTTCACTTAGAAAATCAGCAATCCGATGTGGTAGCCGACAAAGGCAAGCCCAAGCGAAAGGGCGAGATAGTAACCCATGATGGTTGCTAGCCACTTGAACGAGCCTGCCTCGCGGTAGGTCGTGCCCATCGCCAGCACGCAGGGAACATTGAACATCGACGCAAACAGGAACGCGAGCGCTTCGGGCTTGGTGATGGTACTTGCAAGTGCCTCGCCCAAGTTTTCGCTTGCAGCCACGCGGGTCACCAGCGAGAACGCCTCTCCAGTGAGGTTGAAGAGCGTGCTCATGATACCGAGCGAAGCTTCCTTACTGAACATACCGCCCAAGTAAGAGACGAACAATTCCCAGCGCATTCCGAAGAACATCGTTACCGGCTCAATCGCATTGCCTATCTTGTACAGGAGCGTATTTTCCACATTCCCGTCGCCTGCGTAAGAGAGCGCCCAGAAAAGAGCCGCCACCATCAGGATCATCTTCAACGCCTTCTTGAAAATTCCCCAGGTGCTGCGCCCCACCATCGCAGCGATCATCTTCCAATGCGGCTTGTGATACGGCGGCAGTTCCATAATCATGCCCACGCGTTCATTCTGCGGGACAAGCTTTTTACCGAACAGGCGCGAAGACAGGTAGAAACTGGCGAAAATCAGTGCCACGTAGCCGATGCCGAACAGCGGTGCGGCCGACCCGAAGAAAGTCGACGCCAGGAACAGCACCACTGCCACCTTGCTCCCGCACGGAATCGCCCACAACAAAACGAGCGCAAGCAGGCGTTGTCCGCGAGTATCAAGCACGCGCGTACCGCAAACTGCACCCGCCGTGCATCCAATTCCAGAGAACAGCGGCATAATCGCCTTACCCTGCAGGCCCAGGCGCGAAAGCCAGTTGTCGAACGCATACGAGAAACGCGCCATGTAGCCGATTTCTTCGAGAATGCGGAATACGAAAATGATGGCGAAAATGAAACTCGTCATACAAATCGTGATGCAAGTTCCACCGACGAGCACCAGATTGATGAACGAAATCACCACAGGCCAGACGCCAAGCGCGTTGCCAACACGTTCTACGAGCGACTGCAATACAGGCTGCATTCCAAAACCGATTCCCATTCCGGGGAACGCGAGAATCATACACGCAATCAGCGACACAACCATGATGCCGAATGCAAAGAACTTGCCCTTGATATGGTGCGTGGCAATGCGGTCCCACTTGCTAAAGACTTTCTCGATGGACTTGGGCGTCGCCGATTCACGCACAATCTTTGAAACCCAGCGATACTTGGCTTCACCAGTAAGAATACCACCGTCACGCCCTTCTTCGCTATCGAGGATTGCATCAATCGCATTCTTCCTAGCGAACGGAAGCATTTCATTCACGACACCGCAAATGAGCTTGTCTTTTTCGAGGAGTTTTTCCACAATCCAGATTTTTTCACATACACCGTATTCAAAATCGCCTAAAGCCGCTTCGATGCGGCTAATGAGACTATCCGTTTTTTCAGCAAGCTCTCCCCCGCCAACGAGTTCCTCGCGCAGGCTCCCGCTATCAAGGCAAACAGGCGTCTTGATGGCCGAAACCATCTTCTTGAAAAATTCAGGATAACGTTCCGTTTCGGCCGCGCTGAAACCGAGCACCGGAACGCCGAGGCGCTTTTCAATCGCAGCCACATCAATTTTCTTGCCCGCCGCTTCAGCCACATCCATCATGTTGAGCACCAACATCACCGGCATACGAATGCCCACAAAATCCGCCAGCATGTAAAGGCTGCGTTCCAGCTGCGAAGCATCCACCAGAATGCACACGAGGTCCGCCTTGCCGCTCTGAATATAGTCGCGGGTAACGACTTCTTCTTCGGAGTTCGCCGAAAGGCCGTAACTACCCGGAAGGTCAACCACCTTGTACGTAACACCATCAAAAACAAAAGAACCTTCGGCCTGTTCCACCGTTTTGCCGGGCCAGTTGCCCACGCGCTGGTGAAGTCCCGTAAGGTTGTTAAAAAGTGTCGATTTACCGGAATTGGGCTGTCCGAGCAAAGCAATAGTCTTGATTTCGCTCATCTTTACGATTCTACCTTGACAAAAATCTGTGAACATTCTTTATGGTTGACAGCGATAACCGTATCGCGGCAAAAAACGAGCACCGGCGAGCGCCCGTCATTCTTGAGGAGCGTAAAGGCGGAACCCGGTGTAAGCCCGATGGAAACGATTCTTGAAATAAAGCGGGAATCGCCCTCGATCTGGGCGACCGTCCCGCAACGGTTTTCGCCCATTTCGGCGAGACTCAAACGGTCAACAAATTCAGCGTTTTTCATGCGCCAAAAGTAGCCGAAAAACGCTCAAAAAACCGCTCCAAATAGGTTTTGAATACTCCGAGGGGATTTACAACCCATTCGGTTTTAAGCAAAACCATTTGGAGTAGAATTTTTAGGCCAATCTCCCTATTTTTGCACCGCAAAAAAAAGAGGATACAATGAGCCTACCAAAGATCAACATTGAAAAAATCAACGAGCGATTCGGCCGTTTTGGCGAATTTTTGCTCGGTCACCGCGCCATTTTGCTGGTGGCGTTTGTCGTTTTGCTTGCGGTTTCGATCGTGGGCATGAAAAAAATCTACGTCGAAGCCTCGTGGGACAGCTACTTTATTGAGGGCGACCCGATGCTTGTCGAAACGGACAAGTTCAAGGAAACTTTCGGTAACGACTATTTCGTGGGCGTGCTGGTCGAAAGCGACCATTCCATCTTGACGCCGGACAACCTGAAGCTTTTGCGCGAACTTTCGAACGAACTGCGCGACAGCCTCTCGTATTCCGACGGCAAGGCGACTTCAATTGTCGATTTGGAATACATGCTCGGCACCGAAGAGGGCATGGAAATCACGCAGATTGTGCCCGAAGAAATCCCGACAGACGAGGCTGGCATTGCTGAAATTGAGAAGCGACTGGCCGACAAGCCGGAACTGGCGAAGAAGCTGATTTCAAGTGACCGCAAGCAGGCCTTCATCAACATCAAGCTGCGCCCCTTCCCTGAAGATTCCGTGTGGAAGGCCGAAGGCGAAGCGAAGGGCGAAAAAGCAGAAGCGCCCGACATGCAGACGGGCCGCGAAACGGCTGAAATCATCGCGAAGGAAAAGTATGCACCGCTGAACCCGCGTGCAACAGGCATGCCTTACTTGAGCTTCGAGAAAATGACCTACATCGGTCAGGAAATGGGCCGCATTTTCATCATGACGATTCTCTGCGCCATCATCGTGATGTTCTTGGTGACGCGTTCGCTGCGCGGAATCGTCTCTCCGTTGATTACGACATTTGCTGGCGTCATTATGACTTTCGGTCTAGTGGGTTACCTTGGCCTTTATATGGACGTAACCAACATCATGGTGCCCGTGATTTTGGCGTTCGCCGTTTCGATTGCATACAACATTCACATCAATTCTTTCTTCCGCAAGAACATGATGCTTACGGGCAAACGCAAGGAATCGGTGCTTTACGCCATGCGTGAAACGGGCTGGTCGGTGCTGTTCTCTGGCCTTACCACCATCGTGGCGTTGCTCTCGTTCCTGTCCGTGATGCTTAAGCCCATTCGCTCTGTGGGCATTCTCTCGTCGATTGCGATTGCATTCATTCTGCTTGTAGCACTGACGGTTTCGCCGATTCTCTTGAGCTTCGGTAAAGACAAGAAGCCGAACGCCAAGGTGCTTGAACGCGGCGACACGCGCATGGGACTCATTCTTGATTCTATCGGCAAGTTCGTACTCGGTCACGGCAAGCCGATTGCGATTGTATTCGCCATCGTAACTGCAATTTCTGCTTTCGGGCTCACCAAGATAGAACCCGCCTTTGACGTGGAACGCACCATGGGCCGCAAGGTCGAATACGTGAACAAGATGCTCTACGTGGCAGAATCGGAAATCGGAAGTTTCTATTCGTACGACCTGGTGATTGACTTTGGTACAAACGACAAAGCCAAGGAAGTCGAGAATCTGAAAAAGCTCGAACAGTTGCAGGATCATGCCGGCAAGTACCCGCTCACCAAGCGTTCCACCTCCATTCTTGACATCGTCAAGGATTTGGACCGCACGCTGAACGAAAACCGTCAGGAAAAATACGCCATTCCCGAAACCGAAGAAGAAGTCGCTCAGTTGCTTTTGCTCTACGAAAACGCGGGCGGCAGCGAAGCGAGCTACTGGATGGATTACGATTACAAGAAGCTCCGCCTGATGATTGAAATTTCGAGCTACAACTCCAACGAACTCCAGAAGGAAATCGAGGACTTGCAGAATTTCGCACGCAAGCTTTACCCGGACGCAAAAGTGACTGCCGTGGGCAACTTGCCGCAGTTCACCGCCATGCAGCAGTACCTGGAAGTCGGCCAGATGACATCGTTCCTGATTTCTGTAGTCATCGTGGCTGTCCTTTTGATGATCGTTTTCGGCAGCATTCGCACGGGCCTTATCGGCATGATTCCGAACATCGCTCCGGGTATTTTCGTGGGCGGCTACCTCGGACTCACGGACATTCCGCTTGACATGATGACCGCGACGCTCATCCCGATGATTATCGGCCTTTCCGTTGACGATACGATTCACTTTATCAACCACGGGCATGTAGAATTTGACCGTACCCACGATTACCGCGAATCGATTCTCAACGTATTCCGCACGGCAGGCCCGGCCCTCGTGATGACGTCGATTATCATGGTGGCGACCTTTGCGGGCTTTACCACCTCGGCCGCAACGCAGATGTTCAACTTCGGCTTCGTGGTGTTTATCGGCCTTGTCTCGGCATTGCTCGCCGACCTGTTCGTAACACCGCTTTTGATTAAGAAATTCAAGATTTTTGGAAAATAGGAGAAAATCATGACAATGAAAATTGCAAAAACAGCCGCGACAATCGTTGTCGCATTAAGCGCCATGGTGTGCGCAGAAACTTTAACCGGCCGCGACATTATACAGAAGGTACACGACCGCCCCGATGGCGACACGCGTAGTTCCGAACTTTCGATGACACTCGTAAACAAGAGCGGCAGCAAGCGCGAACGCAAGATCACCTCGTTTGCTATGGACGTGGGCAAGGACACCAAGCAGATTATGTTTTTCCGCTACCCCAACGACGTGAAGGGCACGGGATTCCTGACTGTCGATTACGACGACATCAACAAGGATGACGACAAGTGGCTTTACCTGCCTGCCATGAAAAAGACGCGCCGCATCAGCGGAAAGAGCTCCAAGACGGACTACTTCATGGGTTCCGACTTTACCTACGACGATGTGGGCCAGCGCAACATTGACGAAGACACGCATACATTCGTGCGCGAAGAAAAAGTCGATGGCATAGACTGCTGGGTCGTGGAATCCGTTCCGAAAAAGGGCGACGAAATTTTTTCGAAGAAAATTTCCTGGATTCGCAAGGATTGCTTGATTGCCGCCAAGGTGGAATACTACGACAAGCTTGGCAAACTGCACCGTTTGCTGAAGGTCGAAAGCGTCGTGCAGGTGGATGGTTTCTGGGCTATCGGCAAGATGACCATGGAAAACGTGCAAGCCAACCACAAGACTATCCTCGAATTTGGCGACATCAAGTTCAACATTCCGGTTGACGCAAAGACATTCACCGTTCCGCGCTTGGAAAGAGGACTCTAGCAATGTCTAAATTCTGGTGGTTAGCGATCGGAATGGCGGCAGCGACCGCCTTCGCCCAAGAAAGTCCGTTTCAATTCAACGGGTTCGTGGATACGTATCATGCGGTGCAGACAAAGCATCCGCACGACTTTACGACGTCGCGGACACGCCTGCGTGCTGAATTACGCGTGGATTACGAGAACGCCTACTTGTTCACCAGCCTAAATGGCGTGCATAACAGCATTCTCGAAGACCGCACCGGAATCCAGCTGCAAGAAGCGTATTTTAACTACCAGAATGACTTCGTAGAATTCAAGGCGGGCCGCCAGATTGTCGTGTGGGGCGTTGCCGACGGACTCCGCGTTACCGACCTGATTTCGCCTGTTGATTACACCGAATTCATGTCCAGCGATTACGACGACATGCGCATGGCCGTCGACGGTTTCCGCATCAAATACCCTGGCGAGCGCGCGAATGCCGAAATCGTTTACGTGCCCGTACCGCGATACTTCCAGATGCCCCTCGGCGAAGACAATCCCTGGCGTCCAAATCTGCCCGAGAAAGCAGGCCTCGATTTTCCTGAAGGCCCCGATGCCAAATTCAAGAACGGAGACTTCGGAACGCGCGTTTCGTTCTTCCTCTCGAATTTGGATTTCTCTATCTCGGCGCTCCATACGCACAACCAGTCGCCCGTTTCTGTCGTAGAACCCGTCAGCATGGATTCTGTCGTCATTCACGGCATTCATGAATCGATGACGATGATCGGCGGCGACATGTCGATGCCTATCGGCGAATTCGTGCTGCGTGCCGAAATCGCAGAATACTTTGGCGAAGCACTCGGTTATGCCAACAGCCTCGATTACGCCCGCAAGAACACGTTCAATGCGCTCGGTGGTATCGATTGGTACGCCGGTGACAACTGGACTTTCATGGTGCAGTATTTGCACAAGTACATCGCCGACTATTCGCACAACTTGGCCGCCGAAAAAAATTCTTCTGAAATGACTTTTCGCATTTCAAAGGAACTGCTGAACAACACGCTCAAACTTTCGCTCTATGGCGTATTCGACATCGACAACCTCGGCTACTACTGCCGCGCCTCGGGCGACTACGCCGTTACCGACCAAGTCATGATTTCGCTCGGTTACGACCACTTTGGCGGCAAGCGCGGGCAACTCGCAGGCTACGACAAGAACCGCGAAATCTGGGCGAAAGCGAAGTATTATTTCTAAATGATTGTGGGGGGAGGGAGTCCCCCTCACTCCAGCCCCCGGCCCCGCCCTCATAGTCGTCCCCTTCGGGAACATGATCAAAACCCGCCCCAGCCGGGTCTTACGCTACCCCCACTGCGGGGACACCCCGCAACGCCCCGTTTTATTTTCCTTTGGTGCTTTCGTTCACTTTTTCAATGATTTCGTCCGGTGTCACAAAGTTCAACACTCTGTACGCCGAAAATTCCACGCCCATACCCTTAAACATATGCCGTTCAACTGAAGAAAGACGGTCATCCACATTGCTTATTCGTGTCTCCTGGTTGTCAATGAGTTGCCTTTGTTCCTGCAGATGTTCTGCAATTTGCAGGTCTGTAGCAATCTTCCGCTGATTCACGGCGTAACCCTTGAGCATGTAATCCTTCAAAACCTGGTTCGCCCAACGCCGGAACTGAATTCCTCGATGTGTATTGACGCGAAATCCCACAGAAATAATATTGCCTTTATCTTTCTCATAGTAGTCCTTTGAAGTTAAAATTCAATTCTTCAGTCCATATACTATACACACTTTTTTAAGCCTACTTTAGACTTTTTTTCGAAAAAATTTTACAATGAATTAAAAATGGCTTGTTTGACAGGGGTGAATTTTCCAATTTGGAATAACTTGATAATACGCCCCCAAAAAACGAGGCAGATTAAATATTTTTGTACAACATCCCCGTTTAGATGTTATATTTAAAGAGTAAAAGAGTTTAACTCTTGTTCTTTGGATGAAATTTCGACAATTTCAATATCCGATAAACAAAACGGATAGAGTTTGTTGTTGAATAAGAAAAACTTCAAAGAATCAAAGCGATGAAGGGTTTTATGACTAAAATATTTACTTGGATTAGGTTTAATAAAAAAAAGGTTTTCTTATTTGGCATATTTATTGTGCAAATAGTTATTATTGGTTTTCAAAATAGTGAACTGAATCTTGTTAAGAAAGAAAAAGACATCTCTGAAAAAATTATCGACAGTCTGACAAAAGACTGTCAAGAAACCAAAATAGATTTTGAAAGGAAGAAACAAAGCTATACGGAATCTATAAATAATCTAAATGAAACCATAATTAATCAAAAGAAAGAAATCGAAAAATTAAACAACATTTTATCAAATAAAGGGATAGGGGCTTTATCGGAAGAAAATCCGTATCAACATTCTGAGAATGCTTTATGGCCCACAGAAATTAAAGGGTACAAAGCTGTAGGAAATCCTACTGTAATTTATCAGGGAACTGACACAACATTCATTTCATATGGCTATAAATTTACTTTAGACAGTGTTTATTTAGCTCTGCAATATACGGATTATTACAGATTAGGCTCCAGCGTTGATTTTGTTCTAACGGCTGCTGATGAAACTTACTTAATAATTCCTGTAAGTGTAGAAGGAAAGTTCAAGTATGATTCATATAGATACCCTTTCCAAACAAAAAATATTGTGGCAAAAACATCTGTAAAACGTAAATGGACTCAATACGAATTGCGATGGATTAAGCAACATTATGATACTATAGCATCTATAAAAATATCGCCATGGCGGTATAGACGATACGGAAGTAAAAGTGATTGTTCGAACCATCAACGAATTCGTGTAAGCGACATTCCCGGATGTGAATACAATTGAATTGTTTTATGCAAATCAAAACTGCGGATATATTAGAAATAAAAAGTATTATTCAACCAAGTTGCAATCGACTCTGTCGAGGACAGTCAAATGAAGAGTGGCCACTAAATTGTTCTTTTTTTAGAAACAATCCAGATGAATATGTTACGTGTCAAGATTTATTTGGCATGACTTGGAATGCTTCAGATGAAAACCTTCTAAAAACCACGTTCCCTTCTATTTTAGATAACAGTGCAATTAAAGCTTTCCCCCATCTTGGTTTTTTGGTGCAATTGCAACAAAATTACAACCGTTCTACGCCATTATTAGATGTATCGTACGACATCTTTATGCCTTTATTTTGTGCATGTGGTGGGGGAAAAGAGAATATGGATAAAAATGGAAAAATTTTTATCATTGAGTATTGCGAATATGCCAGTGTATATGGTAAGCTAGATAATCCTGAAATGAATGTATTAAACAATGAAAATATGCCTATATACAATGATAGAATGCGTATACAATCCGGCGCTATGATTAAAACATGTGTTTTTTTAGGCGGAAAATTACACTTTTGCGATATTTCAAAAGCTAATAATAAGCGAGTGTGTGAGTTCATAATACCTAAAGAATTAAAACCACTAATATTAAAAAATTTGAAATGCGAGTTAAAAACAAATGATTTAGAAGAATACTTTTATGGTTATATAACTAAATCCCCACCTCAAAATTAGATAATCTTCTTTTATAAAAAAATCATCATTTTTTTGTAAGATTCTCTACAATCAATTAGATGTGGATCCCTTCGGATTTTCGCAAGTCTATTTGGAGTAGAAAAAACGGGCTGAATTTGCTCAATTTGGCTCGCGATGAATTTTTTCAAAAAAAATAGCGGTCAAAAAAATCCCTATTCCGCGTTTACGATGCGGCGTGTATTCTGCTTTGGCATTGTTATCGCCGTATTGCTACATGCGGGCTTTTACGCCTGGGGATTCCTGAAGCGAACGCAGGTGGTTACCACCCGCGAAGACGCCGAGGTGATTCATGTGGAGCAATTACTGCTCCAACCGCCTCCACCCCCGCCCGAAGTCAAGAAAATCGTGAAGAAGGTGGTTCGCGCCAAGATTATCCCGAACATCGTGCAAGATACCGTGCCGGAACCTGAACCGGAGCCAAAGCCGGAACCGATCGTGGTGACAGACGCGGAACCTGTTGTCGAAGCACCCGCAGAGCCTGTGGCACCACCCCCGCCGCCACCTCCACCACCACCGAAGCCTTCGAAGGATTCGCTGATGAAGGTGACAAAGGCCTACCTTATCGGGCTTTCCAAGGCTTTTGAAAAGCAAAAGGACTACCCCGCTACAGCCCGCCGCTTAAAGCAAGAAGGTACCGTGCGCGTGCAGTTCACTGTCGCAAAGGATGGAAGCATCAGCGGAGCAACCGTTTCGAAACCGTGCCCCTATTCTTCACTGAACGAAAGTGCGCTTGCCGCCGTGCAGGCCGTGCCCAAATTTGATCCGATTCCAGCTGTACTTGGCAAAGACACCTGGAAAATGGAAATCCCCATTAAATACAACCTTCACTAATAAAGGAGATTCCCGGTCAAGCCGGGAATGACAAAACAATGAACTACATCTTAGACTTTATCCAGCAGGGCGGCGTTATTGCCTACGTACTCGTAGCGATGAATTTCGTCGGTTATTCCATCATCGTATGGAAAATCATTTCGCTGATTCTCTTTAACAGGAGCATCCGCAAGCGCCTTCCGTCCAAAATCCTGCACCGCGTGGTAAGTCACAATACCGACCACCACATCATTATGGAAAGTATCCGCACCGAAATTGCGCTCGCCTTCTCGCCGCTGCAGAAGGGCATGACCACGATTGAAAATATCGCCAGCATTTCTCCATTGCTCGGCCTTTTGGGAACCGTGTTCGGCATTTTCAACGCCTTCAGCGTCATCGCCGTTTCGGGCCTTTCTGACGCAGGTGCATTCGCTACGGGCATCAAGCTCGCCCTCATTACGACGGTGATTGGCCTTGTGGTCGCCATTCCGCACGTTATCGCCTTCAACTACCTGAACGCAAGCATGGAATCGGAACAGGACAACGTAGAAAACGATGTGCTCTTGCAGCTCGGTCGCATTCTCAAGGAGAAGGACCACATTCGTTCTCATAGCGCCGATTCCGCAAACGAGGATGCATAAATGGCCAAGCGCACCCGCCGAATCCGCCCCGACATGACGCCGCTCATCGACTGCGTCTTTTTGCTGCTGGTGTTCTTTTTGGTGACATCGGTATTCAAGCAAGACGAATCGGTGCTCAAGCTGATTCTGCCCGAAACGCAGACCGAAACCAAGCGCGACACGCCCGAGGGCCTGTACATCGAGCTTTCCGAGACAGAACTCGCCTTTAACGGCCAGCGCGGCACACCCGACGAACTCCGCGAAAAAGCCGCTGCGGTGCAGAATAAGAAATCCCCTGTCGCCATCAAGATCGACAAGGGAACCACTTACGAACGCATCGCCGTTATCCTCGATATTTTACAGGTGCAAAAGCTGTACAATATCCAGCTGATCAACGAGATGGAAAGCGCGGAATAGAGCCGTTTGCGGCGCCACTTATAGTTTACTACACGCGGCCCGCGAACTGATTCGTAAACAGCAACAGCCCCGAAATAAAGATAATGACACCGCCTGCGAGAGTCGCGACGGTGTATATTTTTGTAGCGATATGGGTGTGGGCACTCCCCTTGTCAATTCCCTTGCGGAAGGCGACAGCCGCAATACCGAAGGCCACATTCGTAATCGTCATGCCAATGCAAATGACAAGCGCGCCCAAGAGCGAAAGCGCCACCATCGAATTCAGCAGGCAGAAAAGCACAATCAGCGCCACAGCCGGACAAGGCACAATTCCCGTAACGGCGGCAACACCCAGGATTTCACGCCAGCGGGCAATCGGCGGCAATTTAGACTCCGCGCTTTTCCCATCCTGCACAACAACGCCCTCCGCAGACTCAATTCGCGCATCACATCCGCAGCCCTTGTGCGACTTGAACACATCACGAATCGCAAGCACCACCAGCAACACACCCGTGAGCATAATCAACACATAGCTCGCCCGTTCAATTCCGATGCGCCCCGTTTCAAACGCCGAAAACACCGTCGCTTTAAAAATCGCATACAGAATCAGCAGCAAGAGAACCGCACTCATCGTGTGCGTCACCGTAATGCCTGCACCAAGCGCAACGCCCTGCCGCCAGCGACCACGACGCGCAATAAAATATCCGACCACAATCGACTTTCCATGTCCGGGTCCAAGCGCATGCAGCATGCCGTACACCAGGCAAATCGCGAGGAACTTCCAGATGGCATCCCAGTCGCCGCTTTTCATCGCCGAAATCGCCGCCGTCAACTTTTCGCGAAGGACCTTCTGTTCCTCCGCAATCACCGTATAAATAGACCGCGTTTTTTCCGTCTTTTTTTCAGGCACCACAGCAGATTCCGCAGCAATAGGTTCCGCAGGCGCCACCGATTCGACAGTCGCTTCCGTCGCAGCAGGCGCATCTCCCCCGCCCACGTCAAAGCGCTTTTTCTTGACAGCCGCCGAAGCCGCCACCGCAATCAAAAGGACGAGCAAAAATACAATAGACTTTTTCATAAAGCACCAACCATCACTTTTTAAACCTTAAAAAAAGACCTTCCGTATCGCTTCTAAAAGCACGGAACAGTGTCAGCCCGCGAACCTCGTCAGGAAAGAATTCGACATCTAACCCATCAGGCGCATCGACATCCGCATTTTCCATATCCGTTGTCATCTGGATATAATTCGTCTGGTCACTGATTACAATTACAAGCATCGTGTAATCCGAAGTTGCCGGAATCGAGAATACAACCTTAAAGTCCAACACCAGTTTTCCGTTTTTCATTGCAGCAGAAAAGCCTTCGATTTTTCGGACTGGCAGGAACTTACTATCAACCGTTACATAGTTAAAATAGCCGCTTTGCTGCAACGGGTCGAGCACGAGTTTTTTTACCTCGTCAATTTCTTTCCCTGTAATTTTACTGTCGCCATTTTCATCTGCCGAAGCAAACATGGCTGCACTGTACACCTCGTCAAAGGACCAATGATTTTGGACCCCTGTAAAGGCATCTTGACTGAATACAGCCTTAATAGACACATCGGCAAACACGTGCGGATGCGCCTCGGCCATGACAGCCAAGCCAGTCAATAACAGCAAAAAATAAGCTAGACGCCTTCGCAAAATTTAACCTCAATTTCAATCTAAATATATAAAACAAAATTTTACCTTTTTTTAATCTTATTCGCAAAAAATCCTTATATATATTGAATTAGCGTTTTTTATATTTTCCTCCCGTCTTTTAGTTTGGGGTTACATGTTACGTTTTTTGATTACCGTTTTAGTCGCTGTTTCTTTGTCTCATGCGATTACCTCTATCCCCATAAACGGAATCAAGGCGTCTGCCACTTTACCTGACCTTGGCCAAAAGAGCTACCGCCCCGAAAACATGATCATGAAAAAGAACGTACACCCGTTCTTTCAGGTTTGGGCAGCCAAGTTCAATAACAAGCCCATCACTTTGGAATTTCTCGTAGAGGCTCAGGAACTCGACGTCATTACCATTTATAACGGGTACATGCGCGATTCATCGTCTTACACGAACTACAGCCTCGCCCAGAACATCCGAATTTACCAGAACAGCACAGACAATCTTGTAAAGTCGTACACGCTTGCCCAACCCAGATGGGGCGGCTACAAGATCCATCGCCCCGACATCATCGTCTTTGAAAAACCGCTCAAGAACGTTTACAAGATTATCATTGAAATCGAGAGCATTTACCCGGGCAAGCTTTATCAAGACCTCTGCATCGCCTTAGTCAAGTTCTGGGGATTCCCGAGACTCCCGCGCAAGCTAAAAGCAGGCCAAATGACCGACCCGCGCGACGGACACATCTACGGAACAGTCAGCATCGGCGACCAAACCTGGATGTCGGAGGATTTACGCTACAAGACTCCCGGAAGCAGGCCCTTTGCCGACCCCACCAAGCCGAATTTGAGACTGCCTATCGATGCGGGCCTAGAATACCCGGAATCTGACATCGATAACGGAATTTGCCCCGAAGGCTGGAGACTCCCGACCGAAGCCGAATTTGCAAGCATCAAGGACAAGCTCCCTGCATCGGCGACCTATGACGACCTTTTCTCAGCCGCAAACCACAAGCCATTCTACGCGATTTACGAAAAAGGTAAATCCAGCACCGATCCTGCCCTCAAGACCGACGTCGAAGAATTCTTTTATCCGACCAATGTCTACGGCCTGAACTTTTCTAGACTGACACGCCGCTATTACGACCAGCAATGTATCGAAGAAAGCGGTGAATTGTTCGCTTTTGCCTCTTACTGGACCGCAGATGCAAAGGATATCCCCCTTTGGCCCGATGAAAACGGCAATGTCGAGGTCAAGCCCTTAAGGTTTTACAGATTTGGTGGTGCAGACTATTGCGAAGCCATGCTTTGCCCCGAAAACTACCATTTTGTCCGCTGTATCCAGGCAGACGACCCTCCCAGTTTTGAAAAGACGCCTTCCGATTTTACAGATTCCGTAAACGAATAAACAATTTTTCAATTTCTGAAAAACTCCGAATTTTTGTAACAGGCTAAAAAATGGCGATTCTGCAAAGAAATCGCCACTTTTTGACTTTGGCACGCGTTTTGCTTTTATGGCACCGAAAACAAAAAACATAATAGGAGATTGCCATGAGCAACGAATACAGATTAAAAGCTATCAAGGAAATCGCCAGCGAAAACGCTGGTGCCAACCTTCCCGCAGCACCCGCAAACATCGACTTCTACGGCGAAGACGTCTTCAACGCCGAGGCCATGCGCGCATATCTTCCCAAGGACATTTGCAAGAAGCTCTTCGCCACTATCGATGGCGGCGCACCGCTTGACCCGAGCATCGCTGGCGAAGTTGCTCATGCCATGAAAAAGTGGGCTATCGACCGCGGCGCCACCCACTTTACTCACTGGTTCCAGCCTCTTACCGGTTCCACCGCCGAAAAGCATGACTCCTTCCTCGAACCCGAAGATGGCAAGGCAATCCTCGCCTTCAGCGGCAAGAACCTGATCGTCGGCGAACCGGACGCATCTTCTTTCCCGAGCGGCGGCCTCCGTTCTACTTTCGAAGCCCGCGGCTATACCGCTTGGGATCCGACCTCTCCGGCCTTCATCAAGCGTCACGGCAACGGTGCAACGCTCTGCATCCCGACCGCTTTCTGTAGCTATACTGGCGAAGCCTTGGACAAGAAGACTCCGCTTCTCCGTTCTATTCAGGCCCTCCAGAAGTCCGCCGACCGCCTCATGGGTCTCTTCGGCGTTGCCCAGCAGAAGGTCACCGTTACCTTGGGTGCCGAACAGGAATACTTCCTGATTGACAAGCGCTTCTACCTGCAGCGCCCGGACCTGTACCAGGCCGGTCGTACTCTGTTTGGCGCCGCTCCGGCAAAGCACCAGCAGATGGAAGACCACTACTTCGGTAGCATTCCGGCACGCATTTTGAACTTCATGAACGAAGTGGAAAAGGAACTCTGGAAGCTCGGCATTCCGGCAAAGACCCGCCACAACGAAGTCGCTCCGGCCCAGTTCGAACTTGCTCCGATGTTTGAAGAAGTGAACCTCGCTTGCGACCACAACATGCAGATTATGGAAGTGCTCCGCCAGGTTGCTGACCGCAACGGTCTCGTTTGCCTGCTGCACGAAAAGCCGTTTGCCGGCATCAACGGTTCCGGTAAG
Source organism: Fibrobacter sp. UWB10 (assembly GCF_900182935.1). Classification (NCBI taxonomy): domain Bacteria; kingdom Pseudomonadati; phylum Fibrobacterota; class Fibrobacteria; order Fibrobacterales; family Fibrobacteraceae; genus Fibrobacter; species Fibrobacter sp. UWB10. Next base: position 113,106 of record NZ_FXUE01000003.1, on the reverse strand, counting down.
CACAACAACTGGTCTGTGAACTACGGCAAGACCAACCTCTTGAACCCGGGCAAGGACCCGCACCAGAACGCCATCTTCCTCACCACGCTCTGCGCTGTGATCTACGCTGTCGACACCCACGCCGACTTGCTCCGTATGGCTGTTGCTAGCGCCGGTAACGACCACCGTCTCGGTGCCAACGAAGCTCCTCCGGCAATCATCTCCATGTACCTCGGCGACCAGCTCGCCGACGTTATCGACCAGCTTGAAAAGGGCGATCCGAAATCCAGCAAGCAGGCCGGTGCCCTGAAGCTCGGTTCCGACACGCTCCCGCCGCTCCCCCGCGACGCTACCGACCGCAACCGTACTTCTCCGTTCGCCTTCACCGGCAACAAGTTCGAATTCCGTGCTCCGGGTTCTAGCCAGAGTTGCTCTGAACCGAATGTCATCCTCAACACGATCGTGGCCGAAGCCTTCGACCTCATCGCCGACAAGCTCGCCAATGTTCCGGCCGACAAGTTCCACGAAGAACTGCAGAATCTGTTGCAGAAGATTGTCAAGGAACACAAGCGCGTTATCTTCAACGGCAACGGCTATACCGACGAATGGGTGGAAGAAGCAGCCAAGCGCGGCCTCCCGAACATCCGCACCACCATGGAAGCCCTCCAGGCTCTCAACAAGAAGGAAAATGTGGCCCTGTTCGAAAAGTATGGCGTATTCAACAAGCGCGAACTCGACTCCCGTTACGAAGTCAACATGGAAGATTACCACAAGAAGATTCACATCGAAGGCAAGATTGCATTCGATATCGCGAAGAACGTGGTGCTCCCGCAGGTACTCTGTGCATACACTAACGCATTGAAGACCAACGAGTTAGCTAAGGGCCAGGGCTTCTACGCAGTTGACGGTTACGCTCGCGAACTCGGCGAAAAGCTCAAAGAACTTGATGCCGCAGTCGCCCAGATGGAAACCGCTCTCGGCGAAAAGCACGAAGTCATTCTCGACGCTATGGCAAACCTCCGCATTATCGTGGACAAGATCGAAAGCATCGTGCCCGACGAAAAGTGGCCGCTGCCGAAATATCGTGAAATGTTGTTCATTTACTAATCGTACTCCAGAACCTCATAATAATCCGAACCTCAAAAATGCAATTCGTCGGCCTCGCGCCGGCGGATTGCTTTTAAAAAGGCAAATTTTACAAAAAGTGAAACAGCGTGTGCTCTTAAAAAAATCTTCTAAAATTCCCCTTCAACACAGAATAAAGAATTACTATATTTTGAGCCCGATGAAAACATCGGAATCCATCGAGGCACACATGAGTACCGCCGTTGCAGGAATCTCGCAACGCAACCAGGCGACTCTCTCTGGATTTCACAAAATTTTCCTTTTTTCTGTTTTTTATCGTCTTTATCGTTTGGCAAAAGCTTCTGGCTTTTGCCTTTATTTTTATCCGGATTTTAACTACACAACGAGTACATTATGACTGATAGATTCAACTGGAAAGCGAAACGCGAAAAGAAGGCGTTTCTGGCACTGGCAGACGGAACCGTTTTTAGGGGCTACGCCTTTGGCGCTCCCACCGACACCGTCGGCGAAGCCGTGTTCAACACCGGTATGGCCGGTTACAAGCAGATTTTGACCGACCCCTCTTACGCGGGTCAGTTCGTGGTGTTCACCACTGCCGAAGTCGGCGCCTACGCCGCAAACATTGAAAAGTCCGAATCTCGCGACGTGTTCCTGAACGGAATTGTCGTGAACTCGTTGGATGAAGTCAGCCCGGAACTGAAAGAAGAAAGCTTGCACGAATACATGCGCAAGCACAACAAGCCGGGCATTGCAGGCGTCGATACTCGCGCCCTCACAATCCACCTGCGTGAACATGGCGCCCAGAAGGCTTACCTGCACGTAGACTGTTCCGACATCACTGAAGAAGAAGCCATCAAGAAGGCCCAGGAATGGATCGGTCTGGACGGCCAGGACTACGCAAGTAAGGTTTCTGACCCGAACGGCTACGTTCTCAGCACCGAAGGTGACTTGCAGGTGGTCGCACTCGATTTCGGTATCAAGACGAACATTCTGAGAAACCTGGTAAGCCAGGGCATGAAGGTCACGGTGCTTCCAATTACCGCCACCTACGAACAGATTATGGCCAAGAACCCCGACGGCGTGTTCCTTTCGAACGGTCCTGCCGACCCGAACAGCCTTCCGCAGGTGGTCGCCGTTGTCAAGCAGCTCTTGGGCAAGATTCCTCTGATGGGCATTTGCCTGGGTAACCAGCTGCTCGGCCTCGCCTTGGGCGCAAACGTTTCCAAGCTCAAGTTCGGCCACCACGGCTGCAACCACCCGGTCAAGAATGTGAAGACCGGCGCAGTCGAAATCACGAGCCAGAACCACAACTATGCGATCGATGCTATTACGCTCCCCGAAGAAGTCGAAGTCACTCACATCAACCTGAACGACAACACGGTCGAAGGCATTCGCCACACGCAATTGCCGGCATTCAGCGTGCAGTACCACCCGGAATCTGCTCCGGGCCCGAACGATTCTCTCTACCTGTTTAGTGAATTCAGACAAATGATCGAAGAATTCAAAGCAAAACAAGTCAGCACCCCCAAGCCCGCAGAAGTCCCCAAAGAGGTAAAAAATGTCCTCCTCTAAAGCTGCCGCAAAAAAACAGACCAAGTACATTTTCATTACCGGCGGCGTGGTCAGTTCGCTCGGTAAAGGCATCACCTCCGCTTCGCTCGCACTCCTCCTCAAGAGCCGCGGCTACAAAGTGTTCATGCAGAAGCTCGACCCGTATCTGAACGTAGACCCGGGTACCATGAGCCCCTACCAGCACGGCGAAGTTTTCGTGACCGACGACGGCTACGAAACCGACCTTGACCTCGGCCACTACGAACGCTTCGCTGGCGTGCAGTGCTCCAAGGCATCGAGCTATACCTCAGGCCGCATCTATTCTTCCGTACTCGCGAAGGAACGCGCGGGCAAGTACCTCGGCGGTACGGTGCAGGTCATTCCGCACATTACCAACGAAATCAAGGACGCCTTCCGTTCTGCAGCCGAAAGCGGCGCAGACATCGTGCTCTGCGAAATCGGCGGTGTCGCAGGCGACATCGAATCTCTCCCGTTCCTCGAAGCTGCAAGACAGTTCCGCTTCGAAGTCGGCGTCGAAAACACTTGCTTTGTTCACCTGGTTCTCGTGCCTTACTTGAAGGCTGCAGGCGAACTCAAGACCAAGCCTTCGCAGCACTCAGTTGCCGAGCTCCGCAACATCGGTATTTTCCCGGACATTCTCGTGTGCCGCACCGAAATGACAATTCCGCAAGATCACTTGGACAAGCTCGCGCTCTTCTGCAACGTGAAGCCCGAATGTGTAATCGAAGAAAAGGACGTGAAGGACTCCGTTTACGCAGTTCCCCGCGAACTTTCCAAGCAGGAACTTGACCTCCGCGTGCTTGAACAGCTCCATCTGAGCGTACACCCGATTATCCACTCCGAATGGGACAAGCTCGTCAAGAAGGCAACCCAGCCCAAGTACGAATGCACCATCGCGCTTGTGGGCAAATACATCGCCATCCGCGACGCCTACAAGTCCGTGCACGAAGCCTTGCAGCATGCCGGCATGGAACACAACGCCAAGGTAAAGGTGGAATGCATCGAGGCCGAAGAGCTTGAAAAGAATCCGAACCTCATCAAGAATGCCGACGGCATCTTGATTCCGGGCGGGTTCGGTAGCCGCGGCGTGAACGGCAAGTGTGTTGCCATCAAGTATGCCCGCGAACACAAGATTCCGCTGCTGGGAATTTGTCTCGGCATGCAATGCTGCGTGATTGAATTTGCACGCAACGTACTCGGCTGGAAGGACGCCAACTCCACGGAATTCGACGAAAAGACTGCCCACCCGGTCATCGACCTGATGGACGAACAGAAAAACGTCACCGAAAAGGGCGGCACCATGCGCCTCGGCGCTTACCCGTGCAAGCTCATGAAGGATTCCAATGCTGCCAAGCTCTACAAGAGCGAAAAGATTAGCGAACGTCACCGTCACCGCTACGAATTCAACTACAACAGCGAATTCCGCAAGGAACTCGAAAAGGCCGGCCTGAAAATCGCCGGTACATCGCCCGACGGCAAGCTCGTTGAAATGGTGGAAATCAAGAACCACCCCTACTTTGAAGCCTGCCAGTTCCATCCGGAATTCAAGAGCCGTCCTACGGCACCGCACCCGCTGTTCAGCGGACTTGTAAAAGCAGCACTTGCTCAAAAGAATAAGAAAAATGTGAATGGAGGCAAAAAGAATGCCTAAGCGTACCGACATCAAGAAAATCATGCTCATTGGTTCTGGCCCGATTGTGATTGGCCAGGGCTGCGAATTCGACTACTCCGGCGTGCAGGCCTGCAAGGTGCTGCGCCGCGAAGGTTACGAAGTGGTGCTCGTGAACTCCAACCCGGCCACCATCATGACCGACCCCGAAATGGCCGACCGCACCTACATTGAACCGCTGAGCGTCGATATTCTGCACGAAATCATCCGTCGCGAACGTCCGGACGCATTGCTCCCGACACTCGGTGGCCAGACCGCTTTGAACCTCGCCATGGAACTCAATGAACGCGGCATTTTGGACCGCTACCAGGTGGAACTCATCGGTGCAAAGGCCGAATCCATCCAGCGCGCCGAAGACCGTCACCTGTTCAAGGAAGCCATGCTCAAGATTGGGCTTGACCTCCCGCGTTCCGGTTCCGCACACTCCATGAGCGAAGCAACCGCTATCGCCAACACCATCGGCAGCTGGCCGCTGATTATCCGTCCGGGCTTTACCCTCGGCGGTACGGGCGGTGGTATCGCCCACAATCCCGAAGAATTCGAAACCATCGTGAACCGCGGTCTCGACGCCTCGCTCAACAACGAAGTGCTTATCGAAGAATCGCTCCTCGGCTGGAAGGAATTCGAAATGGAAGTCATGCGCGATAAGAAGGGCAATGCCGTTATCGTGTGCTCTATCGAAAACCTCGACCCCATGGGCGTGCATACAGGCGACTCTATCACGGTTGCTCCGATCCAGACCCTTGATGACCGCGCTTACCAGGCCATGCGTGATGACTCCCTGAAGGTCATGGAAGCTATCGGCGTGGAAACCGGCGGATCTAACGTTCAGTGGGCAATCGAGCCCAAGACCGGCCGCCGCATCATCATCGAAATGAACCCGCGCGTGTCCCGTTCTTCTGCTCTTGCTTCTAAGGCAACGGGCTTCCCCATCGCAAAGATTGCAGCATTGCTCGCTGTGGGCTACACCCTCGACGAACTCCGCAACGACATTACGCAGACGACCCCGAGCTGCTTTGAACCGGCACTCGACTACGTTGTGGTCAAGGTTCCGCGTTTCACCTTCGAAAAGTTCCCGAAGGCCGATTCTACTCTCGGCACCCAGATGAAATCTGTGGGCGAAGCCATGGCTATCGGCACCAACTTCAAGCAGGCCATGCAGAAGGCCCTGCGCTCTCTGGAAACAGGTTACGGTGGATTCGGTTCTTGCGCCAAGTGCGAACAGTTCAAGGCCTACGACAACGAAAAGCTCACCGCCGAAGTGGCACGCCCGAGCGCCGAACGCATCTTCGTGCTGTACGAAGCCTTCCGTCGCGGCTGGAGCATCGAAAAGCTCTACGAACTCACCAAGATTGACCGCTATTTCCTCCGTCACTTGGAAGAACTCGCCTACTTCGAAGACGAAATCAAGGCAGCCAAGTCTCTCGCCGGCCTCGCCAAGAACCTCCCGCTCTTCCGCCAGGCCAAGGAATTCGGCTTTAGCGATATCCAGATTGGCTACATATTCCACAAGCGTCCCGAAGACGTTATGGAAGTGCGTAAGCAGATTGGCCTCAAGCCGAGCTACTACTCCGTAGATACTTGCGCCGGCGAATTCGAAGCCATTACTCCGTATTACTACAGCTGCTACGCCGAAAATACGGAACCGGTTCGCACCATCATGGGCAACCGCGGCAAGAAGCGCATCATGGTGCTCGGCGGTGGCCCGAACAGAATCGGTCAGGGTATCGAATTTGACTACTGCTGCTGCCACGCCGCCTTTACGCTGCGTCGCGAAGGCTACGAAGTCATCATGGTGAACTCGAACCCCGAAACGGTTTCCACCGACTACGACACCTCCGACAAGCTTTACTTTGAACCGCTCACGCTCGAAGACGTGATGGGCATTTACGAACGCGAAAACTGCGCGGGCGTGATTGTGCAATTCGGTGGCCAGACTCCGCTGAACCTCGCCATGCGTCTCAAGAAGGCCGGCGCAAACGTCGTAGGTACAAGTCCCGAAGACATCGACCTCGCCGAAGACCGCGATTTCTTCAAGCAGCTGGTTGACAAGGTCGGCATCAAACAGGCCGAAAGCGGCATCGCCCACAACGTGGAAGAAGCCCTCGCCATCGTCGAGAAAATCGGCTACCCCGTGCTTGTGCGTCCGAGCTTCGTTCTCGGCGGCCGCGGCATGGTGATCGTCTATAAGGAAAAGTACCTCCGCAAGTTCGTGGAAGAAGCCGCCGCCATTGGCGAAGGCAAGCCGATTCTTATCGACCGCTTCCTCGAAGACGCAACCGAACTCGACGTGGACTGCATCAGCGACGGCAAGCACACCGTGGTGGGTGCCATCATGGAACACGTGGAACCCGCAGGCATTCACTCCGGCGACTCCGCAAGCGTGATTCCGCCCATGACGCTCTCCAAGGAAATCCAGGATAAGGTTCGCAAGTACGCCAAGGAATTCGCAAAGGAACTCCACGTGGTCGGCCTCATGAACATGCAGCTCGCCGTGAAGGATGGCGAACTCTACATGATCGAAGTGAACCCGCGCGCATCCCGTACGGTGCCGTTCGTTTCCAAGTCCATCGGCGTCCCGCTCGCAAGCTACGCCAGCCGCTGCATGCTCGGCGAATCCCTCGAACAAATCGGCTTTACCGAAGAAGTCCACGTGCCCTACGTGAGCGTCAAGGAAGCCGTGTTCCCGTTCGTCAAGTTCCCGGGCGTGGATATCACGCTTTCTCCGGAAATGAAGTCCACCGGTGAAGTCATGAGCCTCGATCGCGACCGCGGCCTTGCCTACCTCAAGAGCCAGCTCGCTGCAGGCAACAAGGTGCCGAGCGAAGGCAACATTTTCGTCTCGCTCAAGGACGAAGACAAGCAAAAGGCCGTCCCGCTCATCAAGCGCCTCGTGGACATGGGCTACAACATCTACGCCACCCGCGGCACCTCGACCCTTCTCTACAACGAAGGCATCAAGACCCGCGCCGTGTTCCGCATCTCCCGTGGCCGCCCGAACCTGCTCGACCTTATCCACGATAAGGAAGTGCAGTGGATCGTGAACACCACCGAAACCGGCGCCGAAGCCATGGTCGACGAAATCCAGATGCGCTCCAAGGCTGTGGTCTCGGGCATTCCTATCACCACGACCATCGCCGCCCTCACCTCTACCGTGGAAGGCCTCATGGACAAGCACGACTTCGGCCGCTTCGAAGTCTGCAGCCTCCAAGAATACCATAGACACGTGAAGAAGTAAACCACGCCCTTTAATACCAAAAGCGCAGACTCAATCGAGCCTGCGTTTTTTACTTTAACTAACCCTATATCTTGAATTGGGCTATTTCAAAACCATATGTTGCGTTTTGGTATTGCCACGTTTGACCATGTACACGCCGAAGCTTAAGCCAGCGTTTGTCATGGCGTTGCGGAGTTCACCGAAACATTCGACCTGGAATTCGCCAACAAACGCTCCAAGCGGGCTAAACACCTTATATGTGCTTTGGAGGCTTTGGGGGGCAGAAAATCCGAAGGCGATAGCCTCTGTAGAATCTGCGGGCGGTTCCACCTTTGGTTCCTGCCACAGAATGAATTCGACTGTCGTTGCACTGCGGGCCGGAACGCTGTAACTGCACTTTGTATCGTCAACCTGAACTTCGTCACCTTCCTTGAGGTTATTGTTGTCGTCGGTAACGTAGGGCTTGAAACTTCCAATTTTCGTGTTTCCGAAGTCAAAGTCCGCCTTGAATTCCTCATTCTTGGAATTGAGAATGACGACTGCAATTTTCGTCTTGAGGGAGTCGCGGTAGGCGGTGACTTTTACATCTCTTTCGGGATTCTTTGTGGCATCAATTCTCCAGGAGCCGGGGCGGGCGAAACGGCTGAAGTTCCCCATAACCCAAAGTCGCTTGGTGGGCTCCACGTTGTCGGGGTTGCCTTGTCCTTGCGGCCAGAGGGCTCCGTTGCCACAACTGGCTTCACTGCAGGAATAAATCCACCAGAAATGCCAGGCGTTCATGTTCGCAATAGTCAGGGCGTCATGGATTACACCTGCAACGCGGAGAGCACTTCCCATGCCCACGTCTTCCTTGTTACTTCCAAGATCATAGACTTCGGTTTCCCAGAATTCTTTACCGGCTTCGTGAATTTCAGGGTATGCGGCCGGATCTCCACCGTATTCGTGCGTTCCAAAAATGTCCGTGTATTTCAGGGCAGCGGGATAATTGAAGAAAGCTTTTTTGTAATTGGGAAATCCGTACCAGTTGATGGCTTCGGTACCAATAATTTTGATGCCCGTGGTATCAAGGGTGGGGCCGAGGTAGTCGCCGACCCAACGCGCCAATTCATCGGGTTCATAGTGGTTATCGCCAGTGCCGTCGGGTTCGTTCTGCGACGAAATTGCATATAAGTTAACACCAGCATTTCGCATATCTTGCGTAAACTTCAAGATGGTGTTGGCCCAGTCTTGGGCGTGATTGAAATCCAAATGCTTTTTGTCACCGTCGTAATTTACGGTGTATTTGGATGTCCATGGGGCTGCCCAGACCTTGACGCCGTATTCACTCGCCTTTTTTGCGATACTTGTTTCGGAGGTAGTGCCGTCCGGGGCGATGCGGATACGGTGCAGCGTAAGCCCTGCGCCACTGGTAGAGTCCCAAAGGAAGGCTGCGTTCTTGTCGGTGATAGAGCCAGCCCATGCCGAAGCGGCTCCAAAGCCACTGATACGCTGGTATTCTTTGTCCATGTCAACGTTTATCGTTGCAGCACTAGCAAGAGTACCCCAAAATGCGATGGACCCCGCAAAAAGAGAAAATCCCTTTATTGAAACCGTCATAAAACCTCCCAATTGAACTTTACTTACTATAAAATATGTTGAAAAATTCACTTTATTTACGGCTAAAATCGAATTAGCTTTGATAAAATGACAATAGAATGTTGTATCTTTCAACAGGTATAAAAATCAAGCTCACCGGAGTTTATCATGAAAGTCGTCTTGTTCAACGGCAGCCGTCGCGAAAAGGGCTGCACCTACACCGCACTGAACATTGTCGCGAGCGAACTCAACGCCGCAGGCATCGAAACCGAGATCTTCTTTGTCGGGGGCCGCGTGCTCAAGGGCGAAACGGAAGCTGTTGTCCACGAAGCCAAAGAAATTCTGAAGTCCGCCGACGCGGTGGTCTACGGCTCTCCTGTTTACTACGCCTCACCCAGTGGCGAAATGCTGATGTTCCTCGACAGGCTCTACGGCCTCGCCGAAGCGGAACTGCTTTTCAAGCCCGCCGCCACAGTCGCATCGGCACGCCGCGCAGGCACCAGCGCCACCCTCGACGCACTGAACAAGTACCCCACCTACGCGCAGCAGCCCTTGGTGACCTCGCGCTACTGGAACATGGTCCACGGCTCCAGTCCCGAAGACGTACTCAAGGACGAAGAAGGCGTACAGATTATGCGCGAACTCGGCCGCAACATGGCTTGGCTCCTCAAGAGCATCGAAGCGGGCAAGCAGGCGGGCATTGCGCAGCCTGTTGCCGAAAAGAAAATTTATACGAACTTCATCCGCTAAGAGTTTTCACATGAACGAAGCAGAAAACCGTCAAAAGGTCATTGTCCGGACAAGCATCATCGGCATCGCTGCAAATATCGTGCTGTCGGCATTCAAGGCATTCGTCGGCTTTGCCACAAACTCCATCGCCGTGACTCTTGATGCGGTGAACAACCTTTCCGACGCGCTGTCTTCGGTCATCACAATTGTGGGAGCCAAGCTTTCGAACAAGTTGCCCGACAAGAAGCACCCGCTGGGTTACGGGCGAATCGAATACCTGAGTGCAATGGTGGTCGCGGCAATCGTGCTTTACGCCGGCGGCACCTCGGCAGTAGAATCCGTCAAGAAGATTATCCACCCCGAAACAGCGGACTACTCCACGGCTTCGTTGGTGATTATCGCCTCGGCGGTGGTGGTAAAACTCGTGCTCGGGAAATTCGTGAAGCGCCAGGGCGAGCGCGTGAATTCGGGAGCGCTTGTGGCGTCGGGTGCAGACGCACTGTTCGACGCCATCCTCTCCCTTTCGGTGCTGGCATCGGCCATCGTCTTCATTCTCACGGGAATTTCGCTTGAAGCCTACGTGGGCCTCGTAATTTCAGGATTCATCATCAAGTCGGGCATGGGAATGCTGATCGAAACCCTGGACGACATTCTAGGCAAGCGCGCCGACGGCGACCTGGTCAAGAAAATCAAGGCGTTGCTCACCGAAGAACCGCAAGTCCACGGTGCCTACGATGTCATCCTCAACAATTACGGCCCAGACAAGTTCCTCGGTTCCGTGCACCTGGAACTTCCCGACACCATGACAGTCGAAGAACTCGACGAACTCACCCGCAGGGTGCAGGCTCGCGTGCACAAGGAAACCGGCGTACTTCTGACAGGCGTGGGCGTCTATTCCTACAACACAAAGAACGATGAATCCGCCAAGATCCGCAGTAACGTTTTGAAGCTGGTAAAAGCACATGAATGGGCTTTGCAGCTCCACGGATTTTACGTAAACTTCGAAGAAAAAGCAATCCGTTTCGACGTAGTCATGAATTTCGAAATCAAGCCGCAAGAAGGCCTCGACATCCTTTACAAGGAAATCGGCGAAGCCTACCCCGACTACGACCTGCATATTAACGCCGACATAGACGCGTCGTAACAGCCATTAGGCTTGCGAACAGCGCCATGATGGCGATGTAGTCTAGCGCGAACAGCAAATAGCCGCGTTCCAGATTCAGGAAGAAGAATGGTTGCTGGAGTGTAAGGTATTTCCAGAGGCCGCGGGCCGCAAATGCATATATTCCGTAAGCAGCGAGCGCGAATGTTATGCCCGTTGCGATCTTTCCACGGATAAACAGCGACAAGTGCAGCCCGATATGGAGCGATACAAAAATAAGGTACCAGTGACTCGCAAGCATGTGGGCGTTACGAGCAAAACTTGCTCCACTTTCAATGCCGAGCCAAGAGAATACATGGTTCGAAAGCATCACGCCGCTAATCATCAAGAACAAGACGCACACGATAACGCCTGCGTTAATGACCGTCCGCACGATTCGCAAAGCGTTGTACTTTCCCTTGAGCATTCCCTTAATCCACGCGCGATTCCAAACAATGTGAACCGCCCATAGGATAAACAAGACAACGCCCAAGATTTCGTGAACTAGTCCACTATCCAGCACTTCGCCGAAAGCATTATAAAAAAGACCGTTCCCACCCATCAAAACGAGGGTGAGCACGGCCATTGCGATATCTAATGTACGGCGGGCTATTTTACCCACTTGTCCACTTCCTTCTGCGCTTTTTCGCGTTCATTCTGTGCGACATGCCCGTAGATGGCGAGGCCCGCAGTCACGTTCGCGCCGGTCACCTTCTTGAGCTTGGCGACTCCCGAAAGACCGCTGCCTTCGTGCGTCATGAACGGGTGAATCGTCTTGCCCTTCAGATTGTACTTTTCGAGGAAGGTGAACATGGGCATCGGCATCTCGCCCCACCACACCGGATACCCGATGTAGATTTCGTCGAAGTCCTCGGGATTCACGTTCACGGGCTTAATCGCCGGGCGAGCATCCTGCGTGAGTTCCTTCTTCGCGACATTGATACAGTCGTCGTATTTCTTGGGGTATCCCTTTGCGGGTTCCACGTGCAAGAGCGTGCCGCCCGTCTTTTTCGCAATCATCTCGGCAATGATTTCGGTGTTGCCCTTGGTGATTGTTCCGACACCATAGTTTTCGTCTGCGCGCGAATAATACGCGACCAAGATTTTCTTTTCGGTAGCCATAGTGACTCCAATGAGGAAAGTTAAGAGGATGAGGATTGTGCGTTTCATAATGGTTGCTCGCGGTGAAGGTTACTATTGTAGTTTACTATAATCTTCGTCGCTTACAGGTTCAAGCCATTCATTGCTGGTGCCTTCGCCGGGGGCTTCGAACGCGATATGGCTAAACCAGGAGTTTTTCTTTGCGCCGTGCCAGTGCTTGACATTCGCAGGGATCACTACGGCATCACCCGGATTCAGGCTTACGGGAGCCTGTCCCTCAATTTGATACCAGCCACTCCCTGCCGTTACAATCAGCACCTGACCACCACCCTTTTTTGCATGATGGATATGCCAGTTGTTGCGGCAACCCGGTTCAAACGTGACATTGTTCATCGGGAACCCTGACTTGGCATCCGTAACAGAATTCAAATATGAATTTCCGATAAAGTATTTGGCGTAATTCACATTGGGTACACCAATCCCGAACTTATTCTGCTTTGCAAATTCCACCGAATCGCTAACGATGTTGTCTTTTGCAGATTCAACAGCCAAGACCTTTACACTACCTTCAGCCGCAGCCTCCTTCAAAAGGCGTAGCGCATTCAGAGTACGCGGGTATCCGCAATAGGGCAAACAGGTATAAATCGCCTGTTCCACGTATTCGGCCGTGCGAATCTTGAGGTTCGCACCGATATGCGCCTTGAGCTGCGGTTCTGTTCCCAAGTTCACGAGCATCACCATCGTCAAGAGTTCACGAGTTTCAAGGTCAAGCCCCTTGCGGGTATAGTAATCGCCAAAGCAGTTGCTCGCCAAGAAGTAATTGATAGTCGGCATCCCGTCCTTTCCGTTTTTCGCCATGTCGCGGAAAGTCTGGCCAAACAGCGTCCCCTGCGCATCTGCACCCGCCTCCAGGCGGGACTGCGCCGTCACCGTTGCTCTGTATTCGTCCACCTTCACGTTCTTCGCCTTGAATACGCCACGGACAATTTCCACCGCATCGGCAACACGCGGGAACCCCGAATACGGAGCACACTGGTAAACCGCTTCCAGGATTTCCTCGGGCGAAACCCCCTTGGCAAGTGCCGTCGCGACTTCTTCGGCAAGGAGCGTTCCCGACTGCTGCACCGTAAGCGACACGATGCGGATGAGTTCCACTTCACGCATTTTGACTAGCGGAGTCTTGCCCGGGACCTCACTTTCGATGAAGTTGTCCATAACGGCACGCATTTCGGCATCTTGCGAGAACGCCTTCGATTCGCCCTTGCAACAATCGCATGCGGCAAGCATCGCGCCCAATCCAAGAATTCCCATAATTATTCCTTTTTTCATGCCGCATCCTACTTCAAATTTGCCTTGAAGAATTCTTCCATTTTGTCGTAAGGAATCCTGCCGTTCACATCGTCGTAGAGGTCGGTGTGGACTGCGCCCGGGAGGATCAGGAGTTCCTTGTTGCCGACGGTCAGGCTCCAGTTCTTCGCAGGGTCAAGCTTTGCGGGGACCTTGACCTTCTTGCCGGTCATCTTTTCGAAAGCACCTTCGCTGAAGTAGCGGCTGTGGGCTTTTTCGCCATGAATCACGAGCACGGCACTTTCGATTTCGTTGGCATAAGCGAGCAACTTTGTATTCAACAGAGAAGTTGCAGCAGACTTTATCCAACCAGTATTGCTGTTAAGCGAACGCTTGTGATAGCCACGAGGTGTCTTGTAGTAGTCGTAGTAATCCTTCACAAAGAAGGGGGCGTCAGCCGGGAGCGGGTCTACCACACCGCCAGCGAGTTCGTATTTGCCTTCCTTGAATTCCTTGGTGCGTTGCGCCATCAAAGCCTTGCGCATTTCGTTACGAGCCTTAGCGTTATTGGCAGATTCAAAGTAACCGTTGGCGGTGACGCGGCTCATGTCGTACATGGTTGAAGCGACGGTCGCCTTGACGCGAGTATCGATTCCGGCGGCATTGATTGCCATGCCGCCCCAGCCGCAAATGCCGATGATGCCGATGCGTTCCGGATCAACGTCGTCGCGGGTCGAAAGGAAATCTACGGATGCCATGAAATCTTCGGTATTGATGTCCGGGCTGTTCATGTAGCGCGGCTCGCCGCCCGATTCGCCGGTGAACGACGGGTCGAAAGCGACGGTCAAGAATCCGCGTTCAGCCATGTGCTGCGCGTAAAGCCCAGAGGATTGTTCCTTGATGGCACCGAACGGGCCAGAGACCGCGATTGCGGGGAACTTGCCGTTCACCTTGAGGCTCGTGTCCTTGGGCACGAACATATCGGCGGCGAGTTCAATGCCAAAATGGTTCTTGAAAGTGACCTTGGAATGTTCGACCTTGTCGCTCTTGGGGAAAACCTTGTCCCATTCGGCGGTGAGGTTAAGCTTATTCATATCTTTCTCCGGTGCAGGTTGAGCAGTTTCAGTTGTGGGCTGCGCGGCCGGCGTTGCAGCTCCCTGCGCAGCATTGTTTTCTTTTTCGGGGCAGCACGCCATCAGGGCGCAGGCGGAAACCACGGCAAACGCCGCTTTTAAGAATTTGGATTTCATGTTTTTCTCCTTGTGTTTTTATTTTATTGAAAAAGTTACAGTTGCATTGCCGTCACCAAGAATCTGCTTTAAGCGAGTCTTGTTTACGTTGTCAATTTTACCAAGCCGTGTAAAGTTCCAGAAATTCTTGTCGTAATATATGGTTATGGATTTCCCTTGATACAAGATAATGTCGCCGGCATCGGTGTCGATTTGCGTATCGTTGCGCGGGAAACTTTGCGGTAAATCCGCCACCTTCTCAAAGTTGCCGTAATCATGCATATCAAGCGTCAAGTCGCCCTGCGTAAGGAATTCTGCGAACGCCTGCGCCGAAGAATTTTCTGTAAGCGTCGCGGTAAAAGTCGTGTCGTTCACGCGAATTTTGAGTTTCATCGAGGTTTCCGTTGTTGCTGGAATTTTTTCCACTTGCGCAGATGTAGTTTTCGAATCGGCTTGTGTCGGGCTAGACGCTGCATCGCTGGAACAGGCCGCAAACAGAAGGACAATTATGGTCAACAGGTATTTCATAAAAATGCTCGTTTGACTAAACTTTACTTCCCATTGCGTACACTTTCTTCAAAAGTGTAGTGCGTTCCTTGACATCGCCGGGATTCTCGGCACCGGTAGCGCAGATACCGCCCTTGAACTTCACGCCGTCAAAACAGGCTATCCAACCGCTGATGCCGCGCTTCGCGATGTTCATCGCCTTCTTGTCAGTATCGGCAGCGGATGTAAGCAGGTAAATCTCGCGGAACTTGTAATCACTTACATAAAGGGAATTTGCGCGATCGAGCATCGTCTTGAGCTGACCGCTCATTTCGTAATAGTAAATCGGCGTCGCGAACACAATGACTTCGGCCTTCTTCATCTTCGTAGCGATAGCGTTTGCATCGTCATTGATGACGCACTTGCCCTTCTTCTGGCAGGCAAGGCAACCCGTGCAGAAAGCAATCTTCTTGCCCCGCAGCGAAATGACTTCCACCTTGTTGCCCGCCTCGGCGGCACCCTTCGCAAATTCCTGTGCCATGGCCTCGGAATTGCTCTTGGTACGCAAACTGCTCGAAATCACTAGAACGTTTTTCATAATAATCTTCCTTCGGGATTGTCATGCCCGCGAAGGCGGGCATCTTCCTTTACACTCATAATATAACTTATTTGCCATGCAATAGCAAATACTTATTTACTATCATTTGCTATGCTTTCTAGGCATAGATATAAACAAAAAGAAACCGACCCAATAGTAAACAACCCCGATTTTAATGTTACGGAATTCAGTAACATTAGATTCAATGCCGGTAGCAATGGTTATGTTCTTTCCGCCAAGCAATGGATTGAGCGGACAAATGCAATCGGGCTTATTTCAAGTGCCGGTCATTATCCGTTCTAATCAAGGAAGGTTTGCCTCAGCCGGAGCGATTGCAAAAACTGAATCAGATTGCGATAAGCCAGATGACGGTATTAGAATCCATCGGAGAGAACAAGTTGCTGAAATGAGTGATTGGGTTGACTGATTTCAAACTGTTTAAAGAAAGCCGGGGCTGCAAGCAGGGGGATGCTTCCCCCTCAAAAATCAACCTATGCCTTTTAGGCATAATAATGTATATTGTATAAAAGAAACGCTTAATGGATTCTATCGCCTCTTCGAGGCTCTAGAATGACATTTTAGGAAAAGGCTATGGAACTACGGACTCTTAAATACTTTTTGGCGGTGGCCGAGCAGGAAAGCTTTTCGCAGGCGGCGAACAATGTGCTGTTTGTGACGCAGCCGACGCTTTCGCGCCAGATGCAGGAACTCGAGGAAGAAATCGGGGCGCAGCTCTTTGTGCGCAGTAACAAGAAGACGACGCTGACCGAAGAGGGCTTGCGTTTCAAGAAGCGTGCGCAAGAAATCATGGAGCTCGTGAAGCATACCCAGAAGGAATTTGCCGAATCGAGTAAGGAAGAAATCTCGGGCGATGTGTATATCGGCGGCGGCGAAACGAAGGCGTTCAGCATCATTGCGGCGGCTTGCAAGCGCATGCAAAAGGAGCATCCTAAAATTTGCCTGCACATCACCAGCGGCAACGCCCAGGATGTGACCGAGAAGCTGGACCAGGGGCTCTTGGACTTCGGACTTTTGGTGGAGCCTGTTGACAAGTCGAAATACGAATTCGTGGAACTCCCTGCAAGAGACACGTGGGGGCTGCTTGTCCGTAAAGATCATCCGCTTGCGAAAAAAGGCTTTGTGACGGTACACGATTTGGAAAATATTCCGCTACTGGCCTCGCGACAGACTATGGCGATGCGGGAGTTCTCTGGTCAACTTGGGCGAGATGTCAATTCGCTTAATATCATTGCAACATACAATCTGATTTATAACGCATCTGTTTTTGTGGAACAGGGACTTGGAGCAGCTTTCTCGCTGGAAGGCCTCGTGAATACGGGCGGCAAGAGCAAACTCGCTTTCGTGCCGTTCACGCCATTGCGCACTAGTGGTCTCGTGGTCATATGGAAAAGGAATCCCGTATTCAGCAAGCCCGCCGCGCAGTTCCTCAAGTCCTTGAAAGCGGAATTGGAGAAATAATCATGCTCAAAATCGAAGCCTACAACGAAAAGTATATCAACGAAGCCATTGCAATCTGGAACGACATCGTCGAAGACGGCATCGCATTCCCGCAAAAGGAACCACTTGACGCGCAAACGGGAGACGCCTTTTTCAAGTCGCAGTCGTTTACGGGTATCGCCATCGACACAGACTCCGGCGAAGTGGTCGGACTGTACATTCTTCACCCAAACAACGTGGGACGTTGCGGACACATTTCAAATGCGAGTTACGCCGTCAAGAAGAACAAGCGCGGCCAGCACATCGGCGAATTTCTCGTGAAGGATTGCCTCGCCAAGGCAAAGGAAATCGGCTTCAGGATTTTGCAATTCAACGCCGTCGTCGCGACGAACACCTCGGCGCTCAAACTCTACAAAAAGCTCGGATTTACCCAGCTCGGCGTAATTCCCAAGGGATTCCTGCTCAAGGACGGGAACTACGAGGACATTATCCCGCACTATATCGAACTTTAAAACGGTTGAACGCCTAGGTCAGTGTCGCCGTCTTTGATTTTCACAAGGATTTCAAGGTCCGTCAGGTCTTGCATCATGCGGATGTTATCGTCTTCCATTTCCAGGTTTCCGCTAGAGCCGTAGCGGTTTACGATGAGCCCACGAATGTCTAGGCCGCGGCTACGGGCATATTCTACCGTGAGCACGCAGGCGTTAATGGAGCCGAGCGCCGCCGTCGTCACCACGAGAATCGGGAGGTTCACAGTCTTGATAATGTCTTCAAGGAAAATCTTCTGGTCATCATAGCGGATGGGGCAAATGATTCCCCCGCTGCCTTCGGCAAAAATGAATTCGTGGCGAGCGCAGGCAGCATCAAAATCGGCTTTGACCTTCGTCAACTCCACGGGATTCCCTTCTTTGCGTGCCGCGAGATGCGGAGAGACAGCTTCTTTATAGACATAGCTCACGAGCTGTTCTTGCGAATCAGAGAGACCTGCAATGCGTTTCACGTAATCGGCGTCACCGGCAACCCATTTGCCGTCGCGGAGTTCTGCGCCGCTGAGGGCAGCCTTGTAGTAGCCCGCATCGATGCCGGAATCGCGCCACTTTTTAACGAGAAGGGCGGTCACAAATGTTTTACCGACATCGGTTCCGGTCGCTGTAACGAAATATCCCTTGGATTTAGACGAAAGACGAGAGACGAGAGACGAGAGATTTTTGAGGGTCATATTTTTAATCAAAGCTTTTTTATGATTTGAGCGATGGTTGTTGCTGCGATCTGGAGTTGTTCTCGCGTATGTGTAGCCATCAGGCTTGCACGCAGGCGGGCTTGCCCCTTGGCGACTGTCGGATAACGAATCGCAGGAATCAAGATCCCCTGCTCCTGAAGTTTTGCAGAAATCTGCATCGCCTTCGCTTCGTCACCGATGACAATCGGCACAATCGCCGATGGAGACTGTTCTACGTTCACGCCTTCGCGTTGCAATGCTTCGCAGAAAAATTTCACGTTATCGCGCAAATTTTGAACGCGTTCAGGATGCGTGTCGATGTAGCGCAAGTTATTGCAGGCTGCTGCGGCAACAGCAGGAGCCATCGCGGTCGTGAAAATAAAGCTGCGAGACTTGTTTTTTAGAAATTCAGTCAACTGCTTCGGACCCGCCACGAAGCCGCCTTCGGCGGCGACGGCTTTGCTCAATGTTCCTACGGTTACATCGGCGTGAGCACAGCCGTAGTGTTCGGCAAGTCCGCGACCGGTCTTGCCGAGCACGCCCGTGGCGTGTGCTTCATCAATCATCAAGAGACAATCATTTTCTTTCGCAATGCGTATGAGTTCCGACAGATTCGCAAGGTCGCCGTCCATACTGAAAACAGCATCGGTCACAATAAGCTTACGAGGGGCCGGCAACGCAGACTCGCCCGTTCTAGACTTTTCCGCTTCTTGAATCACCCGCTGCAAATCCGCCATATCATTATGCTTATAGACAAAGCACTTGGCACGAGAAAGGCGAATACCGTCGATAATGCTGGCGTGGTTCAGTTCATCGCTAAAGATAAAGTCGTTCTTGCCGCACAAAGCCGAAATCGTGCCGACGTTCGCCATGTAGCCCGTATTGAACGTAATGGCAGATTCTTCGCCCTTGAATTTGGCGATAAATTCTTCCAGTTCCTGATGCGGAGTTTTGTTGCCCGTCGTAAGCCGAGCGCCGCCGCTACCTGTTCCCCACTCCAAGACAGCCTGGGCCATCGCCTGCTTAAGTTCATCGATGTTGGCAAGATCCAGATAAGAATTGGACGCCAGAAGAATCTGTCCCTGCAAAGCGCCATCGGGCATACGGATTTTCACCCGCGACGATTCAGGCGTCTCCATCAAGCGCATCGAGCGATAAGTGTTATTCGCCCGCGCCGCTTCCAAAGCGTCTTTCGTAAAAATGTCAAGAATGCGACTCATGCTCCGACATCCACCAAAACTTTTTTCTTCTGCAAGTACTCGATGCATTCTTCGGCAGAAGCCTTACGCGAATCAAACAAGAAAATGCGACCTCCGTTTTCGTCGCCCATTTCCTTCATCTTCATGATGCGCACATAGCCGAGTTCCTTGCTCGCGACATAGCCCGTCACATAATTCGGGTCATCACTCACACAAAATTCCGCCACCATTCCGGGCGCATTCGCCACCTTGGTCGCAAGTACAATCGCTTCGTTAAAATGATTCTTGCAACCATCAACTTCGCTTGAACGCAACGCATCCATGTAAGTCGCACGCACACCGCGTTCGTGGTCAGGTTCCAGACGCTCGCCCGTCGCAATGTCGTAAAGCATCGCACCACGCATCGGGAATGTAGCGCGCAAAAGTTCCTGCAACTTTTCGCGAAGCCCGCAACCAGAACCCATCAGCGGGGTAATCAGTCCAAAAGCCTTGTCCAGTCCTTCCTGCCACGTATCTACATCGATACGCGTCACGGGCAAAGCCTTCAAAATCCGGATATCATTTTCGCAAACCTTTTCGATTTTCACGTTGATAAAATCCGGGTCGCCCTTGGAATGCGTCATGGCGCGTCGCACCATCGCCGTACACACAGCCTCTACGGAATCCCGGCCCACAATGCGTTCTGCACCGGAAATATGCTGTTCGTGTTTCTGTTCGCCTTCGCCCACTTGCTGCGAGGCTCGCATTTTCAAGCTATAGTATTCCATTCACTTTGTCATGCCCGGCATGACCGGGCATCTCCTTATTCGTGAAATTCATCTTCACCTTCTACGACAGGCGCGGGTTCACAATCACCAATCATCTTGATGGCTTCGCAAATGCGGTCAACTTCAGAATCGGTCGTAATAAGCGGAGGCATCGTATAAACGTAATTGCAGAAAGGCCTGAGCCACACGCCGGTTTCGCGAATCACGCGCAGAATATCGTTCGCCGAAGGTTTCGCCTTCAATTCCAAGACACCGATAGCGCCAAGCACTCGTACATCGGCCGCATTTTCAAGCGCACGGAGCGGTTCCAGATTCTGCTTCAAGCGCTTTTCGATCCGAGCAACGCTCGTGGCATAATTGCGACTTTCAAACAGCGAAAGCGAAGCGATTCCCGCGGCACACGCCAACGGGTTTGCCATATAAGTGGGGCCATGCATAAAGGCAGGAATTTTGCTATTCGTAATTGTTTCAGCAACCTTCTCGGATGCAACGCAGGCAGCCATCGTAATGCTTCCACCCGTAAGCGCCTTGCCGATACACATAATGTCCGGCTTAATGCCAGCATGCTCCATCGCAAAACGCGGGCCCGTGCGGTAAAATCCCGAAGCAATTTCATCCAGAATCAACAGGATGCCATAACGGTCGCAAAGTTCGCGAAGCGCCTTCAGGTAGCCTGCGTTATAAAGCCACATGCCGTTTCCGCCCTGAAACACGGGCTCGCAAATCACGGCAGCGATTTCATCCTTATGTTCCTCGACAACGCGTTCCATCGAAGCGAAATCAGATAGATTCCAAGCCTCGTCAAAGCGGCAGTTCGGGCGTTCCGCAAAATAATGATGCGGCATGATCCCGCGGAAAAGCGTATGCATTCCGTCAGGGTCAGAAAGCGCCATCGCGCCAGCAGTATCGCCGTGGTAGCCGCCCTTCAAGGCGACCAACTTGCAACGCTCCGAGCGGCCCAGCGAATGCTGGTACTGCACCGCCATCTTGGCGCTACATTCCACGGCGATGCTTCCCGAATCCGCAAAGAAAATCTTGTTGAGACCTTCCGGCAAAAAATTCACCAGTTTTTCGCCGAGTTCAATCGCGGGCTCGTGCGTAAAACCGCCGAACATCACATGGCACATCTTTTCGCTCTGCTTCTGAATCGCCTCGACGATTTCAGGGGCATTATGCCCGTGCGCCATGCACCACCAACTCGATACCGCATCAATCAGTTTCAAACCGTCGGCCGTTTCAATCGTCGTTCCATGAGCGGATTTTGCAAGGAACCTGGCCGGAGTATTCTTCAGCGCCGCATACGGGTGCCACAAATGCTCGCTATCAAAATCAAGTAGCCTGTTCATTTGCGGCCAAATATAGAAATTTCCCTACATTTTCCCCCAAAAAGGACATTATCCCGCATTATATAGAGCTTTAAAACGGTTGCACCCAATTTTCCCCATTGAAATGAATATATTTTTATAGGTATCTGGAGCAATGATTTTATGGACAATTACAAAAAATTTGTAGCAGACCTTCCTGTGAACTCTGCGGAGTTTTTCACAGCTATAACTCACGCCGCCACAGAACTGTACATTTCGATGCATGTACTTGATCTTGAGACCAATACGGCGTTCCCTATCAAGAGTAACGAATTCATCGACAAGTTCATGAAATGCGGTAGCACTCTACAAGAAAGTATTACCAATATCATGACGAACCTTGCCTGCCCAGAAAGTGTTGAAATCATCAAGAACTTTACAATCCTTTCAACATTGCCGGAGCGCCTGAAAGATACAAATGTTATTTCAGAAATTTTCCATGGAAAGATTCACGGTTGGAGCAAGGCGATATTTGTACGCGTTGGTGACGATAAGCCACTACGTCGAGTCCTATACCTTGTCGAAAACGTGAACGCACAAATGACAAAGCTGGAACAAGAGAAAGAACTCTTGGAACAGAACCGAAAGCAACAAAACATGATCAACGCGCTCATGAACGGATACGCCTCCGTTGCCAGTGTCGATTTTGTAACGGACAAGGTGGAAATTTTCCGCACTAGCGATCGAATCAAAAGCGCTATTGGCTCTACGAAAGAACCACCGACCTTCAAAGCACTTGTTGAAAAGCTCCTCAACACGACGGTTCTTGAAGAAGATCGGGACAGTCTCAGAAAAGTGGCTGACGAATCCTATATTAAAGAATACCTGCCAGTCGGCAATAGTTTGTCAAAAATATTTCACAACGAACACGGTCAGTATGTTGAAATGAAGGTGGTGCGAACTGGCGAAGAAACAACCGTATTCGGTTTTACCGACAAAACTAACGAAATCACAGAAATCAACGATAAAATCTACAGGGATTCGTTGACTCAAGTGATGAATCGTAAGTATTTCGACGACAAACTCGCATCACAGAATTGCCAAGCGGTCGTAATGGCAGACATTGACTTTTTCAAAGATGTCAATGATAATCACGGCCACCAGTGTGGTGACGTAGCCCTTACCGCCGTAGCATCGATACTGAGTTCATCGGTTCGTAATTTGGACCACGTCGTACGTTATGGCGGCGACGAATTCTTAATCTCGTTCAAGGGCATCAGTCATGAAGTGCTGAAAGTCAGACTTGAACAGATGCGTGCCAAGGCAGAAAAAATCGTACTGAAAGATTACCCGAACGTAAAGTTAACGATGAGCTTTGGCGGGACATTCGGCGACGGAACCGTTTCGGACATGCTCTCTTTTGCCGACAAGGCGCTCTACATATCAAAGAAAAAACGAAACTGTGTTTCCCTAGTTCCGTTTGAAGAAAAAGGTTAAGTCGCCTTTAGACACATTTCAGTGTCAAAAGTCACGGCATTTTGCATAATGCGGCAAGCATCTTGGACTTCGCCGCTTTTTTATTTAATTTAAAGAAAAAACCGGAGGGAAACCATGCTTACCCGCAAATCCAAATTCTTTTTAATGGCAGGAATTGCCGCCTTGTGCATATCCTGCAGCGACGACAGCAACAGCCTAAACGCTAGCGACTCGGGCAAAGACGACGACAAAGTCGCCGACAAAACAGTCATCCCCAATCCAAACATTGAAACGGCAGACGGCGCCACCTTTGAAACCAAAGGTAAAAGAGCTTACAACGACTATGGCACCTTCGAAGAGGCTACAGTCGCTTACGACTCATACGATGGTGATGCCAAGATGGTCCGCACAGTCGACGTCTATACGACAGACGCGCCTTCCGTCGCTCCCGGAAGTATCGCAGATGAATACATTCCCTCAGACTACGCCCCCGGCGAATATGGCGGAGACATCGGCGGAGAATACGGCGGCGAATTTAACGGAAAAACCTACGGCCTGCTCACGGCTTCTGAATGGAACGATTTGGACAATTGGAGTGCCTGGGGTGAAATCTTGACAGGCGAATTTTCCACCAAAACTGGCTACTGGAAATTCTACCCGCACACACTCGCTGCAGTAAAGGTGGTTGACGAAAACGGCACCGGTTTGGCCAACGTTTCCGTAGAACTTCTTAACGGCGATGACGTAGAATTTGCCACCAAGACCGACAACTCAGGCCTCGCCTACTGCTGGGTAAAATTATTTGAAGACGCTACCCAAGAAACCGTAAATGCCGAAGACTTCTCGTTGAAAGTCAACGGCAAGGTTTCCGAAGCCCCCGTCGAATTTTCCCTCTTAAGCGGCGAATTCAAGATTAACACGATTACCAGCGACGCCAAGCAAGCCGACGCCAAAGCAGATGTAGCCTTTATTGTTGACGCCACCGGCTCCATGGGCGACGAAATCCGATTCCTCCAATCGGACGTGAGCTACATTATAGACCACGCCTCTTCGGAAACCAATGTTGCATTACGTACGGCTGTCGTATTCTACCGTGACGAAGGCGATCAATACCTTACCCGCGGCAAGGACTTTTCCACCGATGTAGCAAACACGCAGGCATTCATCGGTGAACAGAGCGCTAACGGTGGCGGAGACTACCCCGAAGCCGTGCACTCCGCACTCGAAGCCACGTTGCAGAACTTCTCCTGGAACGAATCGGCCCGCGCACGCATCGCCTTCTTGATTCTTGACGCCCCTGCACACCATCAGGACAGCATCATCGAAAGTCTCCAAAAGTCCATTACCTTCTACGCCAAGAACGGCATCAAGATTATCCCCGTAGCCGCAAGCGGCGTCGACAAGGACACTGAATCCATGTTACGATTCTTCGACATTGTCACGGGCGGCACCTACGTATTCCTCACCGACGACAGCGGTATCGGCTATTCCCATATCGAAGCTTCCGTGGGCGATTCCGACGTAGAAAAACTCGCCGACCTGATGTTACGACTGATCAAGAAATACGTAGAATAGTTCAAAATTTACGCAACAACCAAAAAAAAGAAGCCTCCTTTGCGGAGGCTTCTTTTTTGTCAGATACAAGACCTTATTACAGGAACCAGTAGCCAATCACGAGCTGAACGGCCCAAACCTTAGAGTTGTTTTCGATAACAGCGGGCTGGGTAGTAGCGGTAGAATTGGGCGGATAAACCAGATCCTTGTTGTCCTTATGGAGGTTGGTCAAGTCATAGACAACGCGGAGACCGACATCGTAGTTCTTGTTGTGCATTTCGAAGGTTGCACCGAGGCCGAACACCAAGGAAACGAACATCGATTCAGAAGACCAGTTGAAGTCCGTGTCATCAGAAGTGATTTCCTTACCATCGGCATCGCTCCAAGTGCGATCGCTGCCGCTACCCAAGTTGAAGGCGAGCTGAGCACCAGCTTCAACATAGAAGAAGTGAACCGGGTTGAAACGGAAGGTCACCGGAATATCGAGGTCGAAGATGTAAAGGTTCAATTCTTCCTTCACATAACCATAGTACCAGGTGTAGAATTCATCCTGAGTCTGAGAAAGGAAACGGAAGGTGAACTGGAGTTCCGGAACAATGCTGAACATGGAGTTAATGTGAATCTGGGAGAAAAGACCGAGTTCAACATTAGCGCCTGCCCAACCATCGTTGGGGTCTTCCGCGCCAAGCTTAGTGTATTCACTAGCCTCCGGCGTATCGTGCAAGCCGTTAAAGCCGATACCCAAGCGCCAAGCGAGGTTGAAAGCCTTGTCAAAGAAGGGATTGCCAGAAGAAGAATTGCTGGACTGCGTCTGAGTTTCAGTACGCACTGCAGCAGGTTCTTCCTGCGGCTGTACAGGATTGCCGTAACCATCGTCTTCTTCAGTATCATAGGATGCGGTCTTGGTGGCGTATTCGACCTGATCATCCTGATCCTGAGCATAATCGTCATCCTGGGCAAAAGACTGTACCCCCAGGCCAAGAACGGCGACTAACGAGGCGAAAAAGATGTTCTTCATAGGGAACTCCATAAATAGTGTTATTGTTCTTCTATGTTAATTTCTTATGAAATCAACGTGCAAACTAAATGTAACTTTTTTTGCATACAAAATTCAACAGCAAAAGAAAAGTTCTTTAAAATGTTTTTTACAAAACAGGCTTTACATTATTTGAATTCTCTCCCAAATTTGTAAAAGCAAAATCTGTAACCGGCCCCCGATTAGCAGTCCAGCCCATCATTCCATTTTCATTTTCAGGGGCTTTTTTAGTGATTTTTCATCAAAATCGGGCATTTTTCGCCTTTCTCCAAATTTTGGCACGACATTTGCAATAGGTTGGGCAAAACAAGAAACAAACCCTAACAAAGGATAGGAACATGAAGCTAATCACAGCTTACATCCAACCCGAACGATTAAACATCGTAAAGCAAGAACTTTACGAAAACAAGATCTACAAGATGTCTGTCACGAACGTGCTTGGCTGCGGTCAGCAGCGCGGTTACAACCAACGTTTCCGTGGCGTGGTGACCGAGGTTAATCTGCTCAAAAAGATCTGTTTGAAGATTGCAGTGAACGACGAATTTGTCAAGCCCTGTATTGACGCCATCATCAAGGGCGCACGTACAGGCGCCATCGGCGACGGCAAGATTTTCGTCACGGAACTCGAACAGTGCATCCGTATCCGCACCGGCGAAACTGGCCCCGAGGCAATCGGATAATTCAAACAAATCAACACAAGGAATTTAAACAATGAACGAAGCAGCAACTGTCGTACCTGTCAGCGACGCCATCTTTATGACAGAAAACATTTGGATCATGATTAGCGCCATGCTGGTGTTCATCATGGGCCTGGGCTTTGCCTGTGTCGAAGCGGGTCTTGTTCGTGCCAAGTGCGCGGCCAACGTCGCTTTCAAAAACATCGCGGTTCCCGCCATAGGTATCACGATGTACGCCGCCATCGGCTTTGCCCTCATGTACCCCGGAACGTTCAACGCGATCTCCGGTGTACTTGGATTTGCCGGATTCGGCATCGGTGACTGGGCTGACCCCTCTAAGTTCACCGCCGCCTACAACGGTCACTTCACCCTCTTCACCGACTGGTTGTTCCAGGCGATGTTTGCAGCAACCGCGGCTACCATTGTCTCTGGCGCTGTCGCCGAACGTGTGAAGCTGAACTCCTTCCTCGTCTTCACCATCATCTACGTGGCCTTCGTCTACCCCATCGTGGGTAGCTGGACATGGGGCGGTGGCTGGCTTTCTTCCATCGGCAAGGCCGGTTTCCATGACCTCGCCGGTTCTACCCTGGTTCACTCCGTGGGTGGTTGGGCAGCTCTCGCTGGCGTCATGATCCTTGGACCGCGTATCGGTAAGTATGTCGGCGGTAAGGTGCACGCTATTCCGGCCCACAACATTCCGCTCGCAACCATCGGTGTGTTCATGCTGTGGTTCGGTTGGTGGGGATTCAACGCCGGTTCTGCTCTCTCCGGCGACCCGAAGGCTACTAGCTGGATTCTCGTGACCACGAACCTCGCCGCTGTCGCAGGTATCATTACCGCAACGCTCACGAGCTGGATTGTTTCGAAGAAGCCGGACGCCACCATGGCCCTCAACGGCTGCCTTGCAGGCCTCGTCGCTATCACTGCCGGTGCAGACGTGGTTTCCCCGCTTTCTTCTTGGATTATCGGTGCCATCGCTGGTGTGCTCGTAGTCGGTGCAGTCTTCATGTTCGACCGCCTGCACTTGGATGACCCGGTCGGTGCTCTCTCGGTTCACCTGGTAAACGGTGTGTGGGGTACGCTCGCTGTCGGTATCTTCGATATCACTGGCGACTACACCCTCGGCACTCAGGCCATCGGCGTGATCGCTTACGCGGTTCCCTGCTTCGGTGCAGCTAGCCTCATCTTCTACGCCATTAAGAAGACCATGGGCCTCCGCGTTACCGAACGTCAAGAACTCCGCGGCCTCGACCAAAGCGAACACGGCCAAGAATCTTACAGCGGATTCCAAATCTTCAGCAACATGTAATCCATACACTCTAGCAAAACGGATACATCAAACGACCCTGGCGTTTGCCAGGGCCGTTTTTTTATAAAAGCGATAGAATCGAGCGGTCTTTGTGAGCGAAAAACGCCCGGTATTAACCGGGCGTGTTCGCGAGAGCGAGGCGATATCACATTCTTGTTTATGCGATAGAGCCGAGCGGTTATCTTAATGCCTTTCTTGCAGAGCGCATCAAGTTCTTCAGCTGCTTCTTGTCGAGCTGCGGAACCTCGGCATCCTTCTGGGCGCGAGATTTGGGAGCGCAGTCTTCGCAAAGGTGCTTGGTCACGGTTCCAAAGCTTGCAGCACCATTGCTGACGCTCGTTTCCTTAAAGCGGTACGGGCGAAGCAGAGCCTCTTTCTTGCACTTGTCGCAAACACCCATCTTGGGTTCTGCGGGTTCGCGCTTGCGTTCCTTCTTGGGAGCGTCACCGGTGTCTTCCCAGGCCTTGCTCTGGGCTGCAATCTTGCGTGCGAAATGATCGTCTGTCAAGCTCATGGTATCCTTCCTTTATTTCATTTCTTTAATTACACAATCATACAGGTAAAGCGCCATGAACGTGTTGCATATAGAGGTCGGGCCACCGTCTTCGTTATACAGGCTACGGCCGAACTTGCCGCGTTCGAGTTGCTTTTCCTTGAAATCCGCCACATAGGCAGCAAAATCGAAAATTTTCACGCGCTTTTCATCTTTGGCCTGCAAACCACGAATCAGTTCGTTCAACGCCGTCAACTGCGAAGGCGCCACCGGGAACATGTCTTCGGGAATGGTCAAAAAATGCACGGGAACAAGCGTCTTGTTCAAGATTTCGTTCGCAAGCGTTTCGTAGGCGGTAAAGACACCCATGTAGTCCTTTCCGCCGCGCTTGAGTTCCTTGAGCCCAAGACCAACTATAATTCGCCCGGCCTTCTTGCCGATAATGTCGGCCGAGGCTCGGTCATAAAGTTGCTGCAGTGTCTGGGGGGCAGGCGCGTTTATGGAAAACTGGACAGGTCTGTTGGCTTCACGACAGAGGAGTATTTCAGCAAAGCGGTTGGCAGCCTCGCCCTGTTCTCCGAAAAGTTCGTCGCCTATAATCAGTATCCTGTTTTCCATTACATATATAATCTACACTCTTGAAGGCCTTTTGACCACAGAAATCGACCAAAAACCGTCTTTTTTTTGCCTATTTTTGACAATATGACCGTCGGCAACCAATGCTCCCGGTACATTCTCTATAGGCGAACCGTCGTCCAGGTAGATTTCAAGTTCCGCCCCTTCAGGCAGCCCCGACATCACGAGTCGACTCCGCATCGCGTTGTTCGGACAAACTACCCCACGCAGGTCCAGTCGTTCCGGAAACGTTCCCTTTAGAGCCGCCGGCAAGGGGTCAACCTTCGTTTTTTCGCAAAAATCGGCAATTTCGGGGGCGAACCTCGCAGGCGAGTCCAACCATTTTCCAAGAGGGTATTCCGGCAAATCGGTCGCAAGCACGCGCGCAAGGGCCTCGTCCGGGGCTACAGGCACAGCATTATCTCGTCTAAACCACTCCGAACAGGCGAACGAAATTAGCCTCCGGAGGGCTACTTCGAAGCCAGGAGTCCCCTTTTGGGCATCCATCCACTTTTCAAGTGCATGTTTTTCGTTTTTTACAGACATTGGGCGCCTATATTTGATAAATTTTTCATTAAATCTGTGGCTTAATGTAGCAAACTTCGCGTTGGGTTTCTATATTTGGCCCCAAGTTCCGAATGGAGCAAAAGGTTTTACATATAGGTTATACGGTTTTATGGCAATCAGTACAATCCTACTCGACATCATGTTCGTTGTCTATGTGATCGCAGGCATCGGGCTTGTCATTTATGGTTTTAGCTGTTACTATAGCATCTATCTATTCCTCAAGAATAGCCGCACGACACGTCTTTCTGACCGCAAAAAGATCCTGCAGTTCTACCGCGAACACTCCATGGATGAACTCCCGCAGGTCACCACCCAGCTTCCCGTTTTTAACGAAGCAAACTGCGTAGAACGCCTGCTCGAAGCCGTCTGCGCCATCGACTATCCCAAGGACAAGCACGAAATTCAGGTTCTTGACGACTCTACCGACGAATGCTACGAAGTTGCCAAGAAGAAAGTTGCAGAACTCGCCGCCAAGGGCTATGACATTAAGCTGATTCACCGTACCAACCGTTCCGAATTCAAGGCTGGCGCTCTTAAAGAAGCCATGCAGGTTGCCAAGGGTGAATTCCTCGCTATTTTCGACGCCGACTTCGTCCCCGAGAAGGACTTCCTCCTCAAGACCATCCCCTACCTGGTTATGGACGATCAGATTGGCCTGGTCCAGGGTCGCTGGGGCCACTTGAACCGCACCGAATCCGGTCTTACGCTCGCTCAGTCTATCGGTATCGACGGCCACTTCGTGGTGGAACAGTCCGCACGTAGCTGGGGCAAGCTCTTCATGAACTTCAACGGTACCGCAGGCGTATGGCGCAAGCAGGCCATCTACGGCGGTGGCGGCTGGGAAGGCGACACCCTGACCGAAGACATGGACCTTTCTTACCGTTCTCAGCTCGCTGGTTGGAAGATGAAGTTCGTGTTTGACGTGATCGTTCCGGCCGAACTCCCCAACGACATCAACGCCTTCAAGGCACAGCAGTTCCGCTGGGCAAAGGGTTCTATCCAGACCGCAATCAAGATTTTGCCGCGCGTGCTCAAGGCCAAGGTTCCTCTCCGCGTAAAGATTGGCGCCATCCTCCACACGACGCACTACTCCATTCACCCCTGCATGCTCTTTACCGCCCTCTGTGCTTGGCCGTTGCTCGCCTTCTTTGAACCGGTCGCACACCTGCCGACCTGGGCCTACACCGTCGGTTTCAGCTTTATCTTCCTCGCTGCTATTGCCCCTTCTGTTCTTTACTTTGTCGCACAGCGCTGCTCCGGCTACACCGGTTGGAAGATTCGCTTGCTCAGCCTCCCCATCCTCATGGCTCTGGGTGTCGGCATTGCAGTCAGCAACTCCCGCGCCGTGTTCTCTGCCGTAATCGGCGCCAAGGGCAGCTTTGTCCGCACCCCGAAGAGCGGCGGTTCCAAGAAAAAGGCCAAGAGCCACTATGCCCAGAAGTTCCCGTGGCAGGCTGTTGTTGAACTCGGTGTTGGCGTCTACTGCATCTTCGGTCTTTTGGAATACATCGGTGCGCAGAAGTTCATTATCGGACCGTTCCTCGCCCTCTATTCCGTCGGTTTCCTCTCGGTGAGCGTGCTTTCCTTCATGCACTACATCGGCAACCTCTTCGAAATGCACAAGGCTCGCGCCGCTGAAAAGGCTGCCGCCAAGGCAGAAAAGGCTACCGCCTAAGACAAGGCCCTAAATCATACGGATTTATCCGCCGCAAATCTTCAAGGATTGCGGCGGTTTCTTTTTGGTATTCGCCGTACAAGTGCAGGTAAAGCCTGTGGTAGCTCCCATACACCTGGAGCGCTACAAGCGACACGATTGAGGCCGCCACCACCGCAACCAAGAGCTCTATCAGGGTAAAACCATTCACCGAGCGCATCGAACAATCCTCCGAAAAACAGGTGCTTTAGGGGTGGTCCGCACACTAGGCGTGACAACGAACGCATTCAGCCAGACGATTTGCCTCGGGCCTGGGATTGTTTGAAGGGTAACCTGAATCGAGTCTGCAAGCGCCCCGAAAGCAAAGGTCGCATCGCGACATTCCGGCGGATATTGCACGAAATGCTCCACCGCTTGGGCCGCGACAATGGCCGCATTCGCATGCTGGCGTTCCAGCATCCGAACGCGATTAAAGCCGTCCAAGTACCGCCCGAACACAAGAACGCCCGCAGAAAGCACCGCTAGCGCCACGCAAACCTCCATCAAGGTGAAACCCGCTTTCGCATTCTCAGCAATCATTGCAGGCTCCATTGGAAAAGTTGCAAGTCGCCGGCAATAAAGTCAGGAATCAAGACGGAATCCAGTTTTAAGTCTAGCGGCAAGTTCGCCGATTCCGCCGCCATCACAAACGAGGGGTAAAGCATCATCACCTTGTCCGCCCCATTCGGGAAAGCGACTTCGTGCCGCGCGATGGCGACGCCCGAGAATTCCACGCCCGAAGAAATCTCGATGCGGTCTTCGCTAAAGGCTTCGAGGAACCTGATTTTGACAGAGCCTCGCAGAAGAGAACCGCGTATATAAATAGGACCGCGGGCGTACACGCGAAGCGTATCATACTCAGCATTTCCGCGAATCTCGACGGAGCCATCGGCGATGAATCGGCCTGAAGGAATTTTGCCTTCCAAATCGAGCGTTAAATCGCCATCGAGAACTTGCAAAGCCTTCGAAGGAATACGCCCGGCATTTTGATAGGAAATGCGCCGGTTACCCGACTTGATTTCGAGCTTAAGCGGGGGCTTGACCAGCATGATTTCTTGATTCAGCTGTTGCTTGAAGCCCTCATAAATTTCACGCCGGAGTTTAGGTGATTTGAGCATATTGCAGGCGCTGTCGCAGGCAATTCCCGCGAGCACATGAATACTCCGGCTAGAATCTACCGATGCAGACAATTCCGCCCACGGGCCAAGCCTTCCGCGTTCGACCTTCGGGAACTTGAAATAGCCCTCCGGAAAGCCTTCCAGGTACGCGATTAGAGCCGATTCGGCATCGTAGATTCGCTGCTGCTTTTGGACGCTTCGCATGGCAATCCGACGCACGCCGCCCGGCATTTGCAATAGCGATGTCAGCAGGAACGTAACCGCCAACAAGATTCCAAGAACTAGCGGAAGGACAGCCCCCGATTTCACGCTCATCCTCATTTACAACTCCTCATTGGCCGACCCTCCTTACCAGCAAGAAATCACCACAGCCCAATTCTACATGCTCACGCCCGACGGCGTGCACCGCAAACGATTCTAGCGAATCCCCCACTGCAAGCGTTCGCAATTGACCGCCAACAGAAATCATCACCAGCTTTTCGGCCACCACACCCCTCAGCGAGAAATCTGGCAGAGCGCAATTTCGCTTGGGCAGCACAGGAGTGCGAGTAGCCACCGCATCAGAACCTCGGCCCGAATCCCGAACTTCCAGCGATTCTTCCCACTCCGGCGGTAGCGAAAGTTCAATCGGTTCCGGATTCGGAATATTCAAAACCTTGCTCCAGTCGGAATTCAAAAGCTTATAAAACTTGGGCATAAGCAAAGCAATAACTGCAAGCAATACCAACCAAACCCATTTCTGCTGTAAGGCGTTCATCACATTCGCAAACGCCAGCCCGCTATTTTCTTCGGGTTTTCGCAAGTCGCGACCGCGCCAGAAAGCATCGCGTGCAGCAACCTTAAAATGCGACAATGAAAATTCCGGCTCAAAATTTCCTTGCTGGCAGATTTCTTCAAAATGCTTCGCTCGCGAAAACAGAGCATCGCTTTCCAAGAACCGCCTAAAGCGAGAAACCGCCTGTTCCATTCGCGCATCAAGCGTTGCGCGGGAGCAATTTTTCGCAAACGATTCCTCGGACCAATGGCACAGCCGACCTTCAAAGAAAACAAGAACGCAAAGCGTATTTCCGGCATAGCCATAGCACAAATAATTTCCGGCATTATCGCTCTCGGGCAACGAGCGAATCATTTGATCTGCCGCCGCCGAAAGCCAAATCTGCTCGGGCAAGGCTCGCCAACGAACATTCCCAAAACGCTTTTCGACAAGCGCTACCAAAAATCGCGAACGCCTGCCCTCCGACGAATTGAATGAGACCAAATGCCAAATCCGGTAAAAGCCACCGCTTTCCTGCAGGCGGCGGCACGTGCGCGGAAACTCGCTTTCAAACAGCGACTCCAGCGTTTCAAGCGCCGGAATTTCATCGAATGTAGTCGTGCATTCCCAAGTCAAGAGCTTCGCCTCGACCGGAATCACGCGGTGCATACCAAGCCACACCATCATAAGCCCGCCTTTACCACATGGGGCGTGATGAAGATGGCCAATTCATTTTCTTCTTCCTCTTCAGAGGTATAGCTGAACAAGCGTCCGATAACAGGAATGCTCCCGAGGAAAGGCACCGCCGAGCGCACCTCGGATTTGCTTTTTCGAATCAAGCCGCCCAAACAAAGCGTTTCGCCGTCATCGAGAACCACGACCGTTTTCAGGTTCCGCGTGCTGATGTCTCGCGGGCCATCGCCGGAGCTGCGCCCCGCCGTCTTGATTTCAGGCGAAACCTCCAACGTAATCCGGCCTTCTTGCGTCACAGACGGCGTAAGCTCTAGCGAAATGCCATCGTTAAAAGAACGATAATCTGTAATCGGGTAACCGTCGGCAGACACTTGGCTCACCAAGTAGTAGACGGTGTTCGTCACGTTGAGTTCCGCCTTGTTGCCATTGAGCGTGGTCAAGCGCGGGCGCGCGAGCACCTCGGCCCGGTTGTTTTCTTCGAGCGAGGCAAGCTCCAATTCAAAGCGATCTGGCAAGAGCCCGATTTTTCCGAAGGCGCCCGCCACTGAAAAATCCTTGTTCATAAAATCAAAGTAGCCGCGGGCGCCAATGTCATATTCCGCCGTCTTTCGCGCGGCCCCGCTGTGGAGCCCAATTTCAAAACCGCGGCCACGTTTGAATTCCACCACGATGCACGAAAGCGTTACTTGCAACGCCGGCACATCAATCAGTTTGAGCATGTCGACCGCCATCTGAATTTCAAAATGCGAACCAACAAGCAGCAGCGCATTCTGTTCCTTGACTTCGGTCGCGACAAAGTTCGGGCTCGGCGAGAACTTGCCCAAATACGCAAGCGCCTTCTCGCAGTGGATATGCCGCAGCGGGTAAAGCCTGTTTGTCGAAAGTGCATTGCGGGCCCCGCCTTCGGACACATAAAGCGTCTTGTTCTCCAGCACAAAGCTGTAGCGGCGCCCCTTGAATAGCGATTCAAACAAGCTTTCAAGCGAAACCTCATGCAACTTCAACCGCACGGTTTCTCGAATGTCGCCGTACAAAGCGAGATTCAAGCCCGCAGTCTCAGCCAGCAAATCAAGCACTTGCGAAAGCTCTCCGTCATCGATTTCGGCGGTAAACAAATCGCCGTCTTTCCAGAGCCGGATTTTGTCGTTAGTCGCAGCACCCTCACCCTCACGCGCAGGCTTTCCCGCATTAACAGAATTCACTCTTAGAATTCCGTTTTCACGCCAAACCCGAAAACCATGGGAGCTCATGATTGACCGAAATGCAGTCTCCGCCGGCAACGAGCGAAGCTCGCCCGAAATGCGGCCTTCGAGCCCGGGTCCCGCCAAAATATTCAGGCCCGAATTCAAAGCAAACTCGCGCACGAACTCGTTCACATCTTTGTCCTTGACCGAAATCGAAACCAAGGAATCTTGACGCACAAATTCATGCTCGCCACGCACACTTGCACGCCGCACGTGAAAGACCGATTCCTGTTGCACAAGTTCCAGCCCATTTGCCGAACAGAGCTCCGTAAGCGCCTCGAGCACTCCGACTCCATCCAAATGGAAGGTCACCTTGAAATCGAGATTATCGTCGACCAGAACGGGCGTATCGTAGGCCAACGAAACCGAACGCACCACCTCTGCAATCGGGGTATCCACAAAATCAAGCGAAACCACCTTCGCAGGTTCAGCAGCCCGCAACGGCATTAAAATTGCGAGCAAAAACAACAATGTAAAGGGCAAAATTCCCTCGGGAATGGCAATAACCCTGCCGCGGGATATAAAAAAGATTCCCAATTTGGCGAATCGACGCAAAGATACAAAAAAAATTCGCAAAAAGAACAAATTGGTTGCAATCAAAGCTATTTGGAGTTGTCAGAGTTTATGCATTTTTGTACATTTATGCATAGAAAAACATAAACCCCGTTTTTTCAGTGCTTGGGAATGCTCAAAAACGCGACATTCTTTTTGGTGCTGAAAACATTAAGGAGCCTACATGGCACATTATCTCTTTACTTCTGAATCGGTGTCCAAGGGACACCCGGACAAAGTTTGCGACCAGATTTCTGACGCTATCCTCGACGCTTGCCTTGCGCAAGACCCGAATAGTCGCGTCGCTTGCGAAACGCTCGTGAACACGGGCCTCGTCGTGATTTCCGGCGAAATCACCACCAAGGCCGTGATTGACTACCAGCAGATTGCACGCAAGACCATCAAGGGTATCGGCTACGTGAATCCGGAACTCGCCTTCGACTACAAGGGCTGCTCCGTGCTCGTCGCTATGGACAAGCAGTCTCCGGACATCGCTCAAGGCGTGGACGCCAAGGCCGCAGACGGTAAGGAAGATGACAAGCAGGGTGCCGGTGACCAGGGCATGATGTTCGGCTACGCCGTCAACGAAACTAAGGAATTGATGCCGCTCCCGATTAGCCTCGCCCACAAGCTCATGGAAGAAATCCAGAACCTCCGCGAAAAGGGCAAAATCAAGTGGCTCCGCCCGGACGCCAAGTCCCAGGTGACTGTTGAATATGACGAAAACGACAAGCCGGTCCGCGTGGACACGGTCGTGATTTCTACCCAGCACGACGAATTCGTGAACGGCAAGGAACTCAAGCACGCCACGATCGAAAAGGAAATCATCGAAAAGCTCATCAAGAAGGTGATTCCGGCCAAGTTGCTTGACAAGAAGACCCGTTACCTCGTGAACCCGACCGGCAAGTTCGTGGTCGGTGGCCCGCACGGTGACTGCGGCCTCACTGGTCGTAAGATTATCGTCGACACCTACGGCGGCATGGGCCGTCACGGTGGTGGCGCATTCAGTGGCAAGGACCCGTCCAAGGTTGACCGCAGCGCCGCTTACGCCGCTCGCTATGTGGCAAAGAACATTGTGGCTGCAGGCCTCGCCTACCGTTGCGAAGTCCAGCTCGCTTACGCTATCGGTTACTCCAAGCCGGTGTCCGTTCTCGTGAACACCTTCGGCACGGGTAAGATCAGCGACCGCGAAATCGAAGCCATTGTCGCCAAGACCTTCGACCTCTCTCCGGCCGGCATCGTGAAGATGCTCGACCTGAAGAAGCCGGGCTACCAGTCTACTGCCGCTCTCGGCCACTTCGGCCGCACGGGCGCACGCTTCACTTGGGAAAAGACCGACAAGGCCGCCACTTTGAAGAAGCTCGCAAAAATCTAAGCGACACTCGCATTAAGATTGCAAAAAAATCCCCGACTTCATGTCGGGGATTTTTTCTTTAATCAAAACCGAATTACTTCTTCTTTTTAGCGGGAGTTTTCTTCTTGTCCTTCATTTCAACTCGGCGGCTTCCAGAGCGCAAGCGTTCCCACGGAGCAAAGCTCGAGATAGAGAACATGAACACGTAGAACCAAACGGCATACGCCACAAACTGAATTACGGCATAAGCCCAGTTGCGTTCACCCATGTCAAAGGTGATGGCAGCAACGAGCAACAAGGCACCACCCATTACCGGCACCAACAACTGCTTGGCAGCCTTCACCAAGGCCCCCGCCTGCGGCACACCTGCCGCCAAGTGCTTGCCAGCAACCACAGCAAATGCCATTGCACAAGCGAAGGCAAATGCAGAATGCACGCCCCACATAAGGCCAGCCGAAGCGCCAAACTTCGAAGAGACTATCTCAAGTATTCCGCTCAGGAACAGCCAAGAAACCACAAACGGGAACAAAGCGCAGGCCACCGACCATTTGACAAACAGGAACAGCACCAGCGAAACAAGCGCCAAAATGCCAAACATCGGGAGCGGCATACTTTCTGCGCCACCAAGTACATACAACGCCGCAAACGAAAGCACCGCCGACACAGCCGAAGCAATGCCCGCACGCACTCCGCCAAATACGACAAACATCACCAAGCAAGCAATCGCCGCCACACCAATATAGCGGGCAGATTCCCACAAGGCTTTCACGCCTTCCGTTTCGGCAAGCCACATTCCAAACGATTCAGAAGCGCCAATCGGGAGCGATACAATTTCTTGCCAACCCGTCGCCACAAAAGAAACCGTCGCTATCACCATGACCACAAAAGCGATCAAACGAAAACGCAACATCAATTCCAAAAAAGTCTGAACTTTACCAGGCTTTTCACGCAAATCCATAATTACCTCGAAATCAATAATTTCTGTTTTTTAGTCCAAGTTTTCTTTCCGAAATTCTCGGTAGCAGACACGGTGCTACGAACCACGTAGTGGTACAGACCGTTTGCAAGCAGGCGGCCGTGATTGTCGTGGCCGTTCCAATGCGTAACGCCCGAAACCGCATCCTTAATCACGCGAACCAGTTTGCCATTTTGGTTGTAGATAAAGATATCGACCTTGCTGTCGCGATCCACAGCCAAATTCTTGAAGTAGAACGTAGTGCCTTTTTTGCCCACCGGATTCGGAACATTGAATACGTCGGCAAGGCCAGCTTCCATATCGTCAGTAATTTCAACATTGATCATCTTGGTGCTCATATTACCCAAGACATCGTTTGCATACACTCTGAATATGTAATTGCCAGCCGGATACTGCACCGTGCTAAAATTCATGCGCAGTTTTGCACGCTTTGAAGTCTGTTCCAAATAAGGCCACGGGTGGAACGGTTCCTGCATGCCCGGAACTTCAAACGAAATACCTTCGTCAGCCTGTTCCCTAAAGTCAAGCGCAGTCGCATCTTCGACAACCACCTGCAAGCATGCCGGAGATTGCAACTTGACCGTTTCGCCATCGGCAAAGTCCGTCGCCGTTCCGCTACCGTAGCAGGACTGAATCTGAATAGTCGGCGGTACCGTATCGTTCAGAGAATCGGCATAATCCGAAACTCCGCTGACAACTAGCTTCCTAATCCAGGAACGACCAACAGCGTTTTCATTCGAAGAATAAGCCCAAGCGCTGAATTCAGCTGTTGTGTCGCCAATCGAAATCTTGCGGGGAGTCACAAAATCCGTAGTGAATCTTCCACCTTTGACAGGAATTTTTTCGGAATAAATCAAACCGCCATCGTAGAACACGTCGACAGAATCGCTGGAAACATTCAATGCCATACGCTTCATTGTGCGACCTTCGCGAAGTTCCAGGTTCACATAGCCGTTATCCAAACCTTCAACCGTACCCGACAAAGTCATGCGGTCAAGAGCCTTAATCGAATCCAGCGATTTATCCAAAGTAACCTTCAAATCGCTACTCGGCATGCGGATCACAGGTTCACCCAAGAGCACATAACGTTCATTATTGTAGCGTGACGAGCTTTGAATCATACCGACAGCTCTCTTCGACTTGAGCATTGCCGAACCAATGGTTTCCCCATTTCCCGACAAGGCATTTATCAAGAGACTACTTCCAAAATTGAAATTATCCTGAGCAAACGTTTCGCGAGTCGCACCAACCGAGGCAATCGAGCCTACATTAGGAGCCACCAAAAATTCCTCGGACAAAGAACGTGAATTGCCTTCATCAAAACGTCCCACCGTGCAAGAGAACGACCCCAGAATCGTGTAGCGGGATTTATTCGAAAGTTTTGCCAGATAACTCGGTTTCAACAGACCTTCAGAAGCCCAATCGGTCTTGGAACCATGTCCAAAATAAGTCGTGAAAAGGGCTCCTTGGTTCAACAGATTAATAAGGTCATCGGCGGCAGCTTTCTTTTGGCCAGCCGCGTCTTCCGGATAATCAAGCAGATAAACCTTCTTGAAATTCCAGCGTTCACCCTTATAAACGCCCAAGCTGTCAATCTTTCTCACCAGTTTTTCCTGGTACGTCGTATGAGCCGTTTTATCTTCTACTCCGCTATTCTTGGCATCGTCGGCAGCATGCAACAACGTCGAGCGCCATTCTGAATAATCCATGGAGCCCTTCTTTTCATAATCCTTAGCCTTCGTGATATAGTTTTCAAATTCAGTCGTAGTTACAACCGGAAGGCGACCAACAGAAACATCCACATCAAATGTACCATAGGGCACTGTTTCCCCAGAATCTAGCACACCGAAGAAATCTTCGATCACGGCATCTTCTTTTTCAAATGGCGGAATGTACGGTACGCCATATTTCTTGTTGATATCGCGATAATCGAAATGTCCCCCACCCGCAAGCAACACATAGCGGAAATTGGGGCATACAGAATAAACGTAGGCAATGTAGTTACGGATTGCAACCGGCGACATACGGCCAGCCGTATAGCGGTCATAAATATCTTCAGCAACTACAACCGAGGTTGCAAAATTTCCAACAGAAGATCCGTCATTACGGAACTCAGCCAAAGCCTTAGCCTGTGCCACAAATTCAGCCGGAGTAATAATCAAGTATTCCAATTTCGAATTGGGGCGAGACAAATCCTTGAGCACGCCATCACCATAATTCGGGATACCTTCAACAACCAGATTCGAATGGAATACATTTTCTCGTACGGCAAGATACCGGACATCTTCACCGGCAGAAATATTGTCCTTGGCAAAATTTCCCGATGCAGCCAAGAATCCGACCGGTCGCATATTCGAGAACTTCATAACCATCGTATTCGAAGGAATCGGAACATTGATTACCCCCGAAATAGAAGCACCGGGCAAAAGCCATTCCGCAGAATCAACCACCGGATTCCACTGGTATGCAACCGTATATCCGTCGAATCGGTCATATTGTCTAATATTCGGAAGCATTTCAAGGCGATACTGGTTACCATCCGCGACTAACCCCGGATTGTCCATACGGAAGTTTCCTGCCGGCATGAGTTCCATTTGCGACCTATCAACGCGATTGCCATTCACTTCCATTGCGAAATTGATAGCATCCATACGGGTCTTGTAGCTATATCCCGAAAGTTCCTGATCTGCAGATTGGTCTTCTAATCCAGTCGCAACAGCAGCCCAAATGGAGCGGTGCGGGAAATACGACACGGCAACATACTGTTTGCCACCTTCAATTAATCCAGGCAATCGAACCGTCTCGTTATCACCAAACGAAATAGAGGTTGTATCCTTGCGAGAATGCCAATGCCAGAACCATTCCTTACCTGTGGCCTTTTCCCAATCCAGCTCTTTTCCGAAATAGGTGTCACGCAAAATAAGGTCTTGTTCGGCACGCACGTAGCGCATCCAAGCCACATCTTTTCCTTCTCCCGAAGGGGCGCTCACTTTTTGGTCGAATCGAAGTCCCTTTCCTGATTCCGAATAACCCAGCAAGAACTTCTGGTAGAACGAATAGGGAGAATACGAATGGAAATAATCCATTTTTCCATTCAAGAACATGCTGTTTTCACTGTCGCAGCGTTTCCAGAAGCTGTTTCCGTACCCTACAAATATAATGGAGTCGCCTTCATTAAAGAGTTTATCCGGATTGCTGCTGGCCGAAGAGCCATGACCTGCCGGAGTATGGTCACGGATTTCAATCGGAATTTCAAAAATCTGGTTCGGAATACGTTCGCTCGAGCCAGGAGCCATGTCAGCCAAGGTATCAGGCGATGCTCCATAAAGGCGAATCCAATCAACCGGAATACCGTCTAAATCTTTGGAATTCGGCAAAGCATTACGGATCGCAGAATAACTGACAGCATACAAGCCGTCTTCGCTATTGCTTGCAACATTCTGGTCACCCACGCGGAACTTGGCAATAAACGTCGGCAATTCGCTACCGGCGGCTTCAGAGCGCAAAGCCCTAATAGCCTTAGCCTTTGACGTTCCAAAACGCGAAGCCGCAATCGGGTTTTCAACCCTCGAAAGAGCTCGCTTTCCAGGATTGACACCATTCTTTGAACCGCTAAACTGAACCTTCAGGCGGAAATTCTTGCGTAGCGAAACCGACGAACCGTTCTTGACATACAGAGGCACACGGATTTGGGTCATCCAGAGCCCATCGCGCAAAATAGGGTCAGAAACACCGACTGAATAAACCCAGGCAGAATCCGTTCTGATATCATGGCGTTCTGCACACAGGGATTTTCCTAACGGAACGGTCTTAGAATCGGTGACAGAAACAGAAGGCTTCTGGTTAGACGGTAACGCCACCCAGTAATACCTGTACGGCATGTCATGGCCGTCAAGATAAGTCGCTTTTTCGGGCAAGAACTTTGCACCGGACAAACCAACAGAATCGCACGGATAAACGCTCGATTCAACGACAACATCATCCAAGACAAAACGGCTCTTGGAATCTTCGACCACTCCGGCGAATGAACACATCGCCCCTAGGGCCACAAAAAGAGAAATAAGAACTTTGGGCTTCACGTTCCTAAAATAGCAAATAACGCTCGCCCAGATTTATAGTTTACTTACGAATTTCTAGTTCCGAATAGCCATTTCCATTCGTTCGAAATTCAACCGTTTCTCCGGCGGGTGTTTTAGCCTTGAATAGCCTAAAAAACGAGGGAGCGACACCGCGAACCAGAATTGCTTCCAATTCAGAACGTGTAATCATGAATTTAGAATTCCAGCTAGCCATGTACCAGTGCCAAGGCTGCCAATTGAACACACCGCGAACCGACTGCACAAAAGCGCGAAGCATCAGCGAATATTCATACTTAAAGTAGTCTTCGTAATCGGTCAAAATGGAATTCTTTTCGGCAAAATCCCTTGTCGCATAATCGGACACCATGTACAGGGGATCCTCCCCCTTCTTTTCGTAAGAGAAAATCATTCCCGACGGGAGCAATTTTACCTTCAGATTATCCTTGTCGCGGTGCACGTATTCCTTTTCAGAAACCTGCTTGTAATCACGGAAAACGACTTCGGGGCTAAGAACCGGATTGATTGACAGGGGTACCGGCTTTGCATCGAGAGACTGCAATTCATAAAACAGAATAGCCTCCCCTTTTCCCTTGGGCAACAACACCGCAACTAGCGGTTTTGCTCGTTCCGTTATCACCCATACCATTTCAGGTTTATTCGAGCTTTTGAGCATAGGGTCAAGAATTTGCATCAAGGACGGATCCTTGACTCCGTTCACATCCCATTCCATCCAGGTGCCCGTACCACCCACGGAATCAAGCGTAGCAAAAAGTCTATCTCCGCTATAGGGCGTTTTAGACTCTACCGCACCAATAACCTTGGCAGAACCGGCCGTGTAAGGGGCTCCATTCGCTTTAGGAGCGGCCCACACCGCAGACAACGTACAAACTAACAGTACAAGAACGGTTTTAAAAATTTTCATGGAAAGCACTAGAAGCCAATCGGTTCGCAAAGGGAATCGTCAAGTCTTGAATACGTCATGTGGTATTCGCGGTCAAGCCAATAAAGCGCAAGTTTCTTGTTGCTCCAGCTCTTCTTGACCGCAGTCGCTTCGAGACCCTTGGTAATCAAGGGAACCGTTTCGCCCAAGTCCAATTTCCAGGATTTGTCGTCCCATTCAAAAATCATGATAGGCACTTCGGGGCTCTGTTCAAGGCCAATGCTTCCACGGTCGTTCTTGACCTTCATGGGACCCAATTTCAACTTGGTAAAGTTGTGCATAATTCCAGCCTTCGACATATAGAGCCAAAGCATGCGGTCTTCGGGAACAGTCCACAAGTGTTCGCGTTCATAAAGGCGATAAAGCAGAATCGAGTAAATTTCATAGAACGGGCAAGTTTCCAACTGCTCAGGACCAAAAGTCCTGGCATGATGTTCCAGCGTATCAAGCCAGTATTCCGAAGAATCTGTCAGCATTGCATAAAGTTCATCGGCGGGCGTATCTTCATGAATGGCGTTCAAGAGGTTCTTGAACATGGATTCAAGCATAGCCTGTTTGTCGCTTTCCTGAAGCACCACCTTTTCATTTTTCACATTGGCCGGGGCATCGAGGCCGGCATCGTCTTTTGCAGACGAACCTGCACAAGCCCCAAAGAAAACACTCATCCCTACTGCAAGGGCCATAACAATTGTATTTTTAAGAGTATGCATCGCGATACCTATTTAAAAATGACACTCGACGAACTGCTCCGCGCCTGTAGCCTCAAGGGTTTCCAGGGTTCGGGCCCCGGCGGTCAGCACCGCAACAAGACCAATACGGGAGTTCTCCTCAGTTTACGTGAGTTCAATTTAGAAATCAAATCGTGCGAAGGGAGATCCGCGCACGAAAACAAGGTGCATGCATTACACAGAATGCAAATGGCACTCGCCCTGCAAGTCCGCGAACCCCCAGCAAACCCCGAAATGCCCTTCCCGGGGAGCAACGGACACCTGCAACCGAGTAATGCGCTGTTTCCGCTGTTTGTAGCCCACGTTTTCGACATCATGGCTACCAAGAACGGCGATACCAAGGCCGCAGCAGCCGCATTCAACTTG
Organism: Fibrobacter sp. UWB10; assembly: GCF_900182935.1. Taxonomy (NCBI): domain Bacteria; kingdom Pseudomonadati; phylum Fibrobacterota; class Fibrobacteria; order Fibrobacterales; family Fibrobacteraceae; genus Fibrobacter; species Fibrobacter sp. UWB10. The sequence continues at coordinate 69,266 of NZ_FXUE01000003.1, read as the reverse complement.
ACTCCGAGCGCTCTGGTGAAAATTTTGCGCCAAGACAAGGCCTGCGCCACCAAGTTGCAAGGCAACCGCAAGCAGAATGGACAGAAGGCTCTCAAGCTTTAAACTGCCGATTTTGGCCTAAATTCGCCAATTTTCATTTGTATCAAAAATTTTTCACGAAAATTCCTCAAAACAAGGGGTAAAATCAAACACTTTGGCCAAAAATGGCGTGTTAGTGAATAGGACCACTCAACCAAATGGAGGTATCATGAGTCCTATTAAAACAAAACACGCAAACACCGCCACCGCATTCCTGTGCGCACTCGCCCTCTGGAACTGCGGAAGCGATTCCCACGAAACAAGCGCAACCATCAGCAAGGCAGGCACGGCTTCAGTCGCACTCAGCCTGCAGTACAACACGCCACCCCTGCTCGATAGCCTGGTGCTAGACTGCTACGGCGCAGACACGCTCCACTACGTGCATTCCGCCGACAGCGCCCTCTTTAACATGGATCTTTTCCCGAGCGACAACTGGACGTTCAAGGCCAAGATTTATGCGAATGGAGCACTCATGCAAATGGGCGAACTTTCGACCAAGCTTGAAGCAGGCGCCGTCGTAGACATCCCCATCCAGATGCACCCGATTGTGGGCTTTGTACTTGTCGAAGTGCCAATCGGGCTCAAGAACGAAAGCGGCATCGCAAGCGGAATCATGACGCTAGTCTCCGAAGACGAGCGCATTGAAATTCCCATGGAAGAATCCACAGGCAAGCTCATTTTCAACAGCGGCATGCTCAAGCTCGGCGTCGAATACGATGTTCAAATCACGCTGTACGATGCCGACGGCAATGCCATCTACGACTTGAGCGACAAGTTCTTGCTCACCGAAGACAGCCCGGTGCCAAACCTCTCGCTGAATTCGCTCCGCAGCAAGATTGCGATTTCCGTAAAGCCCGCCGACGAGCGCCGTGTGGCAATCACACTCCCGCTCAAGGCCGGACTCCGAAAACCCAAGACCGACGACTTGCTGATAACGGAATACTTCTCCGCTCCTGGCACCAAAGACAGTTCGCTGTACGAGTTCGTCGAAATCTACAACGGCAGCCTCGACACGCTACTTCTGGACGATTGCACCCTCGGGCTCGGAAGCGCCACCAGCATCAAGCAATTCGCACTGACCGTAAGCGAAATCCTTCCGGGTCAGGTGCTTGTGTTAGGCGATGCCGCCTCCGAAAACACGCCCGCTATCCATATCAACACCGATGGCTGGAGTGCCATGTCCAACAGCAAGGGTACTGTCGTACTGCAATGCGACGGAGAAACGCTCGATTCCCTGTACTACGCTAGCTCCCCCGATTCACTGCACACCAACGTGGTGCCCGCAGTCGGTTCGGGTAAATACAATCAAAGTGGCCAATTGAACATTGACCACTGGAATATGCGTTCGGATTCCTCGGCGTGGAGCCTTGACGCACCCACTCCGGGAAAAATTTAGTTGGTTGAACTTAGTTGATAGAACTTAGAAGATAATCTAAGTTCTATAATCTACTATGCGTGAATCTGCGTATTAGCGCGTTCAACATCAAACAGCCTGCGCAGTAATTCTGTGCGGGCTGGATCGCGTTCTTCGGCAAGAGTCAGCGGACCCATGTTCAGGGCAACCAGAATGGAACCCGGATAGTTGTTTGCGCTCTTGATGAAATCGCTTGCGGAAACGCCTTCGGTGTAGAAATCGACAACGAAAGTGTCCCAGTCGTCGTTTTCCAGCTGTTCCTGGGCTTCGGCCTCGGTTTTTACAGCCTTGATGGTAGCACCCACCAGAAGGTCTGTCAACACGGTCAGGCAAGCTTCGCGATGGGAATCATCTTCTTCCCAAATCAGGATACGGCGGTCGCTATAATCACGGACCACAGGAGTCTGGGCAAGGGAGTCCTCGGAATCGAACTTCTCGAGGGCGGCTTCGTCCATTTCTTCATCGTCAAAATTGTCGAGTTCTTTTGCCATAGTAGCCCAAATATAGTAAACTTGCCCCCAAAACATTGCCATAATCGGCTATAATTTCTAAATTTGCGCGCAAAAATAAACGTCAATCAAAAGAGCCATTATGGATACATCTAAAATCAGAAACGTCGCCATTATCGCCCACGTTGACCACGGTAAAACTACCCTGGTGGACCAGCTCCTCAAGCAGTGCGGAACCTTCCACGAAAACGAAGAAGTGAACGAACGCGTGATGGATAGCGACAACCTGGAACGCGAACGCGGCATCACCATCCTCTCCAAGAACACGAGCGTCATGTACAAGGGCTATCGCGTGAACATCGTCGATACCCCGGGGCACGCCGACTTCGGTGGCCAGGTGGAACGCGTGCTCGGCACGGTGGACGGCGTGATTCTGGTGGTGGACGCCTTCGAAGGCCCCATGGCTCAGACCCGCTTCGTGACCCAGAAGGCCCTTGAAATGGGACTTATTCCTATCGTGGTCGTGAACAAGATCGACCGTGACGGTTGTAACCCGCACGGCGCCCTCGACAAGGTGTTCGATCTGTTCTGCGAACTCGACGCCAACGAACAGCAGCTCGACTTCGACAAGGTGTTCGGTTCTGGCCGTAAGGGCATCTGCAAGGCCGAAATGGAAGACCCGGATGGCGACTTCCACATTTTGATGGACAAGATTATCGAACGCATCCCGGCTCCGAAGGGCGATCCGAATGCAGAACCGCTTCTGCAGATTGCCTCCCTCGAATACTCGGGCTTCCTTGGCCGCTTGGCCGTGGGCCGCGTGCAGCAGGGTACCTTCAAGCCGAACATGACCGTTGCCCAGGCTATGACCGACGGGAAGGTCAAGAACATCCGTATTCAGAAGATTCTGCGCTACGAAGGTCTGACTCCGCAGCCGATCGAAGAAGCCGGTCCGGGCGACATCATTTTGATTGCCGGTCTCGACAACTTCGACATCGGTGATACGCTCTCTTCTACGAGCAATCCGGTGCACCTCCCCCGCATCCATATTGACCCGCCGACCATTTCTATGCTCTTCACCGTGAACACCTCGCCCCTGGCCGGTAAGTACGGTGGAAAGTTCATGACGGGTAACCAGCTCCAGGAACGTCTGGAACGCGCCCACATGGCTGACCCCGCCCTCTTGGTCGAAAAGGTCGACGGCGCTTCTACCTTCAAGGTGTCTGGCCGTGGTATTTTGCACCTCACCATCCTCGTCGAAAACATGCGTCGTGAACTCTACGAATTCACCATCGGAAGCCCGCAGGTGATTTTCAAGAACGACGAAAACGGCAAGCTCCTCGAACCGATCGAAGAATTCAAGGTCGAAGTGCCGAGCGAATTCAGCGGCGCCTGCATTCAGGAAATCAACACCCGTAAGGGCGAAATGGTCAACATGACCACCGACGAAAACGACCGCGTCACTCTCGAATACCTCGTTCCGAGCCGTGGCCTTATCGGTATCCGCCCGAAGCTGTTGTCCCTTTCCAAGGGTTACGCCATCAGCCAGTCCATCTTCAAGGACTACGAACCGTACAAGGGCGAAATTCCGGCCCGCGTGAACGGCGTGCTCATCGCGAAGGAACCGGGCGAAGCTGCAAGCTATGCTCTTTCCAACCTGGAAGACCGCGGTTACCTCATCATCGGACCGGGTGCCGAAGTTTATCCGGGCATGATCGTGGGTGAACACAACCGCGACGTCGACATTATCGTGAACGTGACCAAGGGTAAGCACCTTACCAACATGCGTTCTAAGTCTGCCGACGACATGATTCAGCTGACTCCGTACCGCCGCCTGACTTTGGAAGAATGCGTCACCTTCATCAACGAAGACGAATGCATCGAAGTCACGCCGGAAGTGCTGCGCCTGCGCAAGACCGAGCTCGACCCGATCAAGCGTAAGCAGCTCTCCAAGCGCCCGGCTGAAGAAGATTAATTCTTACTTCATAAAAAATTTAAGGCACCCTGCGGGGTGCCTTTTTTTGTCACACGGATGGGAAATGCCTAACGGCATTTCACCATTTTAGTCCTTTACACAACGAACAGAGAGTGCGCTGTACTTATCAGTGCAGTTCAGGTTCACAGATTCGCGATTATAGTACAATTTCACAAAGTACGCATCGAGGCTTAAGTCTTCAAAAGAACTCCAGAATTTCGCGTAGTAGCCTTCGTTTTCAAAATAGCCATCTTCGTTCCTTTCTCCAGCGGGCAACGCAGAAAAGCCGAAGGCGTCCGTGCCATTGCCGTCACTATAATTGCCGTTGCTATACTCCCACATCCACCCCGTCTGCGACTTGAGAAACTTGCCTGCCGTAGATTCACCGCCCACAGCCATGAAAAAGGCTTTCCATTCGTTCGGGCTCGGCAAATGCCAACCACTCGGGCAAATACCCTGGATTAAGGTCGCTGAGCCATCCGAATCGAAAGCGAGGCCGCATTCCTCGAGGCGGCCGCATTTCTGCGGATGGTCTACATCAGTAGCGAGTTTGACAGAGTCGATTGCCGCAGCCCAAGTGTACAGGCGCCCAGTAACATCGCAATTTTTATCCGCATTATTGTAGCACCAGCTTTTGCCCTTCAAACTCGCAGTCTTTGCACTGTCAGCGTAGTTCAAGTTCTCTGCCATCCAGGTTTGCTCACCAATCTTTACTGTCTTATAGATTTTGCCATCGCGTGCATCAGTCATGTTACCGTAATTAATTTCAGGATTCAGACGGCATTCTTTTGGAACATCCCTATTCCAGTCCGTATACCCTTCCATAAGAGCCAAACAGTCTACACCAGCAGAGTTACTGCCAGAAGACTCCAACTCAGATTCAGAATTCTGTTCCGTAGAACTCGTACCAGAACCATCACAGGCAACCAAACCTAACGCGAATATCGCCAACGCTATCGAAATTTTATCCATAAATACTAACCCATATAAAACAGATTTTACGTTAGTAAAATCGAATCCGTGTGGCACCTTAAAAGAATCTTGCTTAAACTAAAAACCCTAAGCGGCCTTCGCCGGTTTGCAGGTATTCGTTCATGTACTGCTTGGCAATTTCGCAGGCGGTGGGAACGTCTTTGCCAAGGGCCACGTTTGCAAGGATTGCAGAGCTGAGCACGCAGCCGGTGCCGTGCTTGCCTTTGCCGGGGAGACGCGGGCTAATAAACTTGAACTGTTCTTCGTTATACCACAAGGTATCGATCGATTCCTTGCCGCGGGCATGGCCACCCTTCAGGAGTACGGCAAAGTCGCGGCCCATCTTGATTTGTCCGCGGGATTCCGCAAGCCCCAGGCCCAAGTAGGCAAATTCATCTTGGTTCGGCGTGACCAAGTCAATCGACTTCATGATTGGCAAGAACTTTTCGGCATCGCGCATAAAGTGGAACCCAGCGCTTGCACTTGCAATCGGATCCCACACAATGAATGCATCCGGAGACTTTGCTCGCACGAAGTCTACAATGCGATTTAAGGTGCGGGCCTTTTCGACAAGCCCGATTTTCACGAACTTGAAAGTATGCTTTTTAAAGAGAGTTTCAAGCTGAGCTTCGATACGGTCCCAAATCACCCAGCCAGGCGCAACGAATTCTTCTTCGTTTTGCTGCGTGAGCGCCGTGCAGACCGCTTGGCCATACACGCCAAAATGAGCCATTGTCTTAATGTCAGACACAAAGCCTGCACCCGCCGAGCCGTCAAAGCCTGCCACTGTCAAAGCGTGAATCAGTTTTTCACCCATACCCTATCCTTTTTTATAAGACCGCATAATATCCAATCAAACCTGCCGTCACCAAGCAAATCAAGATTACAGCAGGCAAAATCGGACGACGCATCGCCTTTGCACCCAAGAAAATCACCATGCCGCCCTTCGTGATTGTATTGGCGAGGCTTGCAAACAACAGCGCCAGCACCAATTCACGCACCGGGAGTCCGGCCTTCAAGTTCATATCGATTACCGAGAATGCCACCGCATCCATTTCGGCGGCGCCTCCCAAAAAACTACAGGCCAACAGCGCGCCGGCGCCCAAATACACGCGAGCCGCATTGGCGATAAACATCACGCAGGTAAAAATCACGCCAAACTTAATCGCCGGCAAAAGCTTGAACGGGTTCGAAAAATCCGAAGACTTTTGCTTGTGGTCACGGAACTCGCGAATCTTGAGGAACAGCGCATACCCAAGCGCAGGAACCACGGGCAACAACAGCGGCAAAGCAAGCGGTGCCGCAAGTGCGCCACTCAAGAAAATGCAAATCAGGTATAGGCGCACATACATCACCGCCCAACTCAGCACAATACCAAGCGTAAAGTCAGACGCGTAATCCTCGTTTTCACGACTGCGCCCGGCCAAATTCAAGGTCAACGCTGTACTGCTGGCAAGGCCACCCAGCAAACCCGTAAGCCAAATGCCTTTGCCCGGGCCCACCAGTTTAATGAGCACATAGCCAACAAAACCGATACCGCTAATGAACACCACAAACAGCCAAATCGTATGCGGGTTCAATACTTCAAGCCCAGCAGGGCCGTAAGCTTGGTTCGGCAAGAACGGCAAAATCAAAGCCGAAATCACCGCAAACTTGACCGTCGCCAAAATATCTTCTTTGGAAAGCTTTTGCGCGAAAGTATGCAACTGCTCCTTTGCCGAAAGCACCCAGAGAATCACTACCACAATCACGCAAGATTCTAGCAAGCGTCCGTACCAGCAAATACCGCCGAGCAAATACACAATCACAACCGCAACGCTTGTGGTAATGCCATCGCCACCGGGCAAATGACCCGCAGTAGAATCATCTTGCTTACGATGACCAATCGCAAAAGACACATGCATGGCCATCAAAAGCATGCCCACAACAACAAATCCGGTAATAAAAGGCGCTACACCACCCATTTGGTCCGAAAGGAGTGCCGCCATGGCACCCGCAAGCCCAACAAGGGTAAAAGTACGAACACCGGCCGGATGTCTATCCGACTGGTCATAATAAGTGTGCTCGCGCTGCAGGCCAATAATCAGGCCAATGCCAATCGCAGCCGCCAAACGATAAAAAACGTTAAAGTCTAGCATGTCTTTAATATATATTAAAGACGAAAGACGGGAATCGAAAGAGGATAGAAAATATCAAAAAAAACTATTCTTTCCGTGCCAATTTCGACTTCATCGAAGCTTTCATGGCATACATGCGTTCATCGGCCAAATGATAGACTTTTTCGGCCTCAATACGGTTTTCTTCAACAATGCTAAACCCGTTTTTCAAGAATTCATGCTTATAGGCAACGCCATACGCCGAATTCAAAGGTTCAGGCAGTTCTTCGCTACGAGCACTCTGAAGATCTTTCATTTTAGTAATCGCATCCGAAACATCGGCCACATGTTCGCTACGAACAATAGCCATGAATTCATCACCACCCACACGAATGGCAGTTCCAATTCCAGCAAAAGCTTCTTTAAAGACCTCGGCAAACGCTTTAATGAGTTTATCGCCTTCGTTATGGCCATACTTGTCATTCACGGCCTTAAGACCATTCATATCAATACTGACAATGGCATAATCGCCAAAATTCTTGTCGAGAATTTCAAAAATTTGCTGGCACTTGGCTCGGTTATAAAGTCCCGTCAAAGCATCCAAGAATGCCATAGTCGCTAAAATTCCCTTTTCAGCACGATCTTCCAGAATGTAAATCAGGTACACGATATAGCTTTGGACAAGCAAAAGCACAAAGCCAAGCATACCAACAGGCGTCCAAGTTGAATCCAACAAAGGAATATCTACTGACACAAAGCGGGCAATATTAAAGCGAATCAAATCCAGAACAACAAATATCGCAAAGAACAGCACCCCTCGCGTAAGAAGCTTTCCGGATATATCCATTTTCTTGTTGTAGAGAAAGCCGGCAAAAACAAAGTAAATCAAGCCTGCAAATACCGAGGCATGGAAAAACACCAAGGTTTTCGGGAAATCGCACAGGCCCGAAAAATGAAGGAACGAAGTCACTGTCATGAAAGCGATTTCGTAGCCCACCAAAAACTTCATCACCAGGGTTTTCTGGCGACCGAGATGCATACGCTGCATATTCCAAAGCAACAACGTAAACGGAAGCGGCGAGAAATAAAGGCACAAATATTCAAGCGTCGTGTTGAGAGTCAAATTGAAAGACACCAACTGGATGAGTTTCGTATAGCACATCGTCCAGACGCCAAACGTAAACGACAGGGCTCCAATCATCAGCAGACGGAAATAATTGACTCCGTAAATCCGCATGATAAATCCTATCAAAACAGCAATTCCACCAAACAGAATCAGGAATATACCGATGACAAGAGCAAAAATATGTCTCGACGAATAATCGCTTAAGGCATATTTCCCAGGCAAGAGCGAATAATTCGAAATGTGAACGATTCTATTGTCGACTTTTTCAACAAGAACTACTTTCAGTTTTTGGACATCGCTTGGATCCAAGTAAACATAATGGTAGCCGCTTCCCGGGAAATCGCTATCTTTCCCATATTCATACAAACTCTTTCCGTTTTCAAAGACTTCAACCGCGCAATGGTTCGTTTTAAACCTAAACACCGGATGCGCAATTGGAGAATTTGCGGGAACAGAACCTTCCAATATAAGGGTATCGCCGGTCATCAGTCTCTTGGGGAACGTGAAGTTCCTTAAAGACACAATCGGAGTTTTTTCACCTTTGTATGTAACGGTCCAGCCTTTATCAAAGCGAACTTGTTGCGGAGAAACCCCATTGGAGCGCACCGCACCCATAAAAATGACAAACAATAATAGTATCGCGACGACGAAAACCGACGTCACAAATATATACTGCTTGTGAATTTTTACAGGGTCTACCAATTAGCGCTCCCAGACTTCAAATGTGGTCGGATAATCGTTCTTTTCGTCGGCTTCAAAGCGTTCTTCGCTTACCTTGTGCCAGCCATCGCCCCATTCCGGGAACAGTACATCGCCGTCTACATCGGCCAGCACGCGAGTCACATAAAGCTTTTGCACTAGGGGCATGGCTTCGCGGTAAACCGCCGCGCCGCCAATAATAAAGCATTCTGTTTCATGGGCGGCGCGAGCAGATTCTATCGCCTGCGAAAGATTGCTACAGACAACGCAGCCCGGAGCTTCGAATGCAGGATTGCGCGTAAGCACGTAATTCGTGCGATTCGGAAGCGGGCGTCCGATATCGTCGTAATTCTTGCGACCAAGAACAATAGAATGCCCAGTCGTAATCGCCTTAAAACGCTTGAGGTCAGCGGACAAATGCCAAGGCAAGTGACCGTCGCGACCGATCACATTATTCTGAGAAATTGCAACAATTGCAGAAATCAGCATCTTTGCCTCCCCCTTCGATTACACCGCAATCGGTGCTTTAATCGTCGGCCACGGATCGTAATCGACCAGTTCAAAATCTTCAAACTTGAATTCAAACAGGTCCTTGATTGCCGGATTCAACTTCATGGTCGGCAACTTGCGCGGCGTGCGCGTCAACTGTTCGCGGGCCTGTTCAAAATGATTCGAATACAGGTGCGTGTCGCCCAAGGTATGAATGAATTCGCCCGGTTCATAATCGCAAACCTGAGCAAGCATCAAAGTCAACAGCGCATAAGATGCGATATTGAACGGCACCCCGAGGAACGTATCGGCACTGCGCTGGTACAGTTGGCAGCTCAGTTTACGCTTACCCGATGCACCTACACCGCCCACATAAAATTGGAACAGGCAGTGGCAAGGCGGCAAGGCCATCTTGTCGACTTCGGCCACATTCCATGCGCACACCAGGTGCCTGCGGGAATCCGGATTGTTCTTGAGGCTGTTAATCAAATTCTGAATCTGGTCGATATGTCCACCATCAGGGGTCGGCCAGCTACGCCACTGGTGACCGTAAACCGGACCCAGGTCGCCGTTTTCATCGGCCCATTCGTCCCAAATGGTCACCTTGTTGTCATGCAAGTACTTAATGTTCGTATCACCCTTCAAGAACCACAATAATTCATGGATAATCGAGCGAAGGTGAAGTTTTTTCGTAGTCAAGCAAGGGAATCCCTTGGACAAATCATAACGGCACTGGCGGCCAAAAACAGAGCGCGTTCCCGTACCCGTACGGTCAGAACGGTCCACCCCATTTTCCAAAATATCCTTGAGCAAGTCTAAATATTGTTGCATATGAGTAATTTAATAAAAGTTATTCCCCGAATATTTCGACGCGCTTGTACTGCTTCACCTTTTTGTCTTCGGTAACCGCTTTTTCGCGCAAAAGGGCGTTAACGGCCTGCAAAATGAGGTCTTGGGTATGCTTGGGCACAGGCTTTTTGCCGAGGCGAGCCTTCTGCACCATTTTATGATTCAAATTTGCCGGGAGCATTTCCACGAGATCGTGGTTGGAGGCATCAAGGGACTGGAGAATTTCATCGAGTTTAGTCATAAACCCTAATATAAAAATCCCCGGTCCTACTTCCTTACCAAATCCGATTTCATTGACACTTTCATGGCGTACATACGCTCATCGGCCAAATGGTATACGTCTTCCGTTCCGGCTAGTTTGCGAACCTCGGAGCCAGCCATGCCCTTTGAAAGTTCATGCCTATAGGCAATGCCATAAGCTACTTCCAGCGGAATCGGCAACTTCGCGCTACGTTCCTTCTGCAGGTCCGCCATCATCACTAGGGATTCCTTTACATCTTCGACATGTTCGTTACGCACAATCACCAAGAATTCATCGCCACCGACACGAATAGCCGAACCGATTCCCATAAAGGCTTCCTTAAGCACTTCGGCAAAAGCCTTTATCAACTTATCGCCAGCTCTGTGACCATGATTGTCATTCACGAGTTTCAAGCCATTCATGTCAAAACTCACAATAGCGTAGTCGCTATCGCCTTTATCGAGCACTCCAAAAATCTGCAAGCACTTGGTTCGATTATATAGCCCGGTGAGTGCATCTTTGTAAGCAATTTCCGACAAGGCATCTTTTTCAGCCTTTTCCGTAAGCAGCTGGTATATATAAACTAAATAACTCAGCACAAGCAGCAATACAAACGCAGACGTTCCAATCGGAAGCAACGTCATTTCGAGAACGGAATGTTCCATATGTATATACTTGGCCACGTAAAAACGGACAAGGTCTATCACCGCAAAGCCACCGAATACAGATACTCCGGCCGAAAGGATTTTACCCGGGGTATCGAAATGACGGTTATATAGAATTCCCGTACAAATCATATAGCCCAGTCCAATCATCGCATAAAGATGGAAGACCCACAATGTCCTGGGGAAACGCAATATATGCGTTCCATTCAAAATGGTAGTCGTTACAAGAAGAACGATGCCTACGGCAGTAATAATGAACAACCCCCACCAGCGCACATTACTAATCTTTTTGTAATGCATATGCAACAACAACAAGCACAACGGAATTGGGGCCGAATAAAGGCATATATATTCTAGGCAAGTATTGAACGAAAAATCAAGCGAAAAGATTTGGATTACCCTCGTATAACATATCGTCCACAAGCCCAAGCAAAAAGAAAGTATCCCCGTCATCAGGATACGGAAAAATTTCATTCTATAATAGAATGCGCCCAAGCAACAGAACAGGGACAAAGACCCAAATAAAAGCGAAAACACCCCTACAGCCAAAGGCATGGAATGTCTAGCAAAGAAATCCCCATAAGCATACCGAGCCGGCAACACCTCCATTATCGGCAAAGCGTCCCACGCATCGTCTTCTGCCATATGGAACCGGAGCTCAAACATCTTGTTCTTATACAGAACAACACCCAAATACACAAAATGGAGACTGCTTCCAACAATGTTTCCTTCCTTGAAATCCTTTTGACCGCTTGAATACAGCAAGGATTTTTCACGGTAAGCTTCGACAAAAGCATGGTAGGTTTCAAAACGCAGCACCGGGTTTTCCGGAAAATTCGTTCCGAGTCGCCGCCTCAAGATAACGGAATCGCCTCTTTTTATGCTATGGTCTTCAAACGCAAAATCTTTGATAGAGGGAATTTCAGTCGTGTCGCCATGGAAAATAAGCGTCCAGCCTTCATCCAGATTCAGGATGGATTCGCATTTGCCTTGCTTGAGAATATTCGCAACACCCATGTTGATTATAAAAATCAACGCAATGGCGAGTATACAAGTCAATATTTTCCGACGTTTATCCACTATAAACCTCAGGCTCCCTTATAAAAAAAAATCTAATAAAAGAAATCCGAAAAAGACCTAAAATATTTCGTTTTTCATTGTTACCAAAACTACACAAAAAATCCCCGGCCCTACCGGGTCGGGGATAATTTCAACGTTTTACAGATTGATTACTGCACCAAGTTGCTTTCGCACTGAGTACCGTCGTTATCCGGCGTTACGAAGTGCATTTCGATACGGCGGTTCATTTCGCGGCCTTCAGCAGTGCTGTTGTCATCGATCGGGCAGCTAGAGCCCATACCGATAGCCTTGATACGATCCTTCTTCACGCCAGCCTTGGTGAGGGTCTTCATCACTTCCTTAGCGCGGTTTTCGGAAAGTTTCTGGTTGGTCTTTTCCTTACCCACGTTGTCGGTGTGACCCTGGATCACAATCTTCAGATCCTTATAGCTGTCGTCTTCGACGAGCTTCTTGGCGACACCCTGGAGGATCTTGCGTGCGTTGCTTTCCAAGGTAGCCTTACCACTCTTGAAGGTCACGCCATCGAGCTTTTCAGCAGCCTTCTTCGGGCAACCATGGCCGTCGTCACCCGGTTCATCCGGGCAGCGGTCGATACCGGTACAGACGCTTTCAAATTCCTTCTGGAGTTTCTTGGTTGCAACCCATTCAGAGCAGACACCGTCCTTATCCGGGTCCGGATCATCTTCAATCGGGCAACCCTTGTTCCATTCAGGACCAGCTTCGAGTTCGCAACGGTCGTAGCCGCGGCACATTTCCTTGAACTGGTCAAGCATCTTCTGCTTGGTAACCCACGGAGAGCAGAGGGAGTCACCATCCGGGTCCGGGCTTTCCATCGGGCAACCCTGAGCAAATGCTTCACCGGCTTCGGTCGGGCACTTGTCAACGCCAGCGCAGATACCTTCATACTGGTCAAGCATGTTCTTTTCGGTCACCCACGGATCGCAGAGGCCATCCTGGTCAGTATCCGGGTTGCCGAGCGGGCAGCCTTCATTCGTTGCCGGGCCGAGTTCGGTCGGGCACTTATCGATACCCTTACAAGACTTGTCAATGAACCATTCCTTAGCCATTGCTTCGTCTTCAGCAGCCTTTTCGAAGTAGAAGCCCATCTTCTTTTCGGTTACCCACGGGTCGCAGAGGCCGTCGTTATCGGCATCCGGATCATCCCATGCACAACCCTTGTTAGCGGCAGAACCAGCTTCACCCGGGCACATGTCGTAACCCTTACAGATGTCGGCGAATTCGTTCATGACACCTTCATCGGTAATCCACGGAGAGCAGAGACCGTCACCATCCGGGTCCGGCTGCTTAGTCGGGCAACCATTGAATGCCGGAGAACCAGCCTGAGCCGGGCAATCGTCAATGCCTTCGCAAACGTTCGCAAACTTCTTGAGCATCTTCTTCTGAGATACCCAGGCATCGCAAACGCCATCACCATCAGCATCCGGATTGTCAAGCGGGCAACCGTCGTCGCCTTCGCCTGCTTCGTTCGGGCATTCATCAACGCCTTCGCAAACTTCAGCAAATTCAGATTCAAAGCCCTTTTCGGCAACCCAGGCATCGCAAACGCCGTCTTCGTCGGCATCCGGATTACCCAGCGGGCAGCCCTGATTCAAGCGGTGACCGATATCGTCCGGGCACTTGTCTTCGTCATCCGTAATGCCATCGCCATCGCGGTCCTGAGCAAGCAGGAAGCCGCTCCAAGTGATACCGCCATAAATCGCAAGATTCGGGTTCACGCGAATGCGATCAGCACGAACGGCGTCCTTGTCAGCGTATTCATACAAATTAAGGTCATACATGCCGGATTCATTAATCCCGTTCACATAAGTGAAGCTTCCGTTACGGTCACCATCTCTCAGGACTTCGACATCATTCAAATACTTGTCGCCGCCCAGGTAGAAAGATGCACCCATGTGGATATCAACGCCCACCGGCAAGTGGAACACCAAGGCAGTTGTCAACTGCATCATGTCAAGCTTGTCAGTTTGTTCACCACAAACCTTCAGTCCGCTAAATTTATCCAACTGACAAGACACAAGGTCATCCGTCTGGATATCCCAATAGAATTCAGCAAACAGCGACATGAAATCCATAAAGTAGATTTCAGCGGCGGCACTCATGAACGGGAGCGACATATATTCATCGCTCATCACATAGCGATAACCACCATTCAAGTGCAACAATAACGGAACACCATCACCGCCATCGAGCTTACTAATATCCATTGTGATAGCAAGGCCACCCTTAAGGGTCATCGCATTTATACCAAACGGAGAAGCAACGCCGTTTGTCTTGTTGATGTATTCCGGTTCACGAATCCAGAGACCCTGTTTTTCAGCATTTGCCGTCTTAAAGGTAAGACCGCCAAACACAGCGATATCGAACACCTGGTCTTCAGGAAGCGGGAAACGAGCCTTCAAATCGGCCTTGAGGTTACCAATATATCCAACCTTCGTATTGGAAATAACGCCGTTATGATTGATGTCTTCGGCGGTAAACTGGTCATAGTAAACCGGCAAGGTAAAGCCCAAATCAAAGTAGTGCCAAATGCCAATGGCAAAGCCGACATAAGCAGAAGCACCCAAGAAGTCCTTCACTTCTGCATCACGTTCTAGCCCATACATATAGCCATTAGTCATATCAGCATCAGCATAACTTTCTTTTAGAGCTATACCATTATCGTTATTCGGGAACATGTCGTTACCGAAGGTCATATCGCCCAAAAGGGTAAACACTAGTTTGGAATGGCCAAGGGACTGAGCAGACTGGGTCTTATTCACACCCACAAAGCCTTCCTTGTTTATCGTCTGGGGATGACCAGCAAAGGCGGAAGCCGCCAAAGCAAGGGCAAGGCCCATAGCTACCTTATTCATAGCATCTCCTTATAATGGGCGACTACCAAACAAAGCCACCCGATTCTACTATTGTAAATATAACTTATTACTCAAAAAAGCAACAAAAAAATGCGTTTTTTTTTGAAAAACCCCTTGAGAATCACACAACCAGCACTTTGTAACATTTTTGTAATATCATGAATTTTGTAGGCTAGAAACCTAAACCGGGCAGAACGTTTTCTCGAACAGCTCCGGATTTTTTCTGCAAATGCTCGTAAAGCCGCCCTTGCCCACAATGATATGGTCGAGCACCGGAATCTGAAGAATTCGCCCCGAAGCACAGAGAACCCGCGTAATCGCCATGTCATCGAGACTCGGCTCGACAGATCCAGAAGGGTGATTGTGTGCAAACACAACTGAAACAGCACGGTCTTCAATCGCTTTTGCAAAGGCCTCGCGCGGGTGTACCGGAGTCTTGTTGACAAGCCCCGTCGTAATTTCATGAACACGAATCACGCCATTCACCGAATTGAGCGTAACCACTACCAAGTGTTCCTGCTCCTCGTATTTCAAGAACGATAACCTAGACACAAGGTCTTCTGGCGAAACAATCGGATTTGACTTGTTGCTCAAGATATAGCGCCCCGAAAGTTCCAAACAGGCAAGCACCTGTGCCGCCTTCACCTTGCCAAGGCCGCGAATTTCCCGAATTTGGGCAAGTGTCGGCACCTGAGTCTGGTTCGAAAGAAAGTCCGAAAGGCGCCGCGACAGTTCAAAAACATTGCAGTCTTGGTTCCCGCTCCCCAAAATCAGGGCGAGCAGGTCTTCGTTCGTGAGTGCTGAAGCCCCGAACTTTTCGATTTTTTCGCGCGGTAAGTAACGAGTCGACATTTTTTCGTGAAGCATCATTGTATTTTGATTCATGGCGTATCCTTTTTAGAGAGTGGTTATACCTTCTATACGCCAAAATCGGGAAAACAGTCTGATTTCGTCCCTTATTTTTCTCACATTTTCTAATTTTGGGTAAAAATGAACGGAAGGTCCCCATGGAATTAGGCAAATTTAACCGCGCCCGAGTAGAAGAAATCATGCCCCAGGGCTATTACCTGGAACTAGAAACCGGCGGACGCGTACTGCTCCCCGGCAAAAAAGAAGAATTCAGCCTCCAAGAAGGCGAAGTTCTTGACGTATTTGTCTATACCGATTCAGAAGACCGCCCCATTGCAACGCTCGACAAGCCCTACGCAACTGTCGGCGAATTTGCCGTGCTCGAAGTCAAGGACGTAAACCGCTTTGGCGCATTCCTGGATTGGGGTCTGAACAAGGACTTGTTCCTCCCCTACAAGCAGCAGCTCGGTGAACTCCGCCGCGGAGACCGTTGCGTCGTATTCATTCTCGAAGACGACAAGAGCAACCGCATTGTCGCGACCGAAAAAATCAAGAGTTTCTTGGACCCCGACACTTCGGAACTGCACCTGGGTCAAAAGGTACAGCTCGCCGCCTACGAAGTTACCCGCGACCATATCGATTTTTTGGTGGACTACCGCTACACGGGCCGCCTTATGATTACGCCCAATACGCCGCGCATTTATATCGGCGACACCATGGCAGGCTATATCCAGCGCTTTACCGAAGATGGCAAGATTACCTTGAACCTCACTCCCGTGGGCTACAAGGGAATCATGAAGAGCGAAAGCCCCGCCGCTATTATGCAAAAGCTCGAAGAAGCGGGCGGATTCTTGCCGTACGGCGACCACAGCGATCCCGAAGAAATCCGCCGCGAATTCGGCATGTCCAAGAAGACCTTCAAGAAAATTCTTGGTACGCTTTTCCGCGAAGGTCGGATTATCCTTTCCGACGACGGCTTCCGAAAGAATTAATTGACGTATTCTACAGGAACTTCGTTTTCGTTCAATACGCGAAGTTCAATGCGGCGGTTCTTAATGCGACCCGCTTCAGTGGCATTCGATGCCCTCGGCTGGCTAGAGCCGTAACCGCTTGCCGAAAGGCGACCGCGGTCAATGCCGTGTTCAACCATGTAAAGGAATACCGTGTAAGCGCGCTGTTCAGAAAGCGTCTGGTTAAACGCATCGCCGCCTTCGGAACTGGTATGTCCCTGAATTTCGATACGGGCATCGGGATTTCTTTTTAGGCCTTCAACAGCCTTATCCAGAATTTCCATGGACTGCGATTCCAGTTCAGCGCTTCCCGCCTTAAAATTCACACCGACCAATTCGACTCGCGTGTCGTCGAAAACAACCGTCATGCCACCCGTACTTGCCGTGAGAGACACATAAGGAGTAGAGCCACATTCAAAAGGCCCAGTCACGCTTTCACAGAAAATCGAATAAGCATCTTCACGCGGAATATGGAATGTTGCTTCGCCTTCGGCATCGGTCGTAACAGTCAATTTATTATTAGGATTGTTCTGGCCAACAAACGAAAGTTTTTTATGCGCCTGGGGGACATCGTCATTATTGGTGTATGTCACTGTAAGCACAGCATGTGTCTTATTGGGGAGAATATCGCGAGCCCAAGCAGGTTTGGCCAAAAGATTTACACACAAAACAGCGAAAAAAACGTAAAAAAAGCAAAAATGAAACAATTTCACGGAACACTCCTTAAAAGCGGGCCGAAATTTAGAAAATTATTTCTAAATTTGGACACGAAAAACAAAACCCTCCAAGGAGTAAACATGAAGTTCAGGAAAATCGCAGTGGCCGCCCTTGCCATGAGCATTTCGGCATTTGCCGGAGATCTCACAGACAATATGGCCCTCAAGGGTAACGTACAGACCCAGGCCACCAAGTCCATCGCCGACGATGACAACAACTTCAGCAGCGGCTGGATTCGTGCCAACATCGGTGGCCAGTACAAGAGCGAAAACCTGGACGGTACGATCATGCTCCGTATTTTTGCCCCGGAATTCGGCAACAAGGTCAAGGACGGCGACGGTAAGGTCACCTACTACGACAAAATTCTGGCCGACCTCTACTGGGTAAACTACAAGTGGGCTCTTAACGAAAACAACCAGATGAATTTGAAGATCGGTCGCTGGAAGACCGACTGGTCGCAGTCTACCAACTTCGGTACCTATGTCGACAAGGATTTGACCAAGCGCGGCCTCTGGATGCGCGATTATAGCCACAACGCTGTCGAACTCGGCTGGAAGAGCGGCCTCAATCAACTGAACGCCATGGTTGCCGCCAAGAACGGAACCGCAAACCAGGGCTATGTTCGTATCGAAGACGACATGAAGTTCACCTTCCCGCTCGAAGTCAAGGTTGCCTACCGTGCAAACCTGGTTGACGTCGTGCAGAACACGGCCTACGTGACTCACCGTCTTGCCGCCTACGCCAGCTACGAATTTCTCCCGATCCTCCGTGCCTATGGTGAATATGCCTGCATTTACACGCAAGATGACGACCTGGATACCGGCGCAGACAACTATCTCGCTCCCGAATCCAAGTACTTCCAGCCGGGCATCTATTACCAGCCGTTCTACCTGGGTCTCGATTTTGCCCCGGACAGCAAGATCCTGAGCACCATCATGAGCCACCTCATGGTTGAATGGGAATACATCAACAAGCGCGACAACCTTTATGGCGCCCCGAAGGGCACCTACGACGACTGGGCATGGACCGTCGCTTATGTCAAGAGCATCGGCAAGTCCAAGATTCAATTCAGCGTCTATAGCGAAAACGAACTGAGCGATGTAGGTCTCGCCTTCCGCCTGACCAGCACCATCAAGTAATCCGTTTTGATGCCAAACTGGTTTAAAGATTTTTCTTGGGAAAGGATGTTCGACTATATAGCCGAACGTTCTGTCACACCCGTAAAGGTTGCCATCATTGCAGGCAAGTCCTTCTTGTACTTCCATGGACTTACCCGTGCTGCAGCCCTTACCTATACGACGTTCTTGGCTGTGGTGCCGCTCCTGATCCTTTTGACCTCGATTACAATCGCGGTCGGATTCGGTAACTTTTTCTCGGACTACCTGCCGCACTTGCTCACGTTCTTGGATCTCGACTGGCCTGTCGACCCGATTATCACCATCGTGAAGAACGCAGAACACGTGCCTATCGGTAAGCTCGGATTTATCGGTGCCATGGGTCTTTTCATCACGTTCATTCTCGCTTTCGGCAGCTTGGAATCGAACTTTAATGTAGTGTGGGAAAACAAAGTGTCTCGTCCGCTGCACAAGCAGATTCGCATCTATACCCCACTTCTGCTTATCTTTGCAGGCATTATCGGTCTTTATGCCGGCTTCGTGAACTACCTCCAGAACGCGCTTTCAGTCATTGTGGTCGACGGATTGCACTTTGACCCGTCGGTACTCAAGAGGCTTATTAATGCCTTCTGGTACCTGACATTCCATGGTGCATTCCTCCTGGTTATTTTCTTGACCCTATACGCGCTCCCCGCAAGACCGGACCCCAAGAACTACACCAAGAAGAAGTTGCTTGTTTCCTCCATCGGCATTACCGTTCTTGCATGGATTTGCATCATCATCTACGTAAAAATCCTGATGCTTATCCAGACCATGCTCGTGACCCGTATGTCTATTTTCTACGGATCGCTCGCCTTCATTCCTCTCATTCTTTTCTTGGTTTTCGGTATTTGGACCATAGTCCTTTGCGGTAATTCCGTGGTGTGGACGATTTGCACCTGGCCCGAATCCAAGGACCGCATCTGGAACTGGGAAGGAAGCCCTGCTGAAGGCCTGAACATGACCAAGGACCGCCTTTAATTTTTAAAGGGGGATGTCTCCCCCTAGTTTCAGCCCCGACTCAGCCGGGTCATACACAACCCCCTCAAACAGGGCCTCAATCACCGGCCCCGTAACGCCCCGCTTGAATTCATTTAGTAAATTTTATACAAAACGAGGTATAAAATGATAAAGAAAATCTTTGTTTTCCTGATAGTCCTCACCGCTTTTGCAAGCGCTGAACTGCAAAGCGTACAGTTCACGCCTGAAGAAAAATCCAATGGAGGTCTGAAGGCGTTCATTGGCGTGAGCGGCGGTAACGTACTCGTGGCCGACGATGGGGCGATTTTTGCAAACCTCCGCATCGGTCTGGACCTCAATCCTTTGCTTTCCACAGGTGTCTGGGTGTCTAGACTTTTGAGTGACGTGCGCAACTATAACGTGTCCGAAAAGCAGATGATCAAATATATGTCTGTAGGCGGTTTCGTGGAACTGTTCCCGGTGCGTGTCAATGACTTTTCCATTTCTGTTCCTATTCAAATCGGTGGCGGTGCCCTCTATGTGATGGAACCGGACGACGAAGCTTTTGAATCCGAAGATTACTTCTTTACCGCCGACATGGCAGTGCACTTTAACTATCGTGTCACGAAGATGCTCGAAATCTCTATTGGTGGCGGTTACCGCATGTTCACGGGTATCGAAACCAACAACCTCGAGAACCTGGATTTCTGCACCCCGTTTGGCGAACTGAGATTTACCATCAGAGAATAAAAAATGTGAAGTGTGAGATGTGAAGTCATCCATTTCACATTACACATTCCACACTACACATTACCAACTGGGTAACTAGTGGCTGGTTTAAGTTTCATATCCGTACGCGGCTGCAGGCTGCACAACCTGAAGAATATCGATGCCCAGTTCCCGCTGGGCAAGATTTCTGTGGTATGCGGACCTTCGGGTTGCGGAAAGTCGACGCTTGTGCTTGACACCCTGCACGGGGAATCCAAGCGCCGCTATTTGGAAACGCTTTCGCCGTTTGCGGCGGAACTACTAGGCGGTCGTCGCATTATTCCGCTGGATAGCGCCGAAGGTTTACCCGCAAGCCTAGCCGTTGGCCCAAGCCACGGTGAAACGCCAGCAAAGGCTTACGCCTTGAGCATTTCGGAATGCGATTCGACTTTACGCGCCTTGTTTGCGGCATATGCGAAGCCCGCTTGCCCCGTTTGCGGAAAGCCCATGGAAAGCATGAGCCGCGAAGACATGATTCGCGAAATTGCGAGTTTGCCGCAAGGGAGCAAGTTGCAGTTCTTTGCAAGAGTTGACGCCGAGAAACGCGCGAACCTCGATAAGTTGGCGGCGGTGTTCCTGGCGCAAGGCTTTACGCGCGCCATGGCAGATGATGTCAGCTATTCGCTTGCAGACTTGACTGAAAACGAAAAGAAGATTGTCCCGAAGGAATTCTTTATTGTCGTGGACCGCGTGATTGTTCGCGAGAACACGCGCACCCGCATTGCCGAAGCAGTCGATGGAGTCTTGAAGCTCACACACGGCGAATTGATTCTAGACATCAACGGGAGCCGCAAACTTTTCAGCACGGTGCCGCGCTGCCCGGAACATGGGGCACAGCTTTCTAGACCGCTCGCACCTGAAGACTTGTCGCCGTATTCCCGCACGAGCGTTTGCGAAAAATGTGGCGGCACCGGAATCATCGAAGACGGCGACAACAGCGAAGAATGCCCGGATTGCAAGGGACTTCGACTCAAGCAGAATTTTTTGAACGCGGCGATTGAAAGCATTTCAAGCGAAGATGAGCCGCGCAAAATCCGTACCACTTGGCAAGACATTTTAAGCACGCCTTTCGCGGAACTCGAAAGCCGGCTGCACACCCTGTTCGACAATCGACTGTCGGCAAAGCAGCAACCCGCATTCCGCACGCTCGTAGACCGTATTCAGGCGATTGTCGACCTTGATATCGGCTACCTTACGGCAGGGCGTGCAGGCGCCACCCTATCGGGTGGCGAAGTCCAAAGACTTCGGCTTTCGAGCCTCAGCACCGGGCACTTGAACAATCTCTTGATAGTCCTCGACGAACCCGCCAGCGGTTTGCACCAGAGCGATGTCGAAGCCCTCTGGAAAGTCCTCAAGAAGGTTCAGTCCCGTGGAAACACGCTTGTGCTCATCGACCACAATCCCGCCCTCATCAAGAAAGCCGACTGGATTATTGAAATGGGGCCTGGCGCAGGTGAAAAAGGCGGCGAAATATTGTTGCAAGGAACTGCGAAAGAAGTTCTCGGCAACCCGGCATCGCCCACAGGGAATTGGATCAAGTTACTAGACGAGAGACGAAAGACGAGAGACGAGAGAACGTCGAAGGATCCAAAGAAGAAAACCGCGACTATCGATGTTGAGAACTTCGCGATGTTCGATATGAAGCCGGTCACCGCACATTTCCCGGTGCAAAAGTTCAGCGTCATCACGGGTCAGAGCGGTAGCGGCAAGTCTACGATTTTCTTCAGGAACTTGGCGCCGCGTGCTACCAAGGGAGAATTCGGAAGCCTCGGCATCCAGGCGCTATCGATTCTTTCGACAGGTGACTTCCACGGGAACCGACGCAGTACCGTCGCCTCGGCCATCAACCTGAACACGATTCTCCGCGACCTATTCGCAAAACTTCCCGAGAGCAAGGTCCGCGGCTACACCGCCGCCAAGTTCGCGACGCACGCCCCCGGAGGCCGCTGCGAAAACTGCAAGGGCGAAGGCGTCATCCTCGACCCCGCGGGCTACGAAGAATCCGAATGCCCCGTGTGCCTCGGCAGACGTTTCAAAGATGAAATTCTCGAAGTCCGCTTCAAGTCGCTTTCCATCGCCGACATCTATGACCTAGAAGTCGGCTACGCCTACAAATTGTTCATTAATATGAAGCCTTTCGCCGACAAGCTCAAACCGCTTGTAGATACGGGCCTCGACTACCTGAAACTCGGACAGACTACGACGCACCTCTCCGGCGGTGAACGCGCACGCTTGCGTCTTTCCATCGCCCTCGCTCGCGCGAAGGCGCCGAATACGCTATTCCTTTTCGACGAACCCGCACGTGGTCTCCATCAAAAGGACATCCAGCACCTACTCGACCTGATTCGCGGCCTCACCGAAGCGGGCCACACCGTCATCGCCATCGAGCATGCACAAGACTTCGTGAACGCCGCTGACTACGCCGTAGAACTTTCAAGATAAGCAGTCAAAGCCTTCTAAAAAAAGCGATTTAATCCTCTTCCATCGTAACGAAAGTCGTCACTTCTAAAGAATCCTCGACACCGTACATATCGGTGTAATATGCCATCCACGTAATCGTGGTATCCTTTTCTAGCGGTTCTTCAAGAAACATGTACAAACGAGTTTCTATATCTTTAGGTATCAGCGGATAATTCGTATAAGTGGTATCCCCACAACCTAAAAGCGTTACAATCCTTTCCGTATTAGAAGAAACTCCAAATCCATCGGGCAAGTCTTTGCCATCAATATAATAGTTGCTCAAGAAATGATCTGTATGCCCATAATAGGAATAATACTTGCTATCATAGGGCTTGAGTATCAACGTGTCGAACAAGTCTTGCAATTTCTTTTCCGACAACTTGGGAACTTCAACATAGGCCGGCACGTAATCAATCAAGCGTTTTTTGCCATAATTGATGTAGGTCGTGTCGACTCGCGTCACATTTACCGTTAAATGCTTGGCAGAATCCTTTACGATACCATTTGCGCTTGCCACGCTATAACTATAGGAAAAACACCCATGAATAAACATCAAGGAACAATGAAAATTATCATCCTCGATATCACAAGTCATCCTATCCGTTGTCGCCGTCACCGTATCTAGGGAATCTTTGCCCACATAGTAAACAAAGCTATAGACCCTCACATCGGTGTAGATTGTATCGCAAATATAATTTTCAGGGCAATCGTCTCTAGAACTTGCAGAACTTGTATTATCTCCGCAAGCCACAAAAGTAATGATTAACTCAGCTAAAACAAAAAAACTAAAAACGCATTTGAACAAATGTTTTTTCATAGTTCAAATGTAGTTTATATTTCGAGGTTAAAAAGATTTCTTCGCGGTTTCCAGCGTCACAATCACTTTATCGCACCAAGCATCGAATTCGGGATCTTCCTTCTGGAATTCCGGATGCGCAAGCACATAGTCAATCGTGCGGCGAATTCCTTGGTCAAAACGGACCTCGGTACGGAAAGTCGGCACAGCGCGCTTGAGCTTGGAATTGTCAAACACCACGGAATTCGCCTTGTCGCCAATCAGACTCCCGAGCAAATCGTAATCACTTACGTCTGCAAGGAACTGCGAAGACACGTAATACGGCTTGAGTTCAACACCGAGGGCGTCGGCAACCGCCTTGTAAATCTGATTCCAGGTGAGCGTTTCGTCGCTTGTAATCTGGAACGATTCACCGATAGCATGCACATTGCCCATCAGGCCCACAAAGCCGCGGGCAAAATCAGTGTTGAAAGTCATGGTCCAAAGGCTCGTGCCGTCACCGTGAATGATGACGGGCTTGCCTTCGAGCATGCGCTTTGCAACTTGCCAGCTACCGTTTTTGCCGTGAACGCCCAGTGGAATGTGGCGTTCATCGTAGGTATGGCTCGGGCGCACAATCGTAATCGGGAAACCGTCCTCACGGTACTTGCGCATTAGGAATTCCTCCCCCGCAATCTTGTTGCGGGAATATTCCCAGTACGGATTCGCGAGAGGCGTGCCCTCGGTAATGCGATAATCCGAAAGCGGTTTCTGGTAAGCGCTCGCAGAACTGATGTACATGAACTGTTTGGTTTTATCCTTAAACAAGCGGTAATCGCGTTCAAGCGCACTCGGATGAAATACGATGAAGTCGCAGACCACATCGAACTGCATGCCCTTGATTTTTTCAGCAACAGCAGCTTCGTCGTAGATATCTGCCTGAATGATTTCGACTCCCGCAGGAATGTCTTCTGCAGGGCGGTTTCCGCGATTGAGCAGGTAGAGTTTCCAGCCCTGGGCCACAGCAAGCCGCGTGATGGCCATGCTGATAGTTCCTGTACCGCCGATGAATAAAGCTTTCATACGCTAGACCAAACTGCAAGCTATTCGAGAGAGGCGTGCGCAGCGATGGTGTAAATCGCGGTCACATCCTTCGCCTTGAGCGGAACAAAGCCCCAGCCATCACCAGGATTGAGCTTTTCAACCAGTTTCGGGATATCTTCTTCCTTGGCGCCGAGTTCTGCAAAGTTGATGGGCATACCGATAGAATGCAGGAACTTGCGGAAAGCCTTGATGCCCTCAAGGGCAGTCGCCTTCGGGTTTTCGAAATTCATCTGGCAGCCGAAAACACGCGTCGCCATCTGCGCAAAACGCATCACGTTATGGTCGACTACGTATTCCATCCATGCCGGCATAATGACAGCGAGACCCGCGCCATGGGCGCAGTCGTAAAGTGCCGAAAGTTCATGCTCGATGGCGTGACTGTTCCAGTCTTGACTGCGCCCGCAGCCCACAATATCATTGTGGGCTACCGTACCCGCCCACATGATGTTGGCGCGAACCTGATAATTGGTCGGGTCGGCAATGGCGCGCGGGCCTTCCTTGAGCATGGCCAAGAGCAGGCCTTCGCAAAGACGGTCTGTGGTTTCGACTTCGAGCGTATTCGTGAAATAGCGTTCAAAAATGTGGGCAATAATGTCGGTAATGCCGCAAGCAGTCTGGTAAGCAGGCAACGTGCAAAGGAGCGCCGGATTCTGCACCGCGAACTTCGGGCGAATATGTTCGCTGCTTGCACCGCGCTTGAGCATGCCATCTTCCCTGGTCACCACGGAATCGCCGCTGCCCTCGGAACCGGCCGCCGCAATGGTCTGCACCACGCCAATCGGGAGCGCACATGCAGCCGAAGCCTTGCCCTCGTAAAAATCCCAGAAATCGCCCTTATAAGGAACCCCCATCGCAATGGCCTTGGAGCTATCAATCGTGGAGCCGCCGCCCACCGCCAAAATAAAATCAATCCCATTTTCGCGGACAATTTCAATACCCTTGTACACGAGCGAATCGTGCGGGTTCGGCTTCACGCCGCCGAGTTCCACATGCGGAATTCCTGCAGCATCGAGCGATGCCTTCACGCGGTCAATCAAGCCCGAACGCACCGCAGAGCCCCCACCGTAATGAATCAACACCTTGGTGCCACCATACTTTTTAACGAGTTCACCGCATTCATTTTCGCGGTTCATGCCAAATACGAATTCTGTGGGGCTGTAGAAGTTGAAATTATCCATGTTTATCCTCTTGTTTCTCCTAAAAATACAAGAAAATCCCGCCCGAAAGCAGGATTTTCTACTAAATGTTGTTCACGCTAGAAAACAAAGCCTTAAGGATTTTAAGGATTCCGTGAGCAACAAACGCCTAGTATTGACTAGGCGTGGTTGCGAGAGCGAGGCGATATCACATTCTTGTTTATGTGATAGAGCCGAGCAGTCTGTTACGTTGTGTATTCAGCGTTGATCTTAACGTAGTCGTAGCTCAAGTCGCAAGTGAATGCGCTAGCGCTAGCATGACCAATGTTAAGAACGAGCGTTACTTTGTATTCACGCTGGCGGACTACCGCACGCAGAGCCTTGGTCTGTTCTTCGTCGAGCTGTACCGGGCGGCCATTAGAAAGCACCTGCACGTCGCCAAAGAAAAGGTCCGTCTGTTCGGCGATCATATTGCAGCCGCTGGAACCAGCGCTGCTCAAAATGCGACCCCAGTTCGGGTCTTCGCCGAACATAGCGCACTTAGCCAAGTTAGACGTACCAATGAAGCGGGCCATGCGCAAAGCCTCTTCGTGACTTTCGGCCTTTTCGATGCAGAGTTCAATCAGCTTGGTTGCACCTTCGCCGTCGCGAACGATATCCTTAGCCAGTTCCTTCATCACGAGCATCAATGCTGCGCGGAATTCACCCTGTTCAGAGAGCGTCAAGTCTTCGTACTTGAGGCCGCTCATGCCGTTAGCCAAGAGAATGCAAGTGTCGTTCGTGCTGGTATCGCCATCAACCGTAATCGCATTGAAGGAATCAGCGATGTCGGCGCGGAATTCAGCAAAGAAATCAATCGGCAAAGCAAGGTCAGTGGTAATAAAGGCAAGCATCGTGGCCATGTTCGGGTGAATCATGCCCGAACCCTTGCAGGCGCCACCAATCGTCACCACACCCTTTTCGGTCTGGATTTCAACGGCATGGCTCTTGAGCGCAAGGTCAGTCGTCAGAATGGCACGGCCAAATTCTTCGGAAGCGTCGGCGTGGAGCTTTTCAACAAGCTTCGGGATACCGGCTTCAATCTTATCCATCGGCATCAGGTGGCCAATCACACCGGTGCTGCAAACGAGCACGCTCTTCGGAGTAAGCTTCAAAGCTTCTTCGGTAAGGACAGCCATGCGTTCTGCATCGCGCAGGCCCTGTTCGCCGGTACAGGCGTTTGCGTTACCGCTGTTCACCACAACAGCAGAAGCAAAGTGGGCATGTTCAAGAGCAGCTTTGTCATAAAGCACCGGAGCAGCCTTCACCTTGTTCGTTGTAAACACGGCAAAGCAACGTGCAGCCTTTTCGCTCTTCAAAAGAGCCATGTCAGCGTTACCACTGGCCTTAATGCCTGCACAAATACCAGATGCGGTGAATCCCTTCGGGGAACAAACGCCGCCTTTTTCCAATACAGTGTACATAGAATCTCCTATTGTTTTCTTCGTCATAAATTATAGAAAAATGCAACAATGTTGAACAGCCCCCGCTTCTGCTCCACAAAAAAATTCTAATTTAAGGTCATGGCTAAAACACCCTGTACTAAAGAAACTTACGACAAATTGGTTGAACGTTACACCTTCCTCAAAAAGGTCGAACGTCCCCGCGTTGTAGATGAAATGGAAGAAGCCCGCAAGCAAGGCGACTTGAGCGAAAACGCTGAATACCACGCCGCCAAGGAAATGCTGGCTCATATCGATCTGGAAATTCCCAAGCTGGAAGACCAGATTTCTAATGCAATTATCGTTGAATTTGACGCTAACTCCGACACCGTCCGCTTTGGCGCTACCGTCACCGCTAAAAACCTCGCTACCAAGAAGGAAGTGGTCTATCAGCTGGTGAGCCCCGAAGGCGTCGATCCGATGAACGGCAAGATCAGTTTCAAGAGCCCCATGGGTTCTGCCTTCATGGGCAAAAAGAAGGGCGAAATCG
Organism: Fibrobacter sp. UWB10; assembly: GCF_900182935.1. Taxonomy (NCBI): domain Bacteria; kingdom Pseudomonadati; phylum Fibrobacterota; class Fibrobacteria; order Fibrobacterales; family Fibrobacteraceae; genus Fibrobacter; species Fibrobacter sp. UWB10. The sequence goes on along the minus strand of NZ_FXUE01000003.1, from coordinate 41,356 downwards.
TCGAAGTTGTAACCCCGAAGGGCAAAAACCGCTTCGAAATCGTCGACTTCAAGTAAGCTATGATTCTAGCCCTCATCGGCAAAGACCAGTTCTCCAAGGATAAGCAGGTCGACAAGTTCCTGACAGACTCTCTCGGAGACCGCAAAGACGACCCGCTATCCAAGCAGGTCGTGTATGCCTCTGATACAAACATTCCATCGGTTGCCGGGCTCATTATGGAAAGCTGCGGCGCCGTCTCTATGTTTGCACCAGAACAGGCAGTGGTCGTCCGCAATGCCGACGCCATGAAGGCCGATGAAACCAAGGCTCTCGCCCGCTGGCTCAAGGACGCCCCCGATTGCAAACTCCTGCTCGACTTTGACGAACTCCGCGCGAATTCGGAACTCTACAAAATCCTGCAGAAGGTCGGCAAAATCGAAAAGTACGAAGAACCCAAGCAGTACAAGATGCAAGAATGGATTGCATCGAACGTACCCGCTCACTTCGGAAAGCCGATCGAGCCCGCCGCCAGCCAGTACCTGGCCGACGCCTTGGGCACCAACACCAAGCTCGTTTGCGAAGAACTGGAAAAGGTCTTGATTTACGAACCGGACTGTCCAAAAATCACGTTCGACCTCGTTAAGACTTTGATTACGCCCCGCCGCGAAATCCCGCCTTACGAAATTCTGAACTATTTTGGGATGCGTGATGCCGTAGGCTATACGCGCAAGCTGCACGAAATTCTTTACGGCAACAAGGACAACGACGCCATCCGCATCGTAAATGCCCTTTACAGCCACGCCGTAGACTTGCTCAACTTCATGTCGCTTACCGCCAAGAAGATGAGCGCCGAAGATGCAGCGCAGGCAATCGGCAAGAACTATTTCATGTTCTGCAAGCAAGGCAATGCCGCTGAATGTTGCCGCCGTTGGGGCAAACCGCTCCTCTGTCGCGTAATTCGCCGCCTTGCCGACCTCAATTACGAATTCAAGAGCAGTAGCTGGACCGTTACCAGTCAAGAACTCGCCCTCGCCGCACTCGTGGTGAGATAGCTCGCTAGAACTTAGTTGGTAGAACTTAGAAAGCCTCGAACAAAGTTCGAGGCTTTTTTCTAAGCTCTAAGTTCTAAGCTCTGTGAACTAGATTAATTCCAGCCGCCTTCATCTTCTTCGATAGCCGGGGCTGCCGGAGCTTCAGACGGTTCAGAAGATCTTTGCTGAGCAGGTTCCTGCTTCGGCTTGGGTTCCACAATCGGAGTTTCGCCGTCCGTCGGTTCAGCAGAAGTCTGAGTCTTCTTTGCAGTCGGAGTTCCATTGACATCGGCAGAAGCTTCAGAGAGCTCCACAGAACCCACATAGTTGCGAATGATTCGCGGAGTCACGAAGATAATCAGGTCACGCTTGGTAACAGCCTTACGGGTGTACTTGAAGAGGTTACCCAGCAGCGGAATATCCTTGAGGAACGGAATACCGGATTCGCTTTCCGTATTTTCGTTACGGGTCAAGCCACCGATAACAACCGTTTCACCATCAGCCACCACGACCTTGGTCTTGGCTTCCTGAGTACTGATCACCACCTGGCCCTTTTCATCATAGCCATAGGAGTTGTTTTCCGGATGCAGGTCAAGCAAAATGCGGTTGTCGCCAGAAACATGCGGAGTCACGGTCAGCTTGATACCGGTTTCCACGAGCTGAGTCGAAGATTCGCCGCTATCGTCAATCACGCGGATAGACACCTTGTCGCCCATGAACACCTGAGCTTCCGTGTTATCGAGCGTAGAAACCTGCGGAGAAGCAAGCACTTCAGTAGAAGCGTCACCCATGATGTTCGAAATAGCAATCTGCAAGTTGTTGTCCAACAGGCTAGCAGTAATAGCAGTCGTTGCAGAACCCACAGCCGGCGAAGCACCGCCGTTCGGCAGAGAATGAATGGCTGCACTGGTACGGGAATCACCTGCACCGCTACCCTGCGGAGTCGTAACCGTACCCGGAGTCAGAGCAGTCGTACCCATTCTTGCGGTCCAGTCCACACCGAGTTCGCGAGCGCGTTCGCTGTTCACGACCACAAGCTTTGCCGTAATCATAATCTGGAGCGTTTCCACGTCAAGTTCGGTCAGAGCCTTTTCCATCTGTTCGATCTTGCCGTCGGTATCGTACACGATAATCGAGTTCGTGCGTTCCACCGTCGTAATGCGGCCGCGGTTAGACTTCATGCTTTCAAGCACTTTCACCAATTCTTCGGCCTTGGCGTGATGAACCTGGAAGTTCTTACGGACAAGCGGTGCATTCTGTTCAGCCTGGGCTTCTTCGTCGGCAATCTTCTTCTGCTTTGCCTGATAAGTTGCGGAGCGCTGGATCAAGATGTACTTGTCTTCGATGATCCAAGTCAAGTCGTTCATGCTACAAACGATGTCGAGCGTTTCTTGCCAGGTCTTCTTGGTCACCTTGAGGCTTGTCTTACCCTTGACTTCGGGAGCAAGGATAATGTCCACACCGGCAATCACGGAGATCGAGCTAAACACGGCTTCGAAGTTCATGTCGACGAAACTGAAGTCATACAATTTCTTGTTGGGGGTTTGCACCGAACCTTCGGCAGGAGCGCTCCATGCAGTAGTGAGACCCACCACCAAGAGAAGAACAGTAAGGATTTTTGTCATCTTTTTCACTTTTGACCCCCAAGTTTATCGGGAAGACCCATGGAGTAGCGACGGCTCACCCCGAATTCCTGGATCAGGAAGAGAACGTCAGTTTGTGTGATTTTAAGTACTTTACCGTTGAGAATCTTGTCGCCTTCTTTGACGGTGTACGAAATAGACGGATTCTTGGATTCAACAAGAATGGCTACCGGCACATCCGATTCCCAAATGATACCCACCAGTTCAACCTGGTCGATATTGATACCATCTTCGACTAGGCCGTCCACTTCGACAAACGGGTCGCGACGGCCAAAGGAACTATAGGTAACGCGATCTTCGTAAAGACCGTCAAGCTGGCTTCCGATCATCGCCGAATTAGCCGAAAGATTATTTGTGCCACGATCCTTATCGACCTGTTTCAGGCGTTCTTCTTGCACAGAAGAAAGTTCGTCAAAGAATCCAACAGCGCGGCGGTCCACATAACCGACCTTGTTGCCATACTGCACCTTGCGATACAAGCCCTTCATATCGAGGCTCACCAAACGGTCGCCAAATACAAGACGCTGCATCACCTGAGAATTTTCATTCGGAGCAGCATAGAATTCTGTTTCGTCGGCAACCACAATCAGTTCGCGAACGACAGGGCGCAGGTGGAAGGTCTGGGAACCAGAAATAATCTTCTTGCTGCCCTTATCAAGATTCTTGACAAAGACATCGAAGTTCGGCTTTTCGTCGACAGCCTTCATCCAGTCGCGAATGAAGATGCCCTTGGGCTGTGCAGACCAGAACATAAAGCCATCTCTGTTGAGGCCCTTTTCAGCAATCTGCATAACGAATGCGCCGTCCTGCACCAAGATGACCGGCTGGATAGAACCCTTCAGCTGAACCTTAAGGCCGTTAGCGCCCCAAGTCACAGACTTGACCAAAGAACCGGCACCAATTCTAAACACCGGCGACTTCTGCGGGCCGGCAAGACCAATCGTAATCGTATTGTTCTTGTCGATGGTAGACACATTGCGGATTTCAATCGGTTCTTCGGCAACCAGACGGAACTGTTCCATGCCAGAACCAATGAGGACCGTCATTTCCTTAAGCTTCGGAAGCAGAGCAGAAATCACACCGCCTTCGGCAACAGCCTTATCAATTTGCTTCTGCTGTTCAGCAAAGAGCTTTGCCTGTTCCTTGGCAGCCTTTTCTGCAGCCTTCTTTTCTTCGGCAAGACGCTTCTTTTCTTCGAGAGCAGCCTTCTGTGCGGCCTTCTTCTCTTCAGCTAAGCGTTTCTTATCTTCAAGAGCCTGTCTTTGAGCAGCCTTCTTTTCTTCGGCCAAGCGCTTCTTTTCTTCGAGAGCAGCCCTCTGGGCAGCCTTTTTCTCTTCAAGAGCAGCCTTGGCAGCGGCCTTCTTGTCAAGCTTATCAGCAGCCTTCTTGCGGTCTGCAAAAAGCTTCGAAAGCGTCCAGGACTTTCCGCCCTTGCTCTTGAGCTTAATCAAGAAGTTGGACTTGTCCAAGGCGATTTCATTCTTGTCAGAATTAATCGAGGCGCCCACATCCATTTCAATTTTCAAGAACGGCACACCCTTGTATGCATCCTTGTAAACTCTCATGGACTTCACAAACTTGGAATTCGCATCGACATCGTAATTGCCTTCGCCAAGAGCGAACGACGTTTCTGAGAAACCAACCGTCAACTTCTTAGAAGACGCATCGTACTTCTGGAAGAATGTCGGCAAGTTCTGCGAAGAAGCAAAGGCGAACACCACTTGGCAACCCTTTGCATTGCAATCGAAACGCACATCCTTAATCTGGGCGGCACTAGCAAATGCGGTAAAGGCAAGCAACAAAAGAAGAATTTTCATTTTCATCATTTGCCTACCTTTTTCGATGTGTATGTCGTCAGGTTGAACGTCACCGACATAGTAATCGGAGTCCAACCGTGAGTTTCAGACTTTTCAACTTCGGCCTTGATGCCCGAATAACGGTTCAAGCGAAGGTTCGTAATTGCCGTCGGGTAATTGAAGTTTGCAATTTCTGCAAACAGGTAGCCCAACATGTGGTAACCCGAATTAACCGCAATCGAATAACGGTTTTCGACGTAGTGTTCCTTTTCGGCACGACCTTCGGGGTTGAACTTCTGGATCTGAACCATGGAGCTGCGAATCACAGCATAAAGGTCTTGCAAACGCAGCGGAACCTTTTCTTCTTCAGGGAACATTTCCTTCAGCTTTTCAAAGTCCTTCTCTGCTTGAACAAGCTGCATTTCGAGTTCAGCCACACGATGCTTCTTGGCGTTAATCTTATCCAATTCAGCCTGAGCCGACTGGAGATCACGTTCCAATGCTTCGCGCTGATACGTAAACGGATCCCACATATAGTTATATACTAGATGTGCGGCTACCATCATCAAAAGGCAAATGACGATGGCATAGACGTTTCGTTTGTCTTTAAGATCTATCTTACCCATTATCACCCTCCCCAAGACCAAGGTCCCGTTTAAGGACTATCTTGATGGTGAAACTATAGGCTTCTTTCCCGTCCTGTTTAGAGGTCGAGATGGTCACCAGCGAAACCGTTTGGACACTCACCTGCTTTTCGAGTTTCACCATGTATTCGGCAACTTCCGAAAAGTCGTAAGTGACACCACGCATTTCGAGATCGAATTCACCCATCTGGTTAATGCTTGTGAGCCACATGTTGGGCGGAAGCACAGACGAGATGTTTTCGAACAAAATAACCCAGCGTTTCTTGCTCACCTGAATCGACTTGAGAGCATTGATCTTTGTGTTGATGACGCCCTGCTTTTGTTCCAAGTCGCTGATCTTGGAAAGCAACGGACGTTCGCGTTCCACTTCTTCTTGAACACGCGTCAGTTCGGTGCTCAAGCCGCTAATGGTTTCGCTGATATAACCTTGCAGCATAACAATGGCAACAATTGCGACAATCAGTCCAACTGTCGGCCAAATAATGCGACGGTCAGTTATCCATGTAAAGTCTTTCTGCTTCTTGCGGTATTCCGGAGGAAGCAGGTTAATGGAAATGGCCAAGGCATTTCTTGTGGATTCTTTTTTCGTAGACGCCATTAGAATTTCCTCATCGCCAAGCCCAACGCAGGGGCGTAAATATTAGACAAGGCAATAGAAAGCCCGCTTTCGCCAAACACCTTGGAATCACAAGGCACGAGCCTGAACGGGTTCACCGTATCAGTTTCAATACCGGAATGTTCCGCGATGAATTCCTTCAGACCAGGGGCGGCGGCTCCACCTCCACCCAACAAGATTTTGTCGAGCGGTTTAGAATCTTCCGAAGACGAGAAGTAGCGGATACCGATGTCGATCTGCGCCATCAGGTCCTCGTATGCCAGTCGGAGCGCAGCTTCAACTTCTGCTTCAGAAAACCCGTCCACCACAGACAGATCGCCCTTACTTAAAATTTCGTGACATTTTTCTGAATCAACACCTAAGTTCATGCAGGTCTTACTGATAACCATATCCAAGGAACCACCGGCCATAGCACGCATAGAATGGAACTGGCCGTCCTGCACGAAGGCAACACTCATCTTCTTTTCACCGATATTGAAGATTGCGACGGTCTTGTCTTTTTCGGAGTCTTCGACTGTTGCAATGTATGCATTCAGCATACCAAAAATATCGACATCCAGCGCCGACAGTTTGAGCCCACGGCGATTGAAGAACTGAGCCCAAGAGTCCAAAAGCGCGCTCTTTGCGGCCACCACGTTCACTTTAACGTCGTCACCTTCGCGAGAATAGACTTCGTAGTCAATCACGTTATCCTGGTCATCGAAGGGAGGACGGGACTGGGCGGTCTGAAGAATAATAGCGGCTTCGTTACCGTTTTTCGGAACTTTGACAGAGACTCGGTCCACCAGCACACCACCGGCGCCAGCTCCACAGTTTACCGAGGCGACAATATCGCAGGAATCGTCGATCGGGTGACGAATCAGAAGCTTCGCCATTGCTTCGGCGAGCAGTTCGGCACCATCTTTTTCGCGTTTGCCGTCCTGATCGGTCGGGGCATCCCCTTCACGCACCTGGATTTCACCGTTTACGATGCATCCGTCCGGTACGCGTTCAAAGTCGGCGTCCATAACAATCTTGTTTCCGCTCGCGCCATGCAAGACCTTCACGTACTTGATGCTGTAATGACCAACATCAATACCAACAGTCTCCCGCAAGCCACGGATTTTAGAAATCAATCCTAAAGCCAAAGTTAACTCCGATTGTAAAACATTTCCTTACTAATTCTACCTTTATAAAAGGAGAATGTCAAGAGAAAAATCAATCTAAGTCATTGAAAATGAACTACTTAGGCCTGTTTGACCCACTTTTTTGCCTGTTTTTTCGACTTACCTAGCTCAAACAGGTACTGAAGCACCCTTTCCTGGGTCCAACCGAACTTTCCACGGAAAGATGCTGTAAGGCAATAGTAGTTGGGGAAATCCTTGTTTTTCTGCCCCAAATTGCGCAAAATCTCAATTTCAACGTCTTCGTCACCGAAGCTCGGGAGCTCAAACTGGATACGCATGTGCTGCCCAGGATAGCACTCCTTAGGCAGCCCAATCATGATACCGCCAGCAGAAAGGTCCAGCAAAGTACCACCCAAGGTATCCCCATTTTCAAAAACAGCGATAACCGGGAAAACTACCTGTTCACGAACCCAGCGACGTAGCTGACGTTTGTCCAAGCTTGAAGAATGATGTAAAACAAAATTTGCAGAATCGTCTAAACGGCGGATAGAAAGTGTCGTCGAATAAATAGCATCGTCCGGGCGAGTCCAACGGATGCGGAGGTCTCGTCCGACAAAGGACTTGGCCGGGCCGTCACTACCATCGTAAGAGATTGCCCATTCCTTTTCGGTACGCCAAATTATCTCGGACCTCTTGATCAAGGTCCCGTTTTCCGGGAGCATGTCAATTCGGTCACCCACATTAAATTGTCTGGTCGAATAAATTTCAGACAAAGGATTAGACGCTGTAAAGTTCATCTTGTTGCGCAAGCGCTCTACAGCTTCAGTGGTTTCATCGCGAACATCGAACACATTGCGAACATCGTAGAACGTTGAAACAGCCTGTTCGAAAAGCCCTGACGAATTCAAAATGGCATCCTTGTTTTCAAAGGATGACATTCTGATTATTTTGTCCAAAGTTCTTTTTTCTTTGTCCGAAAAACCAAACGCAGCAACCTTCACGTCAAAGACCTGAGTGCCAAACATTTCTTCTGTATCACGACGTTGGTTGATACGACGAATTTGAAGTAACACAATCAGAGCAAGGAATAAACAAATGAACCCCACAATCCCAACCAAATAAATCGGTTCGGGCGGGAATTTGGACGGCCAAAAAGGCAGCCAATCAGATAGCCATTCGGATATTCCTTTAAGAAGGTCGAGCATCTAAGGACCCTAGAACTTGGTCAATGCACCGCTTATGAACGTTCCAAGAATCGAAGACTGAAGAGTCTTGCCAAGCAACGGAGAATTGCTCACGTGTCCGGCAAAGTCCTTCTTGGTAACCACATGCGTCTTGTTCGGGTCGAGAACGACCAAGTCAGACATTTTCTTGGAGTTCTTATCAAAAGCAGACTTTGCGCCAACGAGCTTTGCCGGAGCATCCGACAACAGTTCAATTGCACGAGCATTTCCCACTCTGGAACTCAGATCATTCCAAATTGCAGGGAGAGCAATTTCAAGAGAGAGTGCACCCGGCACAGAATCTTCAAAGTTCACTTCGGTATCTTGCCCAAGCACCGGTGTATGGTTCATGCTGATTGCATTCACCGTACCGTCTTCAATTCCCTTCCACAGAGCTTCGCGGTCTGCGGCCGAACGAATCGGAGGCAGAATATGGTAAGCGGAATCCAGAGTTTCCAGGCAAGAATCATCCAGAAGCAAATGGTACAAGCCTACATCGCAAGTGACATCGATACCCTTCTTGCGGGCATCGCGTACAAGGTCAAGCGTTTCGCCGCAAGTCACCTGCTTAAAGTGCACAGGCACCTGCAAGAAACGAGCCATTTCAAGCACCGTATGGGCAGCAATGGTTTCTGCAATACGCGGGATTCCCTTCATGCCGAGCATGTCGGAATAAGCACCTTCGTGAACGCAGCCATGCTTGCGCAACGACTTGTCCATGGGCTGGAAGAAGAAACGCTTGCCCGTCATTTTGCCGTATTCCATGGCAAGGCGAATAAAGCGAGTCGACGGAATTGCTTCGCCGCCATCGCCAAAGCCTGCAACGGAATCGTCTTCGGCAAGTTCCATCATTTCGGCGAGACTATCGGAACCAAAGCCCTTGCTGTAAGCGCCCAGGAACTTGATGTCGAAACGGTTAGCAAAGTTGTATTCCAAATCAGGCGAATTCACGCGGAACTTCATTGCCGAAAGTTTGTCAGCATCGTCAATCGGATTGGCAGCACTTTCGTACAACGCGCCGCTAAAGCCACCACGGTGCAAGGCATCGAGGCCATCAGCAAACGTGTAGACGTCATCGCGCAGCGGTTCCATAAAGTCAACGCCCAAGCCAAACAAGGCAGGCATCACCAGAGCACCGTTACAGTCAAATTCTTCAGTAGCTAAATCTTTTCCCTGAACAACGGCAAATTCATCGCGGTTTTCAAAGTTGTCGCCATTCCAGACTTTCGCATTCTTGAAAACGACATTCTTGATATTCAATTCCTTATGCATTTTCATTTGCACGACCTCCAGCCAAAAGGTAAAGCACAGCCATACGTACGGCAACGCCGTTTGTCACCTGATCCAAAATCACGGAATGCTCACCGTCAGCGATATCGCTATCCAGTTCCACACCGCGGTTGATCGGACCCGGGTGCATCAAGATGACCTTGTCCTTGGCTTCAGAAAGAACCTTTTCGGTGATACCGAAGAAGTTGCGGTATTCGCGCATGCTCGGAAGGAGTGCATCATCCATGCGTTCCTTTTGCAGGCGGAGCGCAATCACGGCGTCGGCGTCTTCGACTGCCTTATAGACATCGGTTTCCCAAGAGACGCTGCCAGCCAGTTCCTTATACTGCAGAAGTTCGGTATTGCGAGGAACCAAGGTGCTCGGGCCGCAAAGCGTCACATGAGCACCCATGGTGGTCATGCCCCAAATGTTACTGCGGGCCACGCGGCTGTGGCGAATATCGCCCACAATCGCAACCTTCTTGCCTTCAAGCGTTCCAAGTTTTTCTTCGACCGTGAGCATGTCCAAGAGGGACTGCGTCGGATGTTCGTGAGCGCCATCGCCGGCATTCACGATAATGGCGTTGCTGTGTTCAGCGAGGAACTTGGGAACGCCCGTCCCCTTGTGGCGGACCACCACGATATCAATCTTCATCGATTCGATATTGCGGAGCGTATCGACCAGCGTTTCACCCTTCTTGACGCTCGAATTAGAACTTGCGAAGTTCACCGTGTCTGCAGAAAGGCGCTTTTCGGCGAGTTCAAAACTCGTGCGCGTACGGGTGCTGTTTTCAAAGAACAGGTTCACCACCGTAAGGCCGCGGAGAGACGGGACCTTCTTGATGGGGCGTTCCAAAATTTCGCGGAACTGCTTGGCATTGTCCAAAATGGTACGGATATCCTGCTTGGACACGCCCTGGAGTCCAAACAAGTGCTTGATCTGAAGTGCGCTCACCTTAAGCCTCCACCTCTACGAGGTATACAGAATTTTCTTTGTCAATCGGTTCGATTTGCACGCGGACTTCCTGGTCCTGTGCAGTCTCGACCGTAAGTCCGACGCAATCGGGTGCAATCGGGAGTTCGCGGTGTCCGCGGTCCACAAGCACGCAAAGGCGAATCGCGGCCGGGCGCCCGAGGTCGAGGATAGCCTGCATGGCTGCACGCACCGAACGGCCCGTGTAAAGCACGTCGTCCACGAGGATTACCGTTTTGCCTTCAACCGAAGCGGGCATTTCAGTAATGCGCATTTCGCTCGAACCCATGTGGGTGCGATAATGGAAGTCGTCGCGGTAGAAAGTCGCATCGAGGCTTCCCATGGGGACAGTCTTGTTAAACTTTTGACTTAAGCGCTCGCAAATCTTTTTGGCGAGAGGGATTCCGCGGCTTGCCATGCCGAGCACCACCATGTCATCGGCAGTCGGGTGCATTTTGGCAAGCTTTGCCGCCATTTCGTCGAGGGCGAATTCCATCGCCTGCGCAGACAGCAATTCTCTGATCTTTTTGCAGTTGTCTTTCATATAGGTATCGTTTCAGGTAACAGGTTTTCAGCCTTGCCTTAGTTTTCACACTTGAATGTAGCATTTTTTATGGTTTTTCACCTTTAATTACAGAAATTGACCCCATATTTTTGTATATATAAGAAAAGAAACATTAAACCCCGGCAGCGCCCTGTCGGGACATTAATAGGAGATTTTATGTTCAATCAGTTGGGTAAACCGGAAGCAGGCGAAACCATCGCCATCATGAAGACAAACCACGGCACCATGAAGTTGCGCATTTTCGAAGATATCGTTGGCGAATGCGCTACGAACTTCGTTGAACTCGCCAAGCAGGGCAAGTATGACGGCGCTCCTTTCCACCGCATTATCAAGGACTTCATGATCCAGGGCGGTGACTTTACCCGTAGAAACGGCACGGGTGGCCACTCTGCCAAGGGCCCCGGCACCACGATTGGCGACAAGTATGACCCGCGTCTCACCCACATGCGTGGCGCTCTGAGCTGGGCAAAGACTGCTATGCCGAACTCCATCGGTAGCCAGTTCTTTATTGTTCACGGCGACAACGTGCATTTCTTGGACCACGACCAGGTTGGCCCCGGCCCCGCTGACGGCTACTCTGTATTCGGTCAGCTTTACGAAGGTTTCGAAGTTCTCGACGAAATCGCTGGCGTCAAAACCGACCGCCGCGACGCCCCGTACGAAGACGTGATTATCGAATCCGTGACGATCGAAAAGGCATAAAAACATCGGGTCGTAAAAAAATTTCACTTTTTTTTATGACCCACCCTTGACAAGTCAAATTAGTTTTTCTATATTTGGCTCGTCCTTCGGGGTTATAGCTCAGTTGGTAGAGCGCCTGCATGGCATGCAGGAGGTCAGGAGTTCGACTCTCCTTAGCTCCACTAGACAAGAACCGTTTGCAAAAGCAAACGGTTCTTTTTTTATTCCTTTCAGACATCACATAAAACCTGCAAAAGCGCCAACCTCTCCCGCTAGTTTGTAATAATTTTGTATTTTTGTGGTATGGATACTACAATCTTGAACAAACTCGCTAAAATCACCCGCAAGGGAATGTTCTTGGGTACTATGGCAAGTTTCGCCATGATGCCTTCCACATTTGCCGCCGAATGCAACGAAAAGACCATGGACGCCTTCGCTTACGAAGACTGTATCAAGGCCCAATCCGGCGAAAAAGTATCTAACGACAACTTCGGTGCAAGCGCCGAAGCGAACAAAGTCAATAACGCCGACGGCATGGCGCAAAAGAAGGTTCTTAAAGCAGACGAACCGACTTACCGCCCGTTCGACCGCGACGCTTACCTGACATCGAGCTTTGGCGAGAACCGTGGCACGCGTTACCACGCAGGCTTTGACTATTCCACACAAATGGAAGAAGGCTGGCCCATTTACGCACCCGAAGACGGCAAGGTTGTAGAACTTCGAGTTTCTCCGTTCCACTACGGAAAGCTAATGCTCTTCAAGGGCAACAGCGGCAAGACCTGGGCATTCGCACACCAAAGCAGCTTTGGCAAGCTCGATGACCAGATTATCAAGAAACAGTATGCCTCCAAGAAGAACGACGTCACTATCAAGACGAACGCTAGCTACAAGAAGGGCGACACGCTCACCTTCTCGGGCAGCACCGGCATTGGTAACCCGCACTTGCACTTGGAAGTTCGTTTGGACAACGACCGCATCGTGAACCCCGTGCAGGCAGGCGTCGTAATTACCGACACTTTGGCACCGCAGATTTTCGGCATTGCCGTGTGGCAGGGCAACCACCTCGCCGTCACGAACCCGGAAGCCATCAACAAGGGCTGCGTCGAAACTCCGGTGAAAAACGAATTCAACTTGAGCATGGCCGTAAAGATTGCAGACTACAGCCGCGAGCCCAAGGACAATCCGATGTCTATACGCCGTCTTACAGTGTGGCGTTACGACGAAAAGATTTTTGAAGAAATTCTCGACACCCTGCGCTACAGCAAGATGTCCTTGATTCGCGACCAGCTCCTGTGGGCCGAAGAAGCAGACACCGCCGGCGACTGGCATTTTGTGAACGCCAAGCTCGCTCCGCTTTCGACCTACACCGTCGAAGCCGAAGACTTTAGCGGAAACAAGGTCAGCAAGAAGTTCACGTTCCACCCGCGCTGCAAGAGCGACAAGCCCATGCAGTTGTACAAGGATCAGGCTTCCCCGCTGTTCACGTTCCTTAGCCGTCCGATGCTTGACTTGTTCCGCTGCAAGAACGGCATGAAATTTACCGCCATGACCGGCGACCAAATTATTGAAGAAGACATGTGTAAGGCATTCAAGCCCGCACCGATTACGATTGGCCGCCTGCTTGAAATCTACCCCGAAATGACAAGCATCCACTACACCGCTGACTCTCGTTCTACGGGCGACGGCGTCGCAGCCGATGCAAGCATTGAACTCTACGCCTTCAACCAGTACCAGAGAAGCGTAAACTGGTCTACCAAGGTCGGAAACGTAGGTATCACACAGAAGCTCACCGGCATTCCGACGGGCCGCGACACCACCAAGAAAATTCTGGCAGTTACCCGCACGCATACCGACAGCTTGGATTACTTTGAATTCCATCCGAAGGGCATGCAGCTCGGCAACTGGACCGTTTGCATCGACAATCCGGAAAACAATCAACCGCTTTACTGGCTCGGCGAAACAACCCGCAACTGGTTCTACTTTAGCAAGCAGACCAAGGGCAAGAACCGCTGCGCTACCATGAACGAAATTCGCGACATCGCAAACATCGAAAACACCGAAGCTCCGACGCTTGGATTCCCCTACTGGTCTGACATGATGATCAGCGGCGTCCGCCAGCCGGCCCTCAAGATTCCGGTATTGTTCAAGTACGACGGCATTCCTGACGGCAACGCCATTACGGTGCAAGTCGGCAAGAAATGGGTCGCCGCCGAATACGATTCTGAACCGCGCGAAATCGTGATTGAAGGAGCCCAGCTCCCCGAAGAAGGTTCCTTCACCATCAAGATTGTGGACGAAGCCGGTCACAAGGCAAGCTATAACGTAGACATCCCTGAGATGTAACATGGCACGCCTGACCGAAGCCGAAGCTCTAGACTTGTTTTTAAACGCCCCGCTCGACGAACTCTGTGCCCGCGCAAATGCCGAAAAGGAACGCAGGCACGGCAAATCCGTGTATTGGGTGAACAATCGCCAGATCAACTACACCAACGTGTGCGTGTTGCACTGCAAGTTCTGCGCGTTTTCTAAAATCAAGAAAGACAGCCCCACCGCTTACGATTGGGACTACGATACCATTCGTAACAAGGCTGCCGAAGCAATTGCGGGCGGCGCCCGCGAATTGCACATTGTAGGCGGTCTGCATCCGGATCACCCGTTCGATTACTACATCGAAATGCTGCGCAAGCTGCGCGTGGAATTTCCGAAGGTGAACTTGAAGGCGTTTACCGCCGTGGAAATTTGCCACTTCGCGAAAATTTCAGGTCAGACTCCGCTGCAGATTATGAGCACGCTGAAAGAAGCAGGCCTTGATGCTCTGCCCGGTGGCGGTGCCGAAATTCTAGTGCAAGATGTTCGCGACCAGATTTGCCCGGGCAAGGAAACTGGCGAAGAATGGCTCGACGTTCACCGCGCAGCCCACAAGATTGGAATTCCGACGAATGCGACCATGCTGTTTGGCCACATCGAGAAGATTGAAGACCGTATTGCCCACATGAAAATGCTGCGCGATTTGCAGGACGAAGCTCCGGGCTTTTTCGCCTTCATTCCGCTGGTATACCATCCAGAACATAATGCGTTGCACAAGATTGTTCCGAATATCACCAGCGAAGAAGACGTTTTGCGCACGGTCGCTGTCGCAAGACTTTTTCTCGACAACTTCCCGCACATTAAGGCGTACTGGATTCAGATGGGAATTGAGACCGCGATGAAGGCGCTCCACGCCGGCGCGTCGGATTTGGACGGTACGATTATCGAAGAGAAGATTACGCACGCCGCCGGCGCCACGGTTCCCGTGGGCATGAGCCCCGAGCGCATGAAGAGCCTTATCTTGAACGAAAGCTTGGAACCGGTCGAACGCGATGCACTATACGAACGATTTTCTTAACGAAAATCGTTCTATGACAAGGAGAGGCTCCGCCCCTCCTAAAACCTTCCTTTTCCCAATGCGGACATCGATTCTCTTAACGAGATATAAAAATGGCGGCTCGATGGCCGCCCTTTTTAATTACTGTCTCGTGAGCGTCTTGTACTTGATGGGCTTCGGATTGTCCGCATCTTCGCCAAGACGCTTGCGGCGATCGGCTTCGTATTCACTCCAGTTGCCTTCGAACCACACCACCTTGGAATCGCCTTCGTAAGCGAGGATGTGGGTTGCGATACGGTCCAGGAACCAGCGGTCATGGGAGATAATCACGGCGCAGCCAGCGAACTTGAGGATAGCCTGTTCCAAAGCCTGCAGCGTTTCGATGTCCAAGTCGTTCGTCGGTTCGTCGAGGAACAGCACGTTGCCCGGCTTCTGCAAGTTCTTGGCCATGAGCACGCGGTTGCGTTCACCACCGGAGAGCGCGGTGAGTTTCTTCTGCTGGGCAGCACCAGTGAAGTTAAAGAGTCCGCAGTAGGCGCGGCCATTCATCTTGCGGTCGCCCACCATGATTTCATCGTTACCGCCGGTAATTTCTTCCCACACGGTCTTGGAATCGTCGAGGCTTTCGCGGCCCTGTTCCATACTGATGATTTCGACGGTTTCGCCAATCTTGAGCGTACCGGCATCGGGCTTTTCCTGACCCATAATCATCTTGAACAAAGTCGTCTTACCCGCACCGTTCGGACCGATAATACCCACGATGCCCGAACGCGGCAGGCTGAAGTTCAAATCGTCGAAGAGCACCTTGTCGCCAAAGGCCTTCTGCAAGTGTTCCGCCTGAATCACGATATCGCCAAGGCGTTTGCCGTTTGCAATATGAATCTGGGCCACCTTGATCTGTTCGCGAGAATCTTCGGCGAGCAAGTCTTCGTAAGCCTTCAAACGGGCCTTGCTCTTGGCCTGGCGAGCCTTCGGAGAAGCCTTCACCCATTCCTGTTCGCGAGCGAGGCGCTTCTGACGGTCAGATTCGCCCTTTTCTTCGTTCTTCATGCGTTCAAGTTTCTGGTCAAGCCACTGGGCGTAATTGCCTTCCCAAGGAATGCCGCGACCGCGATCGATTTCCAGAATCCAGTTCGTCACATTGTCGAGGAAGTAACGGTCATGGGTCACCAAAATCACGGAGCCTTTGTATTCGCGGAGGTGGCGTTCGAGCCAGGCAACCGTTTCGGCATCCAAGTGGTTCGTCGGTTCGTCAAGGAGCAACAAATCCGGTTCTTCGAGGAGCAGGCGGCAGAGGGCCACGCGGCGCTTTTCACCACCGGAAAGGTTCGTCACCGGCCAGTCGCCCGGCGGGCAGCGGAGAGCATCCATCGCAATTTCGATATTGCGGTCAAGGCTCCACAGGTCCTGCGCGTCGATGATATCCTGAAGTTTTGCCTGTTCGTCGAGGAGCTTGTTCATCTCGTCGTCTTCCATGGGTTCTGCAAACTTCATGGAGATTTCGTTGAAGCGGTCAAGAATTGCCTGCTTCTTGGCCACCGCCTGCATCACGTTTTCCTTGACGGTGAGGTTCGGGTCAAGCTGCGGTTCCTGCGGCAAGTAACCAGCAGTGCGACCCGGTTCAATCCAAGCTTCGCCTTGGAATTCCTTGTCAATGCCCGCCATGATGCGGAGGAGGGTCGACTTACCGGCACCGTTCTGGCCGATAATACCAATCTTTGCGCCATAGTAGAAGCTCAAAGAAATGTCCTTCAGCACCTCTTTGTTAGGCGGATAGGACTTGGTCATTTTGTACATGTAGAAAACGAATTTTTCTGCTTTATTCTGTTCGGCCATATTTGCTCGCTTCGCTTCGAGGTGTGAGCGCGGACCAAAGGTCCTTTGAGGTGAGAGGTTATAAATTGTTGGGACAAATGATTCTTTCCATAAATATAATAAAAAAGTTTTCTATACTTATGTCATATGAAGTTGTTCAACACCATTATCGTGTGCCTTGCACTTACCGTTTTCGCACGCGCCGCAGACAGCACGGCCGTTTCTAGCGACACGACAACCAGAGACAACTTCCAACGATTCTCGGTACTGCCCTTTGGCGCCTACACTGAAGAAACCAAAATCCAATATGGTGCGGTATTCGTCTTATTCTTCAGACCATTCCAAGACGGAGTAAATATTTCTTCGATGGACTTTATCGCACGCGGAACCACGCGCGGACAGTTCCAATTCCAGTACGCCCCGAACATTTGGCTACTCGGCGACCACTTGCACATTCCCGCAAAACTCAACTTGAACAAGTGGCAATACTCGCTGTTTGAACGAGGCGCCCGCGGAGATTTTGAACCGGTTGACGAATACAAGAGCACCTTTGTCTACAGCCGCATTCCCTTCGAAATGAACTTCGGCATTCCGAACAACATTCCTTTGCGCTACGGCGTTGTATTAGAAGGCGAAGCCCGCAACAACGAACTCGGCGACGATGTTCCCAAGAATTATCAAGACGGCTTTTATTTGGGCGGTGGCTACCTGTTTGTTCTCGACAAAAAAGACAACGACAACTGGCCTACCAAAGGCTACTACGCAAGCTTCGAAGAAATCTTTTTCGGCGGAGACTTTAGCTTCCATACCGAAACGCTCGACGCCAGGTTCTATGCATCCCTGTTTTGGGAAACCTCCATCGCACTTGGGCTTTACGCAAAACAAAGCCGCGGCGACAACGTTCCTCTCGGACGCCTTTCAGGCCCCGACGGCACCAAGCGTTTCCGCGGCGTAGAATCCGGCATTTGGAGCGACACACAGGCCCTAATTTGGCAAATGGAACTCCGCCGTCCGCTTTTCTGGCGATTCGCCGGCGTTATCTTTGGCGAAACCTTGCAATCGGCGCCCTACTTTAGCGAGCTCTTCAAACGGCAAGTGCATTACGCCGTTGGCTTTGGCGGGCGTCTCGCGCTCAACAAAACGGAAAAGCTACACGCCCGCGGAGACATTTCGCTTGTCGACGGCAAGCATATCGGCATTACGATTGACTTGAGAGAATCGTTCTAGCAATAAGTTTGAACAACGAAAAAAGGCCGCGATTGATTCGCGGTCTTTTTAGATCCTTCGCGACCTGAGGTCGCTCAGGATGACACTGTAGTGTGATTACTTCACGCTTGCAGTCAGCAACTTGGTAATCGCGGCGACGTATTCAGCCGGGTTCGGGAGCGGAGAGCCTTCGGCAAGCAGAGCCTGACCGTAGAGCGCCTTCGGCCAATCGCCAAGATCTTCCTTGGCTTCGGCTTTCTTCTTGAGCATTTCGCAAATCGGGTGCGTCGGGTTGATTTCCAGAATGCGCTTGCTCTTCGGCAAGTTCTTCTGGCCCATGGCTTTCATCATGCGTTCCATCTGAGCGCTCATGGCGTCTTCGCTGGTCACGAGGCAGCAGGGGCTATCCTTCAGGCGGCTAGACACGCGGACTTCCTTGATGTCTTCGTCCAAGACCTTCTGCAAGTCTTCGCAGAGGCCCTTGAAGATGCCCTTGTTTTCTTCTTCGGCCTTCTTTTCGTCTTCGGTCTTTTCGAAGTCCACATCGCCGCGGGCGATGTCGTGGAACTTCTTGTCGCCGAATTCCTGGAGGCTAGACATCATGAATTCGTCGATGCCGTCGCTCATGAGCAAGACTTCGTAGCCCTTGGCCTTGAAGGCTTCGAGCATCGGGTTGGACTTCACGGCATTCTTGTCGCCGATGAGGTAGTAGATTTCCTTCTGGCCTTCGGGCATGCGCTTCACGTATTCGTCGAGGCCCACGAGAGCGTCGCCTTCGGTCTTGGTGCTTTCGAAACGGAGCAACTTCTTGAGTTCGTCAAGATGTTCCCAGTTCATGTAGAAGCCTTCCTTAAGGACCATACCGAGTTCACGCCACCAGGCGTTATACTTAGCAGCATCCTTGTCGGCCATGTTCTGCAAGGTATCGAGCACCTTCTTAATGACGTGCTTACGGATGTTGGTGATGATCTTGTTGTTCTGCAAGATTTCACGGGACACGTTCAGCGGCAAATCTTCGCTATCGACCACGCCGCGCACAAAGCGGAGCCAAGGCGGCAGCAAGTCCTTGCAATCATCCATGATAAAGACTTTCTTCACATAGAGCTTGAGGCCGTGCAATGCGTCGTTGTGCCAGATGTTGAACGGGGCCTTGGACGGAATGTACACGAGGCTCCAGAATTCCTGGGAACCTTCGGCGTGGCTGTGGCTCCAGGCGGCCGGTTCGTCGGCTTCGTGGCTGATGACGTTGTAGAAATCCTTGTACTGTTCTTCGGTGACTTCTTTTTCGCTCTGGCGCCACAGAGCCTGCTTTTCGTTCAGGCGTTCTTCGGGCTTTTCTTCGATTTCGCCCTTGTCGTTCTTGGTCGGTTCCGGGTGGAAGTAGATGCCGTAGCTCACGAAGCCGCTGTACTTTTGGACAATGTCCTTGATTTTCCATTCGCTGGCAAAGTCTTCGGCGTCTTCGTCATCCTTCAGGTACAAGGTAATCTTGGTGCCCACCTTGTCGCGCGGGGCTTCGGAAATTTCGAATTCGCCCGTACCTTCGGAGGACCACATATAGCCCTGAGTTTCGCCGGCCTTCAATGTCAACACTTCGACCTTCTTCGCAACCATGAACACGGAGTAGAAACCTACACCGAACTGGCCGATGAGATCGACGCTGCCCTTGTCGCCTTCTTTCAGATTCTTGATGAAGTTCTTGGTGCCGCTACGGGCGATGGTACCCAGGCAGTTGATCAAGTCTTCCTTGTTCATGCCGATACCGTTGTCTTCCACGACGATGCGCTTGCCTTCCTTGTTCACGGAAAGGTCGATACGGAGCTGTGTGCCCTGCGGAAGCAAGTCGGCGTTCGAAAGCGAGAGGAAACGGCGCTTGTCCAGGGCGTCCGCCGCGTTCGAAACGAGTTCGCGGAGGAAGATTTCCTTGTTGCTATAAAGGGAGTTGATCATCAAGTTCAGCATGTCGCGAACTTCGGTCTGGAATTCCATCTTCTCTGTTGCCATTATTTATCTCCATTTATCGTTAAAATTTGAAGCGAATCAGCAAAATTACGTTTCATTTTGAAACGGAATCTACTTTTCGCTTTGTTTTCGCACTAGTATCTGCAAGAACCATGCCAAACAAGACGAGAGAGGGATGGGTTAAATTTTCCTTTTTTATATTGCTGTTCGCTTATCTGGAAAAATTATGCGATTTGGAACGCTTTTTGTTTTATTATTCTCGCTCGTGTTGACAGGGTGTTTTGGTTCACCAGGCATTTCCCTTTCTAAGGGGGATTACGATATTGAACCTCCGCCGAGCATTCATGGCGCCATGCGACATGTCGGGAAAGGCGATACATTGAAAGCCGTAGTGGCTGGTTTCGGGGCAGGCCAAAAAAAATCTTTTTCGGGTAAAATCCATAACGATTCGCAAAAGGCGGGCGCGAATAACAGCACAACACTCCCTGCAATGGATGGGAGAATAACTTATAATTTGCCACTCTACAGTTATTTTCTGGAATGGCATGAAATTAATGGTACCGCTCAAGACAACGAATGGGGTGCTGGATTTGGATTGTATCCTTATCCCTATGTGGATTTTTTCAGTTCGATAAATACATCTATTTCGGAAGTGGGCGTTTTTGCTTTGTTTAGCGCCAGCTTCGAATTGGTGGATTATGAAGGGATTGCTGTCGACGCACCGAACACTTACAAGGATGCCTGGCAGGGCGATTATGATCCCGAGTACGTTCAAGCAGAAGATAAATATATAGGACACGGCAACGTTGAAATTGGAGTATTCTTGAATTTCTTTATCAAGAATTTTACGATTTCTTACGTTCCCTCAATTTACTTTCCATGGCTCTTTTTGGATGATCTTGGAAGATACAACACAACGTTCTTTTATCCGATGCTTATGATCCAAGATGTCCAATTGAACTATAACTTTGCCAAATGGAGTATAGGCGCAGGTTTTAAGGATATTGTATCCAACCGTCTTTCGGGCAATTATTGGCAAGTCCATTTGAATGCCATATATTATCTGTAATACGCAGATAGAATTGTTTTATTAATACAAAAAATACCCGCGCTTAAAAGCGCGGGCTACTTCGTCAAAAAAACTTTTGATTAAATAAAAATCAGTCCGAGGATACCCACGGCCCAGACGTACCAGGCGAAGTGCTGGAACTTGCCCTTCTGCAAGAAGGTCATGAGCCACTTGAGGGCGATAATGCCAAAGATAAACGACACGACCATGCCCACCAAAAGTTCGGGGGTAAAGCCACCGGCATCGGCACACTTCAAAGCCTTTTCCGGGTCGAGGAGTGCTTTTTCCGGAGTCATGGACTGGCACTTGATCCACTTGATGCAGTCGAGGAGTGCGGCACCGCCCACGGCAGGGATGCTCATGAGGAAGCTGAATTCGCCGGCGTACTTGCGGTTCACACCCATGAACATCATGGCGCTGATGGTAGAACCGCTGCGGCTGATGCCCGGAATGCAGGCAATGCCCTGCACAGTACCGGTCACAAGTGCACGCCACCAGTTCATCTTGACGCCTTCGTTATCCGGATGCTTGGCTCCAGTTGCGCCCCACTGCGAGGTAAACAGGAGCAAGCCCGTAAAGAGTTCGGCGACGCACACGGCACGCGGATTTTCGAACAGGCCTTCGAGGGCATCCTTGAAGCCGAGGCCAATCAAAGCCGTCGGAATGCTAGCCAAAATAATGTAGCCCGCTTCGCGGAGCTGGTCCGGATTTCTGCGGAGGCAACCCACGATGATGTCAGTAATCTTCTTGTGGAACACCACGAAGATAGAAAGCAATGTGCCGGCATGGAGCATGATGTCGAAAAACATGCCCGCTTCGTTCATGCCTAAAAGTTCGTGCCCAAGCACAAGATGGCCGGAGCTAGAAATGGGGAGGAATTCAGCGAGGCCCTGCAACAGGCCGAGAATGATAGATTCTAACATGACGGGAAAGATAGTAAATTACTATCTTCAAAGTCATGGCTCGCAAATTTCTCTTGTGCTTTCACGATTTCAGCGTCTGGAACTACCAGAAAGTCGCCCCGATTCTTGAAGAACTCAAGGACCTTGCCGGGGGACCTTTCAGCGTGCTTGTCATCCCGGATACCGAAAAGGCCCCGTCCGACATGGTCAAGGGCTTTCGCGAAACACTCCAGAAACTTAAAGAAGACGGATTCGAGCTCGCGCTCCACGGCTACAAGCACCAAGCCGAATTCAGCCAGGGCCGCAGCTACGCAGGCCTTATCGGAATGAACCTGACCGGTGGCGAAGCCGAATTTGCAGGCCTTAGCGAATTTGAATCGAGCAGGCTTTTGCACTTAGGACTAGACGCCTGGAAAGAATTAATCGGAGACTCCGAAAAGCCCACCGCATTTGTTCCGCCGACTTGGTACAGCAACAAGTTCCTGCCGAGCCAGGTACACGCCGAAAAAATGCTCTACGAAGAACGTTTCGCCCTGGTGACCGCCAAAGGCAAGCGCTACGCCTCCCCTGTCGCAAGTTTCGCGGGCATTCCCGACTTTTTGATCAAGGCCGCCTTCAAGTTTGGCGCATTCGCCCTGAAGATTCCTGTCGGGCTCCCCCGCATCGCTCTCCACCCGGTGGATTTCCCTGCCCGGACCGAAAAAATCCACGATTTGATCCGCACCGCCTTGAACAGCGGGCGCAAGCTTTCGCAGTACAGAGACCTGTAAGCCGGTCATTTTTCCTGCCGACTGCATAGTGCCAACAGCCCACTATTTTCCTATATTTGGGCTACTATGAGCTTAAAATTCGAAACCCCCATTACCGAAGTTCCGCTGTTCCACCAGGGTAAAGTACGTGACATGTACGACCTGGGCGACAGTTTCCTGATGGTCGCCAGCGACCGTCTTTCCGCTTTTGACGTGGTGCTCCCCACCCCGATTCCTGGTAAGGGCAAAATCCTCAACCAGCTTTCGCTGTTCTGGTTCAAGCACCTCGGCATGAAGAACCACCTCATCACCGCCGACGTGAACGAATACCCGGCCGTGCTCAAGAAGCACGCCGACTACCTCCGCGGCCGTTCCATGATCGTGAAGAAGGCTAACCGCCATTCCGTGGAATGCATCGTGCGCGGATACATCGTGGGTTCTGGCTGGAAGGACTACCAGAAGACCGGTAAGATCTGCGGTCACGTTCTCCCCGAAGGCCTGCAGCTCTGCCAGAAGCTCGAAAAGCCGCTCTACACGCCGAGCACCAAGCCCGACGTTGGTCACGACGAAAACATCAGCTTCGAACAGACTTTCGATATCGTTGGCGAAAAGGTTGCAACGACGCTCCGTGACATGTCCCTCGACATCTACACGAAGGCCCGCGACTACGCAGCCTCCAAGGGCATCATCCTCGCTGACACCAAGTTCGAATTCGGTGAAATCGATGGCGAAACCATCTTGATCGACGAAGTGCTAACTCCGGACTCCAGCCGCTACTGGCCGGCAGACAAGTACCAGGTGGGCAAGAACCAGGAAAGCTTCGACAAGCAGTACGTTCGCGACTGGCTCGAAACTCTCGACTGGGGCAAGACCTATCCGGGTCCAGAAATTCCGCCTGAAGTCGTGAAGAATACGCTCGCCAAGTACGAAGAAATCTTCGTGCGCCTCACCGGCAAGCAACCCGAACTTTAAGAGACTGCTCGGCTCTATCGCATAAGCAAGAATGTGATATCGCCGACCGATTATCTCTATCATAAAAAAGGAAACTGGCTTCAAACCAGTTTCTTTTTTTCAAATTTTCCGTTAGGAAAATAAAATCCGTGTGGCAACAAAACCACCTACCGTCTGCATTTACTTTTTGATCAGCCTCAAGATTCCCTGCTTGTTGTATTCAGGGGCGTCCTTCGGGAACGGGTTCTTGGCTTCGGCGCGGAGCACGTAATGTACGCCTTCGCCGAGGTCCACTTCGGAGCCAGACTTTGCCGGAACGCCATCGCCGAACAAGGAATCTGCCGCCATCAGCAATGCTTCTTGCGGGTCTTCGGCACTAGCCGCGATGCACAAATCCGGCAACACAAATGTTGCAAGCCCGAGCGTATAAATCGTATCACCCGCTTCCACGAAATTAATCCACGGATCCATCGGGTATTCGCCATCACCCACTTCTTCACGGAAACCATCTGCCGTCCATGCTGCACCAGACTGCTGCATATAAACGCCAAGGGCGCCTGCATTAAAGACTTTCAACGCAGCCAAGTTCACCTGAGTCACTTCTTCTATGCTCTTGACTTCGCCGAGCAAGAACAGCAGTGACTTGTGCGCTTCGATGGCCGCAGCGGTTTCAGCAGAAATATCCTGATGTTCCTTGAAAATATCGGCAAGGCCAGCCACACGTTCCTTGCGGATAACCTTAAACATCACGCTACAACCCGGAATGATTGCAGACGTTGCATCGGCGGCAAGCGTCATGGTTTCGGTTAAAGCGAGCGGTTCGTTAATTTCTTTAGTGAGAGGAAATGCGAGAATGAATTGCGGCATAAACAGCATCCTTTAGTAGGTTATTTTCATCTTCGGGTTTCGGAAGAGCTACGCGGGCCTTTTCGCTAATCGCAGCAAGCAAGGTTTCAGTCGACAACTTGGATTCATCGATAGCAACAGCATAGCCTTCGTGGGCCAAATCGCGACCCAAGATAATCTGCTCATACTGCCCTGGAGTCGGCACGAATACGCAACGGGCGCCAAGGACAGCCATATCCATCACGGTACTGTAACCGCCGCGCGAAACAACCCATTCCGCATTTTTCACGACCGCAGCAAATTGTTCATCGGGCAAATGCGTAAACAAATCCAAGTTCTGTTCGTTAGAACTTTTCACGCCAAGAGACGGCTTTCCAAGAATAACCGCATGGCGACCAGGAATCTTGACAAGAGTCTTGCGCAACAATTCTTCAAAGCGAGTTCTAGCAGGTTCTACACCCGAAACGACAGCGACAAATCGATAACGGACATCTGATTTCTCGGTCAGTTTTTCGCCTTCAAAGCGAGAAAGCGCACCCACATATTTAATAGGCACGGGGCATTTTTTCACATGCGAAAGCGTTCCTGCATACCCCGGGAGATCCGGCACATCTGGCACCCAGACTTCATCAAAGCGCTTCATGACAGAGGCATGCCAAAGCATTCCAACCGGTTCAAATGCCGACAGTACGCGCGGAAACGCAATCCGGCGTTGGTGAGTCATGTAAATCGACTTCGCATTCCGGCTATAAAATCCAAAGCGGTTATCAGACACCAACACATCATAATGATAGCGATCCACAACCTCTTCAGCAAAGCTGTGCTCGTAATTCATGACCGTCCGCAAATGCGCGCCATTTTTTACAAGCCAAAGGCCCATATTGTAGCCATGCTTCGGGTACACAATGTTGTAAGACGGAGCCAAACGCTGACGAAGTTCCGGAAAAATATTCCGCAGTAAAGCCGCATTGGAACGCACAACTGCAAGTTCAACCTCGGCTCCCTGATTCAGAAATTCTCGAACCACGGGCACGCATCGTGTCGCATGTCCAAGTCCCCAATCAAGCGGTGCGACTAGAACTTTCAACGCACAGCCTCCAACCAAGCATTTGCCCAATCGCCGTGGTCATAGTCCTTATCATGCTTGTCGCCTTCATCCAAGCGAAGTTCAAGCACGCGAACGCCCGTCACATCAACAGCAATCGTCTGCTTTTCAGTCGAATACAAGCGCTTGCTGCGGAAAAGTTCACGGTTATCGCCCATCACAATGAACGAGGCGCCATCACCGCCGACACTTTCGTCATCAAGACCAATCGTCGCATGGAACTTGTTGAACGAACGCGGGAGTGTAAACCTTAAGTACGACGGCGCATGCGAACCAATTCCGTAACGGAAAACTTCTTTGTCAATCGTAATCTTATGATGTTCGACCGACGCATTCTTTTGCGGCTGGCCCCAAGCCTGTTCAAAGCCATCCATCTTGAGTTCCGAAAGCAATGCCACCTCAGGAGATTCAACAAAGAAATCCTTGGCCAGCTTCAGCGTATCGGAATCCGGCATAATGCATTCGAATGTCACGCGATTCATGCCTGCATGGATCTTGGAAGAATCCAGCAACAAGGTATCCGATTCCATCGACAGCATCAATTCTTCTTGCAGTTCGCCATTCAGAGAATAATTGCAAGTGATAGTTTCGGGGAATCGCTTGTTCACGACCATGGCATTGTTTTCCATATCGCTCACAAAGAAATTCTGCAAGTAAGTCGACACACCCTTCTTTGCCGCAATCTTATAAACGGCAAGCGGGTATCCGAACAGTTTCGGTTCAATCAGAACTCGTTCGCTCTTGTAGTCCTTCAAAATTTCATCGACCTGATCGGTCGTCTTGAAGCCCACCACGCGAGACTTGCGGTTCAGTTCTCCATAGCCGTCTTGACCGCGCACCATGTAAATGTTGCCGCCCGACACCTGCTGCCACTTGGCAAAGGTTTCGTTGTCCCAGTTCATAAAGGAACGTTCACTGAAGGAACTATGGCCCGAAGCAAGCATCTGCCAGGGGCGAGCGTAAATAAAGATGGAATTCTTTGGATAGCTTTCAAGCGCCTTATCCAAGTAATCTTCTTCACCCAAGAGCTTATTCTTGTAATAAAGCATGTTGTTACGGTAGCTGTCGCCATGATAAATCATGAGGCCTACCGATAACGCCGTTGCCACAGCCAGAATAATCTTGCCAGCAGCATCGGGCTTCATCTTGGTCGAAAATTCGAGGGCGTCGTAAAGACCGAGCGCCATAATCAACGCAAACAGCGGGAGCGCCACCAACACATAACGCTGGTTGATATCGATGGTAAACGTACCCGACACGTTCAAGAGAATCACAAAAATCTGCAGGCAGAACGTAATGCCCAGCAATGCGCCGCGCCAATACCTGCGGGAATAAATCAAACGGAACAGGAGCCAAGCCGTTGCCGCAAGCAAAATAATCGTGAAAGTCGTGTAGAACGGATTCTGCATGATACCGCCAAACGACGGATCCTGATCCAAGTTCATCATGATTTCGATATTGGTCTTCAGGTTAAACCAGAAGTTTTCTAACGAATGTGCCGCATGTTCGCCGCCCTGGAAATCATAACCACGGTAAGCCGCCATGGTATTCACCGAAGGCCAGCTCACAGCAATCACTGAAGCCACAAACAGCGGAAGCCTATGCGGCTTTTCAAAGAAATACTTGTAGTAGTAAAGGGCGAACGGAATAAATGCAAACACGGTCTCTTGGCGAGTCTGCGCAAAAAAGCCGAGCAGAGGAACCGTCAAAAGGAAATGTTTCCAGTTCACCTTATTTGCCGGCACAAAAGCATACCACGCCATCAGTACGGCAAGCAAGAAGATATAGAGAACTTCGGTCGAGGCAGAGCGTGCCTGCAACAAGTAAATCGGCATACCGCCCAAGAACGCCGTCGCCGCAAGCGCAGCCCATTCATTCTTGAACCACTTAGAAAGCGCAAAGAAGAAGAACAATAGGCTGAGCAAATAGAACGGGTAGTTCACCAGCAAGGCCGTATCGCGGTTAGGCTCCATAAAGTTGAACACCAAGGAATACACAAAGCCGAGAGCCTTGCCCTTGAAGTTGTTCACTTCGGTCTTGCAATCAAGAACCCCATTGCTCCATACACCTTCGTTACAGATACCGCCCGTATGTTCAAAGTACATCTGGAGTCCCATGGACTCCCAGCTCGTTTCATCACTCAGCACGCGGTGCGTGTTACTGATGTTTCCGAACATGAACACCGAAAATACAAGCGCAATGCCAGCGAAAGCACAAATGCTCTTGCCCGACGGCTTAAAGCCTTTCCACCCCTGCGCAATGACCGGAATGTTGACGGCGACGCCAACAACCAGCAAAATGAACGTCGAAAGGATAGCGTAATAGCCCCAATCAATATCCCAGCGACGGGCATACGAAACGGTCAAGTTGTTGAAAATAAGGAATGCGACTACCAAAACGGCAAGCGTAATTCCAATTACTGCAAAATGCCTGCGGCCAATGCCCAGACGTTCAAGAATATTCTTCATGCGTAGAAATATAGTAAGAACTATATCCTACACATTCACGTATTTGTCCATAAACTCGTCAACAGGGAGCGGTTTCGAATAATAGAACCCCTGCAAGCTCTTGATTTTAAAGCGAAGCAAGAATTCACGCATTTCAGGCGTTTCGATACCTTCAGCCGTCACCGACGACGAGAAGGAATCAGCCAGTTCCGAAATAAAACGTACCGTCTTCTGGTCAGAAGGATCCTGTTCGATATTCATGACAAAGCTACGGTCAATTTTCACCGTGGTCACCGGGATTTCACGCAACACGCCAATGGAGCTAAATCCTGTGCCGAAATCGTCAAGAGCCACCTTGATACCACGATTACGAAGCTGTGTGAAAATATCCTTCAGAAGCGTCATGTCCAAAAGGCGGCAGCGTTCCGTTATTTCCAAGCACAAATTCTGTGGCGGGAACTTTTCTTGATCTAGAATATAAAGCACACTTTCGACAAAGTCCGGCTTTTCAAGCTGCGTGTACGAAAGGTTCACATTGATTACAAAGTTTGGGTAAGCATCTAGGAATTTTTTAGCATCTCTGATAGAGGTTCTTAAAATCCATTTACCCAGTTCCGGGAACAAGTTATCTTGTTCCAAAACATCTACAAACTGTACAGGCGGGACAACGCCGTACTCATCGTTTTTCCAGCGGATCAAGGCTTCGGCACCGATAATCTTTTCGGAGTCTGCATCGACAATCGGCTGGTAGCACAAGTAGAAGCCTTCGCAATTGTTCACGATGCTGTTGCGGATCACATTGATTCGTTCAATGGCAAAACGCTTGTCATCGTTCACATCGTTCTTAAGAACGTACAACTCGCCCAAATGATTGTTCTTGGATTCGTAATAGGCAAAGCGCAAGCAAGAATAAACCGTTTCTACGCTGACATCAAATTTGTCCAAATTAACAGCGCCAGCTACGAACGAAAGAACCACGCGGGATCCGTCCACATTAAATTCGTGCAAGGAATTGTACTGAATTCGTTTGTACAAATTCTGAAGGTCATCGACAGAAGCCTTCTTACAGATGATGGCGAACTTGGTTCCATCCATTCGGTACCAATCGCCCATGCCATGAGCTTCGACCTTAATCATCTTCGAAAAATCTTGGAGCACGCGGTTTCCGAACGTGTAGCCGTAAATTTCATTCAGGCGAGAAAAATCATTAATGCCCAAAATCATAATCTGCAAGCTTTCGCCACGCCAACTCGTCGACTGCAGGTCTTCTAAAAAGCCATAAAGGCTTCTCATATTGGAAACATCGTCAAAATAGCTCAGGGTGTCATTATTCTTGATTATCCCGCCGAAGTAGTCCGGAGTACCATTTTCGTTACGGAGCAATACACCTCGGCATGTGCAAACAATGTAGCGGCCATCTTTGGTCAGCACACGGTATTGAAGATTATGTTCGTTCGTCTCGCCGGACATAACCTTATCAATGTTTTCTTTATAGGCGGCTCGGTCATCCGGATGGATTCTTTCCATCCAGGTATAGGCAACCCCCTGCATATATTCATCTGGTAAGTCAAAATAGTGAACAGCCTCTTTAGACCAACGGGTCCAATCGGTCTTCATATCGGTAACATAAGTATACGCCCCGTTTGCAAGAACAGAGAACGCCCCATACAGGGAATCAATTTTTCGCTTGACAACGCTATCCATCATTTTCTCCTTCAGACACCACAACGCAGTTCTTGCCATTTTTCTTGGCCCTGTAAAGAGCCTTATCGACGCGAACTAATGCGGTATCAGCGCTTTCGCCCCTCCGAAGTTCGGTTACACCGGCACTCACGGAACGACGTCCAGCTTTTTCAAATGTAATATCATTGAACGCGACACGCACCCTATCAGCAAAATCTATAGCCGTTTTTAACGAGGAATCCTGCAAAAGCACCATGAATTCTTCGCCTCCCCAACGGCCAATAGGAGATTTCACATCCATAATTACCGGTACAGGCCGCAAGGCATTACCACCATGAAGTTCAAATTCCTTTGCACACATGGCCCGGAAATCAACCATATCAAAATTGGCGGCTTCAACCCCGGATACACCGGTTTCATCGGCAACCCTTCGCAAGACATGGCTAATTTCTTGAATGACAACATCGCCTTCCTTGTGGCCCCAGATATCGTTAATTTGTTTAAAATTATCGATATCAAGCATCACCAGGCAACCAGGCCGCCCTAATTCCACACATCTGGTAATTCGGCGTTGGATTTCACCTCGGTTAAACACCTCTGACAAGGAATCCGTAATAGAGGTCAACTGCAGTTTCGCATAAGTTTCGGCTTGTTCCTGAGCCGTCACGTCAATAAAGGTGGCCAGGCGGTTAATCATGGAAACCTTGCCCGAGAAAGCCTCCTGAGGCATTTCAAAATCGTAACGGTCCCCGCCACTGCCTTCGCGCATTCCCGCTATCACAAGGGTTGCATTATGCTGATTCACGCAACAGCCCGTACGCAAGAATTCGCTAGAGGAATAAAAGCCCGAAGTAGACGCAATGCTCTGTAGCGGGAGCGTTTCACCGCTAATTTCTTCTTTGCCCCAGAAAATTCGACGAACCACACAAGAAAAGACCTTGATAATTTCAGGGCTAAACACCCCGACATCGCGGCCATCTTTCCGGACACTCGCAAGAATCGTCCACGGGTCACCATAGGCAAGGCGCACTTTCACGCCTTCTTCGATATCCGACGACATGACCACAGAACCGTCTTCATTACAGGCCACAGGCGAACGCATGATATCGATTCCGTTGCGCTTGTAGAACAGCGGGAATTCCAACGTGTTATAAATAAAATGTTCGTCGTTCGGAATATTCAAATAGCGATGATAAATTTCATAAGCAGGCATGCCATCCAATTCATAAAGCACGGGGCCTACAGCCTTAGTCACGACAAATTCACGGCCAAGGGGTTTCCAGCCAATCACGTGAGAAGTATGGACAAAAAAGTCATCACCGCCCATCAACAAAACAAGCATTCCCTTTCCAGAATACCCTCCCACATTCGAAAACACGCAGGTTTCTGTACTAGTCAAACTCGGATTAATGGCGCCACCGCCAAAAATTGCAATCGAAGGATCCACATCTTTGAACGCATCGCAGAACGGAGTCATGGATACACCAAGAGTCGTCAGTTGCAATTCAACAGCCTTCGCCCATGGATTCGCCTTGATTTCTTCTTTTATGCTCTCAACCACATCAACGACATTATCTGCACTAATGGTATACTGCAACAACTTCAGCTGTGTCGTTGGATATTCAAAAATCGTACAAATAACCGAAATTTCGGCATTAGACATTCGCCCATCTACAATATTGCCGCCCGTAGAGCAGCCCATGTAAATGGAATCCGGGAAATTCTGCGAAATAACGTCGCAGACAAGATCAATTTGCCCCTTATCCATAGAATTGGAATAAATCTGAAATACCACATGAGAAAACACTCTTGACTTGCACCAAAGGCTAATCTTGTCAAGGTCCCGTTTCAGCGAAGTTATGCTATGGTAATCAAATTGAAATTGTTTCATATAATTGGAGCATCCCCTATAACATTTATATAGAAGATACTCCAAAGAATACTTTTTTGTTCAAAAAAAATTACCACCAATATTCCAAGTTGGAATATTTGAGATAAAAATGCCTAAATCACGAATTTTTCAATAACTTCAGCAATTCCACCGTGGTTATTGTCAACCGTAGTCACGTAATTGGCAGCTTTTTTGGCAACCGGAGAGGCATTCAGCATTGCCACCCCCACCCCAGCGGCCTCGATCATGGGGCAATCGTTTTCTTCGTCGCCCACGGCAATAGTGTCCGAAAGCGGGACCTTGTAAAAATCGGCCATAAACAGCACCGCATCGCCCTTGTTAGACTGCATGTGCGAAAATTCGAGCATTTCAGGCTTGCTGAACACGTCAAAGAGTTTGCCCGCCGTAGTCTTGCGCATTTCGGTGCGGAAATCCAGCAGGCTATCGTGATCGAAAGGCGTAATGATATTCACCTTGATAGGCGGCTTGACGACCACATTGATGAATTCGCCGTAGTAGTCGCGAATATCCTTGACGACCACGTAATCCATCTTCATTAGCCGGCAGTAGGTTTTGAGCTGTTCCGTTTCGTATTCCGAAACCACCAAGTCGCCCGAGTAGGTGTGCGCATGCATGCCCGCACGGTGAGCTGCATCCATAATGAACTTGACCGATTCTACCGGGATGTAACGCGTTAGAATAGACTGTTCGGTGGCGTAATCGTAAATGAGCCCGCCGTTGAAACTCACCAGGAAAAAGCCCGGCTTGTCGAAGCCGTACTTTTGCGCAAGCTGTTTTGCACTCGTGAGCGGACGCCCGGTGCAGAGCACCAGTTTGTGCCCGCGTTCAAGCATACCCTCGATAGCCTTCATGTCCACATCGAGAATCTGCTTGTCGTCGGTCAGGAGCGTACCATCAAGATCTGTAAAAAGGAGTTTCATGCGACGCAATATAGAAAACCATCACACATTACACATTATTCATTGCTATATTCATTAGCATGAAGATCGATGAATTATTAAGCGAAGCGAAGACTGTGGCCATTTTCGGGCATGTGCGCCCGGACGGCGACTGCGTGGGTTCTACCACGGGCATTTACAACTACATCAAGGACAACTATCCGGGCATTAGCGTGGATCTGTACCTTGAAAACTTCCCCGACAGCTACAAGATTTTGCGTGGGGCAAGCGATGCCCAATCCACCTGGACAGCCGAAAGCAATGGCGGCAAGCCTTACGACTTGGCATTCCTGATGGACACCCCAAGCTTTGAACGCGTAGGCGCAGGCGGTGCCGAATGTATCAAGGCCGCCAAGAAGACCATCAACATCGACCACCATATTTCTAACCCGCTGAATCTTTGCACCCTGAACCTGGTAGAGCCCGAAGCAAGCTCCGCCAGCGAGGTTCTATACGTAAACCTCGACAAGGCTAAAATCAGCCGCGACACCGCCAGTTCCCTGTACCTCGGAATTGTACACGACACCGGCGCCTTCAAGTACAGCTGCACCGGCAAGCGCACCATGCAGGTGGTGGGTGACTTGATTGAAGCTGGCGTCGACTTCGCAAAAATCGTGAACGAGACTTACTACACCCGCACCTACAAGCAGACGCTCATTACGGGCTATGCCATGCAACAATGCAAGCTCGGCTTGGGCGGCAAAGTCGTTTACAGCTACATCACGCCCGAAGACATGGAACGCTTCGGTGTCACGCCCGTGGAACTTTCCACCGTCATTGACACCATCCGCGAAGTCGGCGGCACCGAAGTGGCCTTGCTTTTGTACCCCGTAAACGGGAAGTACAAAATCAGCCTCCGCAGCAACTACTTTGTAGACGTAAACGCTATCGCCAAGGAATTCGGCGGAGGCGGCCACACCCGAGCCGCCGGCGGTGACACCAGCGACGCCCCCGAAGTGGCCATCGAAAAAATTCTGAAGCTGATTGAAAAGCAATTATAGTGCGAACAACGCGACTGCGAGAAGCACGAATACGACACCGCTGAACCAATTGAGGTTGCGGTTCGCCTTCGGGCTCTTGAGCATAAACTTCTTGACGGCACCCGCCAAAAGCGCTACCGAGCCGAACACAATAAAAGTCGCCAGAATAAATTCCGCCCCGAGAATCGCCATTTGAACGGTCGGATTCAACGGGCTATCCATTTTAACAGCCGGCGGAATGAACGAAAGCGCGAACAACACCGCCTTCGGGTTCGTGATGTTCATGATAATGCCGCGCAAGTAGAGTTTGCGAAGAGGCAAACGCTCGCCATTTTCATTTAATTTCACGGTTCCGGCACGCACCCGGAAACTCTTGTACGCCAAATAAAGCAGGTAAGTCGCACCCAGGCACTGCATGACAAAGAACGCTTTCGGGCTTGCGGCAATTAAAGCCGAAACACCAAGCACCAGCAAGGTCACCTGGATGACAATACCCGTGCAAAGGCCGCAAATTACGCAAAAACCCGCTTTGGCACCATGAGTTGCACTTTGCGCAAGCACAAACAGGTTATCGGGGCCGGGAGCAACCGCCACCACAAGCGCAGCAATGAAAAATTCAAGCATAGGAACTACAGCTTATCCAAGAAGCTGTCGACATCGAGTTCGTCGAGGTCTTTCTGCAAATCGGCAAGCACATCGTCCGAAATGACTGCCGGTTGGACCGGTTCATTCGAAGCAATCGCTCCGGCAATGTTTTCAGCAGCGGCATCGAATTCCGACGGGGCAGAACCTTCACGCGGGTTGGGCAGGCTTTCGCCTTTTTCGGCAGAGCGTTCTTCGGCCAGAGCCTCGGAGGCTTCCACCATCTTCTTGAGGGCCTCGGCCACCGCACCCATTGCACCACCGTTGCTGACAACGGCGTCAATTGCACGGGTCAGCTTTTGGCGCAGCCCTGCAAATTCGTCACGATCCAGTTCAGCAACCTCACCATGGTAATACATCAAAGGTGTTTTGCAGCGAGCGCAGCAAAACACCATCATGTTGGCGCCATCACCTTGAATCTGGGCGTCGAAAGATGTACCGCAATGGGGGCAGTCAATATGGAATTCACTCATGCCCTATAATTTAGAAATTTTACAGCGAATCCGCCTATATTTTTTTATTATTGCAACATGCTTTGTCAGTGGCTTTATCATTTAACCAGTATTGATCTTTTTGATGGCCGTCTGTTCCGCGCAGGTGCAGCTGCCATGCTCTCAATCATTCTCGTCATGACCTTCATGCCGATTTACATCCGAAAACTCCAGAGCCTCGATGCGACCTCTGACTTCGATAAAGACGGCAAATCCAAGTCTCCCCCGATTATGGGCGGTCTTCTTCTTGTTGTTGTGGTTGAAATCGTGTCGCTCCTGGTATGCAAGATGAACGGCTATACCATTTCGACCCTGATTGTGCTTGCAGCATTTTCTGCGGTGGGCGCCATTGACGACATCGCGAAAGTCAAAGCCAAGCGCCTGATCAAGCTTGGCAAGCTCAAGGCCGCCGACTACATGGACAAGGCCGACGGTATTTCCAGCAGTCTTCGTTTGTTCCTCTATTTCTTGTTTAGCCTGGTCGTTGCCATATTCTGCTATAAGTTCATTCCCGAACTCAAAGGCGACCTGACTATCCCCTTCTGCCCCATTAGCGTTTTCCAGATTCACCTGCCCAACTGGATTTTCGTTGGATTCATGACTTTTGTGATTGCCGCCTCGGCCAACGGTACAAACTTTACTGACGGTCTCGACAGCCTTGTTTCTGTACCCATTCTTTCGAGCATGATTTTCGTGGGCCTTGTGGCTTACGTAAGCGGCAACTTTATCTTTAGCCAGTACCTGAGCGTTCCTTATCTGCCGGGCTGCGACGAACTATTCCCGCTCGCCATGTCGATTGCTGGAGCGCTCCTCGCCTACTTGTGGTTCAACAGCCCTCCGGCCGAAATCTACATGGGCGACGCCGGTTCCGTGGGCTTTGGTGCCGCTATTGGCATTATGTTCATCTTGGTGCAGGCAGGGCTCTTCCTCCCCATCGTGTGCATCATCATCATCGCCGAGGCTTGCTCTGTTTTGCTCCAGATTAGCTGGTTCAAGTTCACCAAGAAAACCACCGGCGAAGGCAAGCGAATCTTCCTTTGCGCACCGCTCCACCACCACTACCAAAAGAAGTGGGAAGGCCGTTTCCCGAGCAAGCCGCTCATGAATTCCAAAATCGTGTGGCGCATGCACCTGATTAGCATCTTCGCGCTCATCGTAAGCATGGTGATTTTCTTCGGTATTAGGTAGAATATATGGACATCATCGAAACTTTGAATGCGGCGGGCCAGCAAGAGTTGGTCGCCAAACTTGAATCTTTGAGCGGCGACGCTCGCAAGAATTTAGAACGCGACATTTCTACCCAAGACTGGGAA
The DNA here is from genome assembly GCF_900182935.1 of Fibrobacter sp. UWB10. Classification (NCBI taxonomy): domain Bacteria; kingdom Pseudomonadati; phylum Fibrobacterota; class Fibrobacteria; order Fibrobacterales; family Fibrobacteraceae; genus Fibrobacter; species Fibrobacter sp. UWB10. The sequence continues at coordinate 5,455 of NZ_FXUE01000003.1, read as the reverse complement.
GAACTCAAAGCGCTTTATACTGAAAAATCGAACGCATCGCTCGACGACAACGTTTCGGGCGACTTGAAGCCGATGCCGTTCAAGATTGCAACCGACGACTTACGTTACGACTTCTGGAAAGAAACCGGTGAAATTCTCTTGGGCAAGGGCCAGGTGGCCGCATTCCTCGTTGCAGGCGGACAAGGTTCTCGCCTCGGTTTCGATGGCCCGAAGGGCATGTTCGATATCGGCCTTCCGAGTCACAAGAGCTTATTCCAGCTGCAGGCAGAACGCTTGCAGAACTTGGCCGCCCAAGTGGGTCATGCAATTCCGTGGTGCATTATGACGAGCCCGCTGAACCACGAAGCGACTGTCAACTTCTTTACTGAACACAACTTTTTCGGTTACGCCCGCGAAAACATCCGATTCTTTGAACAGGGCACAATTTGCGCTCTTGACCCGAACGGGAAGGCCGTCGTTGACGAAAACAACCGTTTGGCCTTGGTACCCGATGGCAATGGCGGGTGCTTTAGAGCACTCGCCCAGAGCGGTACTCTCGCTTGGTTGATTGAAAAAGGCGTTCGCTATGTATTCCTTTACAGCGTCGATAACGCACTTTGCCGCATTTGCGATCCGGCTTTCGTTGGTGCACTTGCAAGCGAAGGCCGCAGCATGTCTGCATCCAAGGTGGTGCACAAGGCTGGCCCGAATGAAAAGGTGGGCATTTTTGCCTTGCAGAACAACAAGCCCGGCGTGGTCGAATACAGCGACTTGCCCGAAAGCTACCGCGACATGACGAATGCCGACGGAAGCCTTACTTTCGATGGCGGAAACATCGCTATTCACTTGTTCAAAACGGAAGGTCTCCGCAAGTTGCAGACGAGCAAGCTCCCGTGGCACACCGCCCGCAAGACCGTTTGCGGTATCGAAAAGTGCTGGAAGTTCGAACAGTTCTTGTTCGATGCATTCCCGCAATTGGGCACAATGATGCCGTTTGGTGTGGTTCGCGAAGAAGAATTCTCGCCCGTGAAAAACGCCGAAGGAAATGACAGCCCGAAGACGGCTCGCACCATGATTGGTCGCCTTCACCGCGAATGGTTGCGCAAGGCTCATGTCGAAGTGAAGCCGGGTAAGCTTTACGAGGTGTCGCCCACGCTGAGCTACGCTGGCGAAGGGCTTAGCCGCCGCGTATTCGAACGAGAACTCGGAAGAAATATTCTAGAATTTGACGAAGAGTAAGACATATAAGATTCTTGTTCATAGTTTGCTTCGGGTGCCGGATGTTTTCTATTCGGCACTTTTTGCAGTTGCGTTCCCCGTCTACAAGGCACTACATACCAAGCGCGCTTACGGGCGCACGGTAAAACACCTTGCAAACGCGAAAGCCTATTTAAAAACAAGCGTAAGCGCACGCGACATGTTCAAGGGAATCTTCTGGAACGCGCTCGATTCTTACCGCGGACTCGCCCGTTTTAAAAGCGTCGAAAGCCGAATTGTCTACGAAAACGAAGAAATCATTCGCGAAGCCCTAAAGCACGGGCCTGTTGCTGGCATCAGCATTCACCAGGGCGCATTCGAACTGTTGCACCGCGCTCTTTGCCGCTACAGCGAACACGTGCACCTGATTACCGATTCCGTGGGCAACGAGGATTTCCGCGAAGTGCTCAAAGAACTCCGCAGCGACCCGCACCTGACCGAATATCACCCCGAAGAAACCGGCAAACTCATTCGCGATTTGTTCAAGACCAAGGGAATCCTTGCGATGGTTTTTGACCAAGGCAAGAACACCAAAGGCAACACCGTTGAACTCTTTGGGCAAGCGAGCACGCTCTACTTACGACTCCCGCAAAAATTGAACCAGATGGGAGCTTCCGTCGTCACGTTCCGCACGTGGACCAACACAAAGCGGCAAATCGTTATCCGTTTTGAAAGCGTCTACCCGCCCAAAACCAATCCCGAAGAACTCGTCGAAAATATTGCAAAAGAAACGGAGCGGTGGATTTCAGAACACCCCGAACAGTGGAGCTGGAATTACCACGGAAATTTTAGGGTTTAGCCGCCCAGCAGCGTATCCTTGATACGCTGGAAAGTCGATTCTTCTTCGCCACTACGCACCATAATCACGATTTTTGACGTGGCGTAGTGATCTGTGAAATTGACAATCTGCCCACGTTCTTCGGTCACCGAAAAAGCGGCAAGGCCGAGGTCTGCTTTACCGGCCTTCACAGAATCAATAATATCGTCAAAATCCATATCGATGATTTCGAGATTGCGGCCCAGATAATTGGCCACATAACGGGCAATTTCAATATCGATACCCACGATTCCGCGTTTTTTGCAACGAAATTCAAACGGCGGGAATTCGGCATTGGTCGCCACTCTAAGAACAGGACCTGTCACCGAATCAGTCTTAACGTGATACTTGGATTGTCCGCCGATATAGGCATCAAAAATCGAATCGTAAACGCCCATCGCACGCATTTGAATCAAAGCGATGTTCACAGAATCCAGCAAGCCCATATTTTCTTTTGCGACAACGCCTGCATACGATTCTTCTTTAAAGACTTCGTTCAGGATTCTAAGCGAGGGATTTTTGCGGGCGAAAACCTTGGCGGGAGCATCGTCCGTGAGCACGGCATCAATGGAACCTTCCAACAAGGCGTCCACCGCCTGAGACAGCGTTTCAAACTTTTCTGCATGGAGTCGAGTAGAATCGGTACCGTAATCGGCGGCATAAATTTCGCCCGTTGTGCCGACAAGAACTCCTACTTTTTTGTTCGCCAAGTCGTCAATAGAAAACACCCTGTTTTCGGGAATTTCAGTTTTACTGCAACCCACAAGAGACAAAAACAGGAGAAGAGTAGCTATTTTCCAGAAGCGGCTCATTTTTTACAAAAATCTCAACTTTTTATTACAATATAAGAAAAAAGAACCTGAATTCAATGCAAAAAATTGTAATAATTGACGATTAGAAGGCAAAAACGGATTCAAAAACAGCAATTTCGGCAAAAAAATCTATTTTTTACCGCAAAAAGAGAGAATCATGGCGCTAAACGAAGAAGAAGAATTCCAACTGCAGTGGATTAACAACCACCACATGGAAGACAAGGACAAGGAAATGCAGAAGGCAGCCGAAGAGCAAGCCGCCGCACGCCCCGCGCGCTCCCCGCGCGGGCGTAAGATGCGCCGTAGCCCCAGCGCCTGGGAACTGCCCGTACCCGAAGACGAAATCGACCTGCACGGCATGACCTCGGACGAGGCCGCAGAAGCTGTAGAACGGCGCATCGATGACCTGATGATTGCAGGCCTCAAGATTCTCAGGGTCATCCACGGCGGCGGGAATCCTAGCTACGGCAACGTGAAGCGAATTATCGATCGCAAGGTGCGTTCTGAATGGAGCAACCGCATTCAGCTGTACAAAGTCGAGCCCGACAACGCCGGATCGAGCATCATGATCCTCGGAAAACCGCGCCCAGCCCCGACAAAAGCCCCCAGAAAGCCCGCCAAGAAATAAAAATTCGATTTTTTTCATTTTTTTGCGCCTTTCCCCTTTAAATTCTTTCCGTTTTTTTCTATTATTGGACCACCGAACCGGAATATAGCTCAGCCTGGTAGAGCGCTTGCTTCGGGAGCAAGAGGTCGTGAGTTCGAATCTCGCTATTCCGATAAGACAAAAAGACACCTTCTAGGGTGTCTTTTTTGTCTTATATGGATTTGGAGGGATTGAGAACGAACGACGAAGTCGTGAGTTCGAAAGCGTGCGAGGCGAGCGTCGCGACAGACCGCTCGCGGGCTGTCATGACAGAGCCGATGCCGCGGACGCCGAAGGCGTCAATCTCGCTATTCCGATAAAAACGAAAAGGACACCATTTGGGTGTCCTTTCGTTTTTTATTGCAAATAGAGCGAGATGAAGAACTCACGAAGTGAGTTCGATTACGCTCTAAGTGAACGAAGTGAAACGCTGAGCGGAAGCCTTGACCTGCAACAAAGTTGCAGGCAAGCCCGAAGGGCGAAACGGGAATAACAAGACCGTTTCGGCAATCTCGCTATTCCGCCCCCTACTTCCAACTCATGTTCAGTTTGCGTTTCGTATTCGCACAATCCGTCAAATACGAATCAATCAGTACCTGGTACGGAATACCGAGTTCCGCAGCCATATTTTTGAAATAATCGATTGTATCAGAATTCAATCTTATGGTTATTTGTTTCTTGAGAAGCTTTGCATAAGGATTCTTCTTGGCCTTCATTTTTGAGAAATCATATTCCTTCTTCATAAGCAATCTCCTTTTCTTGCGTTCCAATAATATTGAAATTCCTTTCTTGTCGCTTTTCGGGCACTGATGATGCGATTTATCAACTGTTCGGAAACAATCCCGCTTCGTTCTGTAAATACAACAACCAAAGTCCTCAATTGATTTGACAATCCGATAAGAATTGACCTGTCTTCTTGCGCAGAATGTTCAACATCAAAGAAAACTCTTGCATGGTCATCTTCGAAACAGGTTTTAGCCTCCTCAAACGAAACACCATGTTTCTTTTGATTTGATGTATTTTTCTTGTCATCCCAGACGAATTCTACTTGCATATAGATTTCCTCTGGATAATTATAATATAATTATAAAAATGAAAATGAGCAACACTTTCTCTAATCATTTATAGCCTTTAAGCGTTTCATCACGGGACATTCCGTAATGAGACAGAGCCACTGTCTGTACTACACACGCTTTTTTAGGGCGTTTTGTTGCCAATTTCGCGAAAATTTATTTCTTTTTACAAAAGAGCCACACGGATCGAAAAAGCCCACGGCTCCAGAAAGTAAACGAAACTTGGCAACTTGTTGCCTTAGTTGAGTTATGCTCTATGAGTATAAGCTCGCCTCGCTCACATGGATTCGGCCTTCGGCCTCTAATGTTCGCTCGCCGACTTACTTTCCTCCGCCTTTGGGCATTCCTCTCCCGTTGTCTTCCCGGCGAAGGCCGGGACCTCCTTTGATGCACGCTAAAAAGGCCACACGGATTGGAAATCACTAACGTGATTTCTGTTTAGACATTGATAATGGTGGTTACTCAACCATTACACAACGGACAGAGAAACCATTCGTTTTGTATGTATCCTGAGTACTATTTGAAGTCGAACTTTTTGTTTGGTATCCAACAAAAGAAGCGATATTCACATCATTAGAACGTCCTTCTTCTGGATAATGCCAATAAGTCGATTCATCTTTACGACTAAACTTATAACCCCAATTGTATCCGGCCCCAATCAAGCTATACCCACTGTAATTGTGCCCACCGAAAGCCCTGGCGCGGACCCCTTCCACAAGGGGGTCAACATTCTCATCAGCATGAACCACGATGTAATAATCATCGTATGTCAGCAATCGCCAACCGTTCGGGCAAATTCCTTGATGATTAGGCTTAATCAAATCAGCACAGCTTTTTGTGTTACACTCACTAGGCAGCTGCATCGCTTCTG